>JBOZRS010000033.1:0-5162 GCA_050789065.1 Microvirga sp.
CCGGTGTCAGATTTAAGGATGGCGCCGAGATCATTCCAACGCCAACACACAACGTCGCTTGATCGACCCCATCACCTAAATTCCAGTTTAACTCGCTGTCGGCAAACGCTGTGGCGATGAATGGGAAGAGCGCCGCGACAGGCGCAGGACCACGCAAGCCCCATCCCGGTCCGGCACGTCCGCTGGCTGGAGTTCCAGGACCAGACCGCGCCCGTCGGTGTCAACCTTCACTTGGCGCTGACAGCCTTTGACCTTCTTGCCGGCATCATAGCCTCGCTATCCGCCGCTCTCCGTAGTCATTACGCTTTGGCTGCCGAGCACAGCGGCGGTGGGCGAGGCTTCCCGGCCGACCCGCTCCCGGTCAGCCATGACGAGCCGATGGTTAATGGTTTCAAACAGACCGGTGTCCCGCCACAGGCTGAGCCAGCGGAAGACGGTGCTCTTGGGCGGCAGATCAGACGGCAACAGCCGCCAGGCAATGCCACCGCGCAGGGCATAGAAGATCGCGTTCTCCTGGAATCATAGTGGTCTCGGCCACTCAACCCTTTTCGGGACGGGCTCTAAGGGGATCCCGCTCGGGCGAATGTCTATGGAACACCTGAGCGTCCACCGCTTTCTCAAAGATGACAGCTTGGAGCGCTGTTCTGGGTGCAGCCGGCACCTCCAGCACTTCCTCAAACAACGCGACTTCCGGAGCCTTCTTGACGAAAGTGCGATGCTCAGAGCAATCGCGCCCACTAAGCGGCACCAATGGCATTCGATGCCTCTCAAGCGGCTGGCTCACGAGAGCGCCGGCTAGTAGAGGCCTCAAGGTCACGCCCATATTGTTATGGTTGGGGTTCCGGCTGCAAAAGCCTTGCGCAGCAAGCCATTGAGGCGCTCCATAAATTGGGTGAGATGAGCTTTATATGGCACGCCCAGGAACACGTCCGCCGAGCGCTGATAAAGCTGGCACGAGAGCCGCCCCTCCGCGACATAGAACTGGAACAGGCAATGGCAGGGGGCGAGCGCCATCTGGTCGATCTCGGCCGGGTTCCACGCCGAGACGATCAGGCGGCGGGAATCCGGATTGCGGCGGATCTCGTCGAGGACCCACTGGATCTGGTCCACGGTGCCGCCGCCGGGCTTGGCCCAGGAGCGCCACTGCTTGCCGTAGACGGGGCCGAGATCGCCGTTCTGGTCGGCCCATTCGTCCCAGATCGTGACGCCGTTCTCCTGCAGATAGCGGACATTGGTGTCGCCCTTCAGGAACCACAGCAGTTCGTGAATGATCGACCGCAGATGGAGCTTCTTCGTGGTGACGAGCGGAAAGCCCTGGCTGAGGTCGAAACGCATCTGGTGACCGAAGACGGAAAGCGTCCCAGTACCGGTCCGGTCGTCCTTGCGGACGCCTTCGTCCATGACGCGGCGCAGAAGATCGAGATAGGCTTGCATGAAAGGCTCCTACCCCAATCATAGGGCAGCCAGGCCGCCCTTCCGAGTCACTTTTCGACTGAGGTCGGGTTGTCCCCACTCTTTCAAATTCCCTCTGCCATCCCTATATTGGCTGTGCCGGTCTTGCGACCGGCTATGGCGATAAACGGCTGTCGGAATAAACCCATCGGACCCGGGGGCGGTACCCGGCGCCTCCACCGAAACCCAGGCAGAGCTTGGGTTTCGGCGGGGGCGAAATAGGATCGACGAGGGCGTAAAGGACAGGCTTTTGCTCGGCATGGTTCCGCCGTTATCGGGCCGATTCAATAGTTGCCAACGACAACTATGCTCCGGTTGCGGTGGCTGCGTAAGCAGTCTCTAAGACCGACTCAAAGCCCTAGCGGTTAGCACCGTTAGGCGGGGTCCGGAGGCACCTGGCAACAGAAGCCTCCACTTTAGTTTTCACAAGGGCTCCTCAATGGCCGGCAAAGACCTGATCCGCTACGATCTTCTGGTGCAGGACGCGTTGAAAGGCGTCGTGCGCAAGGTTCTGATCGATGCCGGGAAGGACGGCCTTCCGGGCGAGCACCATTTCTACATCTCCTTCCAGACGGATTTTCCGGGCGTTCGCCTCTCGAACCGCCTGCGTGAAAAATATCCCCAGGAGATGACCATCGTCCTCCAGCACCAGTTCTGGGATCTCAACGTGACAGAGCACACCTTCGAGGTGGGCCTGTCTTTCTCGGGCATCCCGGAACGGCTGCTCATCCCCTTCGATGCGCTGACCGGCTTCTTCGATCCTTCGGTTCAGTTCGGACTCAAGTTCGATACCCAGGATGAGGAAGAGGAAGAGGAGGTCGTCGAGGCGCCTCCTGCGCCGCAGCCCGCTCGCGGCAACGGCTCCGAACCGGTCGAACTGAAGCAGCCGAAGAAATCCGCTCCCCTGTCTGAGAAGACGCCTGCGCCGGAGAAGGCTCCCGCCTCCAAGGCCGAGCAGCCCAAGGGTGAGGAGGCCCAGCCCCCCAAGCCGGCGGACGCCGCAGGCAGCGCTGAGGTCGTCAGCCTCGACGCCTTCCGCAAGAAGAACTAAGCCTCCATCTCTCGTCACCGTTGCGCGCGATGCGTCAGGCGCATCGGCAGGCCGCCGCTCGGCCGCAGGGTGATCCGCTGCAGCGGAGCGACCTCGTGCCCCTCGACGAGGTCGAGCCGGACGGCCCGGACGACGGTCGCGAGGACGATGACGGCCTCCTGCAGCGCGAAGCTCGCGCCGATGCAGACGCGGGGGCCGGCTCCGAAAGGCAGATAGGCGAAACGGTCGATGCGACCCCGCTCATCGGGCAGAAAGCGCTCGGGCCGGAAGGCATCGGGCTGATCCCACAGCTTGCGATGGCGGTGAAGGACGTAAGGGGCGATCGCCACCGTGGAACCCGCCGGAATCTGCAGATCCCCGATGCGGTCGTCGGTCAGGGCGGCCCGGCTCATGAAGGGCGCCGGCGGATAGAGACGGAGCGCCTCGTCGATGACGGCCCGGGTATAGACGAGGCGTTCGAGATGATGCGGCTCAACCGGCCCATGCCCCAGCACCTCGTCCACCTCCCGCTCGATCCTTGTGCGGGCCCTCTCGTCCTGGGACAGGAGATAGAGGGACCAGCTCAGGGCATTGGCGGTCGTCTCGTGCCCCGCCCCGATGAACGTCACGATATTGGCCCGCACCTCGATGTCGCTGAGGCCTTTTCCCGTCTCGGGGTCCGCCGCCTCCAGAAGGAGGGTCAGCAGATCGCGCGGCGCGGGCTCGCCACGGGCGAGCAGGCTCCTGCGGCTCTCGACGAGTTCGTTGACCACCTCCTCGAAGAACCGGATGGCGGGCCTGGCGCGCAGGCGCCCGATCCGCGGGATCCAGTCCGGGAACCCGAAGATGTCGAGCGGGTCGACCCGGCCCAGCCCCTCGAAATAGCGTGTGATGGCGCGGCCGAGCGCATCCGGGTCCCGCTTCACCCCGTGGGTGAAGATCGTCCGCTCCAGCACGTCGAGGGTAACCCGGGTCATTTCGAGCGAGGCGTCGACGACGCGCCCCTCCGAACGTCGCTGCCAGCGCCGCACGAGCCGCTCCGCTGCTCCGGTCATGGCCGGGAAGAAGCTTGCGACATTGCGCGGGGTGAAAAGCGGCGCAATGGTGCGGCGCTGGAGCTTCCACTCCTCTCCCTCGGCCGTGAGCAGTCCCCGCCCCAGACCCGGGGCGAGAATGCGGATCTGCAGGTCGTCCTTGCGGTAATTCGCGGCGTTGTCCACGAGGACATGGCGGATGACGGCCGGGTCGTTCACGACCGTCATATGGCCCAGGACCCCGTCCCCAGTGAGGACCAGCTCGTCGAAGTGCTGCTCCATCCAGGTCGCGAGAGGGTTCTGGCGCACGGCCCTCAGGAAGGCCAGCATCCCGAGCGGCTCGGTGCGGGGCCTGGGTGCAGGCGGGCGGAAAAGAGGCGTTTCGAGAGTATCCGTCATCCGAATTTACAAGGCCGTTATGCGCGTTCGCTCTGTTGCGGGCGCCTGAGTTTGAGATAAGAACACGCAACTCCATAGAAAGAGGTCAGGATGTCGCCCTCAACCCGCACCGAAACAGATACCTTCGGCCCCATCGAAGTTCCCGCCGACAAGCTCTGGGGAGCCCAGACGCAGCGCTCGCTCCAGAACTTCCGCATCGGCGGCGACCGGATGCCGCTGCCGCTCGTCCATGCGCTGGCCATCGTGAAGCAGGCTGCGGCGCTTGTGAACAAGGATCTTGGCAAGCTGGAGCCCCGGCTGGCCGATGCCATTACGGCGGCGGCTGCCGACGTGGTGCAGGGCAAGCACGATGACGAATTCCCGCTTGTCGTCTGGCAGACGGGCTCGGGTACCCAGTCCAACATGAACATGAACGAGGTTCTCTCGAATATCGCCATCGAGCGCCTCGGCGGCGAACGCGGCAGCAAGAAGCCGGTTCACCCGAACGACCATGTGAACATGGGCCAGTCATCGAACGACTCCTTCCCCACCGCCATGCACATCGCCGTGGCACGGGAGATCAACAGCCGGCTCCTGCCTGCCCTCAAGCACCTCCACAAGGCGCTGAACGAGAAGGCCGAGGCCTTCAAGGACATCGTGAAGATTGGTCGTACGCACCTCCAGGACGCGACCCCGGTGACTCTCGGCCAGGAATTTTCCGGCTATGCGGCCCAGGTGCAGCTCGGCATCGCCCGCATCGAGGCGACGCTGCCCGGCGTCTACGCTCTGGCCCAGGGCGGCACCGCCGTCGGCACGGGCCTCAACGCCCATCCGGAATTTGCCGACCGCTTCGCCGCGAAGGTGATGGAACTCACCGCCCTGCCCTTCACCTCGGCGGCCAACAAGTTCGAGGCTCTCGCTTCGAACGATGCGCTCGTCTACACGCACGGCGCGCTGGCGAGCCTCGCCGCCGGCCTGTTCAAGATCGCCAACGACGTCCGTCTCATGGGCTCCGGCCCGCGCTCCGGCATCGGCGAGATCTCGCTGCCCGAGAACGAGCCCGGCTCGTCGATCATGCCCGGCAAGGTGAACCCCACCCAGGCCGAGGCCATGACGATGCTGTGCTGCCAGGTGGCGGGCAACCAGACCACCGTCACCTTCGCCGGCAGCCAGGGCCATTTCGAGCTCAACGTGTTCAAGCCGGTAATCGTGAACGCGGTCCTGCAGTCGATCCGCCTTCTGGCGGACGGTGCGGTCAGCTTCACGGA
>JBOZRS010000034.1:0-25227 GCA_050789065.1 Microvirga sp.
GAATGGTGTAGGAGGTGACGGCACCCGCCCCGTCGACATCCAGCACCTTGCCGTCAGCCAGCCTGATCTGATCGCCGTCGATGACGAACATGCCGCCAGGGTTGCCATCCTGCGCGAACGCCCACTGGAGGCTGTCGCTGTCCTGGTCCGTTCCCGACAGGGTGCCGATGACGGAGGCGTTCTCGAGCACGGCCACGCCGGTCGCGCTGCCATCCAGTTTCAGGGCCTCCGGCGCGTCGTTGACGTTGCCGACCGTGATCGTCACCTTCTGCACCGCCGACAGGCCACCCGCATCCGTGACCTTCACCCACAGATCGTAGGCGCCGACCTGCGCATCGTCGAGGCCAGCTTTGACGCGGATCTCGTCGCCCACGATCTCGAACAGGTCGCTGATGAAGGGGGTGTTGCCGGTCAAATCCGTCACGAGCGAATAGGTCAGGACGTCGCCGGTATCGGGATCCTGCCCCAGGAGCGTGGCCGCCACGGTCGCGAGGGGATCGCCCTCCAGCACGGCGCGGGCCGTCGCATCGAGGGTGGGCGCCTCGTTCACGTTGCCGACCGTGATGGTGACCTTCTGCACCGTCGACAGGCCGCCGGCGTCCGTCACCTTCACCCACAGCTCGTGGGGGCCGACCTGCGGGTCGTCGAGACCGGCCTTGACCTGGATCTCATTGCCCACGATCTCGAACAGGGCGTCCGTGGCCGGGGTGTTGCCGGTTAAATCCGTCACGAGCGCATAGGTGAAGCTGTCACCGACATCCGGGTCGAGGCCCGTGAGGGTGGCCGCCACGGTCGCGAGAGGATCCCCTTCCGCAACGACACCGCCCGCCACGTTGAGGCCCGTCGGGGCTTCGTTCACGTTCGTGACGCTGAACGTCACCTGCTGCACGGTGAACAGACCACCGGAATCGATGACCTTGACCCACAGGGTGTTGGTGCCGACCTGGGGGTCGTCGAGGGCCGCCTTTGCCAGGATCTGATGGCCGACGATCTTGAAGGCATCGCTTTCGAGCTTGGTGTTCCCGGTCGCGTCCGTCACCAGTTCGTAGGTAAAGGTCTCGCCCAGGTCCGGGTCCTGTCCGGTCAGCGTCGCCACCACGGTATCGGCGGGATCGGTCTCCTTCAGCGCGTTGTTGACGTCGGCCGAGAGACCCGTCGGGCTGTTGTTGATCTTGAAGTGCTGCTGGAAAATGCCGGAGCTATCGACATTGCCGGCCTGAGTGCCGTTGCCCTGCCAGGTGATCACCCAGCTCCCATCGCTGAGCGCGGTCACGGCCTGCACGTTCTGGGACCCGCTGGCCGTCGTATGAACAAGCGTCTCGGCCCCGATCTTCGCGCCCCCCGCGGCGTAGACCTGTTGATAGGTATCGTCGCCGTTGTTCCACGTCACGACCCATCCGCCATTGGCCAGAGCCGTCACATACGGCTCTCTCTCGTAGTACATGGTCGTGGTGTTGACGCGGGTCTCGACCCCGACCCGGTTACCGGCGGCATCGTAGACCTGCTGGTAGATGCCGAGGTTGTCGTCGGTACCTTCCCCCTGCCACGTGACGACCCAACCTCCACCCTTGAGCGCCGTCACGCTCGAATTGTATTGTGTCCCCGGGAGCCACGAGTTGACCTGGGTCTCGTTCCCGACGGGCGTGCCGTTCGCGGCATAGACCTGTTGGAAGATGCCGGCAGTATCTGTCGCCCCCTGCCCGTGCCACGTGATGACCCAGCCCCCGTTCTCGAGGGTCGTGACGCTGGGCATGCTCTGGGCGTTGTCGGTCGTGGTGTTGACGACAGCCCAGGAAGAACCGGCGCTGCTGGTCCCATCGGCCTCGTAGACCTTCTGGCAGACACCGTACAGGCTGTTGTCCCCGTATCCGGACCACGTGACCACCCATCGCCCATTGGGGAGAGCCGTCACGCTCGGATTGTTCATCGCATAGCCGCTCGGAAGGGCCGTGACCGCAATCTGGCCGCCGGCCTTGCCATTTTGGTCGAAGACCTGCTGATAGATGTTGCTGTTGTCGCTCCAGGCGACCACCCATCGGCCATCGCTGAGCGCCGTTACGGTCGGGAAGGACTGAGCTCCGGCGGTCGCCGTGTTGACGAGGGTCTCGCCTCCGACCTTCGAGCCGTCGGCGGCATAGACCTGCTGGAAAATGCCGGTATCATCGAGGTTGCCTGCCTGGGTGCCGTTTCCAGACCACGTGACGACCCAGCCGCCATTGGCGAGGCCGGTCACGCTCGGAGTGATCTGACTTCCGGCTGTCGTCGTGTTGACGAGCGTCTCGAGGCCAATTTTGAGAATATCCTGCGCCATGACCGTCTCCAGGCAAAAAAAGCGCGCCCTCAGGCGCGAGATGAATCAGCTTTGCCGGAGAAAGATAAATAACGTTATAATATAATCAAGCTTTCCGTTAAAAGATGCGCACTCACGCTAGGGCAGCCCCGAGGAGCCGCACCGGGCAGCCATGAAGAAAGGGGAGAGCCAAAGGCCCTCCCCTTGATGCTTGAGTGGTTTGCCCACCGCCCCTTCAGGCGGGCGCTCGTCGGGGATGGGCGGAACCTCTCAGCTCCGTCCGCGCGTGCGGATCATGAAGGTGTCGAAGGCATATTCGTTGAGCTGCCACCAGGGAAGCACGTCGCTCCGGTAGGCGACCATCGAATCGTAGGCCTTCTTGAAGTCCGCGTTCTTGGCGGAGAGCTCGGCATAGAGCTCGTTGGCGGCCTTGAGGGACGCCTCCATGATGGGCTGGGAGAAGGTGCGCAGCTCCGCGCCTCCCGCCACCATGCGCCGCAGGGCTTGCCCGTTCACGGCGTCGTATTTCGCCAGCATCCAGTTGTTCGCGGCTTCGGACGCGTTCTGCATGATGGCCTGGTAATGCTTCGGCAGTTCGTTCCATTTCTGCTGGTTGATGACGAGGTGCAGCATCGCGCCGCCCTCCCACCAGCCCGGGGCGTAGTAGTACTTGGCGACCTTGAGGAAGCCCAGCTTCTCGTCGTCGTAGGGGCCGACGAACTCGGCCGCGTCGAGCGTGCCGCGCTCGAGCGCCGGATAGACGTCGCCGGGGGCGATCTGCTGGGGCACGACTCCCAGCTTCGCCAGCACCTGGCCGCCCAAGCCGCCGATGCGGAACTTGAGGCCTTTCAGGTCCTCGACCGTGTTGATCTCCTTGCGGAAGAAGCCGCCCATCTGAGTGCCGGAATTGCCGCAGACCAGCGAGGTGCAGTTATACTTCGCCAGAACCTCGTTGATGATTTCCCGGCCGCCAGCGAAATGCCACCAGGAATGCTGCTGCCGCGCATTGAGACCGAAGGGGATTCCCGTGCCCAGGCCCAGCGCCGGCTCCTTACCGATATAGAAATAGACCGGGGTGTGGGCGCATTCCACGGTGCCGTCCTGCACGGCGTCGAGGGCCTGGAGCCCGCCGACGAGTTCACCGGGTCCGAAGACCTGGATCTGGAATTTGTTGTCGGTCGCCTCGGCCATGTACTTGGCGAAGGTCTGGGCGGTGCCGAAGATCGTATCGAGGGATTTCGGGAAGCTCGAGGTCAAACGCCAGCGGATTTCCGGCATGCTCTGCGCGATGGCTGGAGCGGCCACCGTGGTGGCTGCCGCCGCAAGGCCGGCCCCCTTCAGGAAATTTCTTCTTTTCATCGTTGTCATAGGCGTTTCCTCAGAAACTGTTTCGTTGCAAGCTGACAGAACCATAACAACCCGGTCGGTGGCTATGAAGCTTTCTTCCCTCAATCAAGGCCGTGACGGCCGTCTCGTCGTCGTCTCGAAGGATCTCACCCGCGCGACGGACGCATTTTTCATCGTTCCGACGCTTCAGCAAGCCCTGGACGATTGGGAAAAAGTCGAGCCCCGGCTGCGCGACCTCGCGGACCAGCTCGAGCACGGATCCGTCCCGTCCTTCCGCTTCCACGAGCACGACTGCGCCTCTCCCCTGCCGCGCTCTTACCAATGGGCGGACGGTTCGGCCTATGTGAATCACGTAGAGCTGGTCCGCAAGGCTCGCGGAGCTGAGATGCCGGCCTCCTTCTGGACCGACCCGCTCATGTACCAGGGCGGCTCGGACTCATTCCTCGGGCCGCGCGACCCGATCCTCGCCGTCGACGAGGCGCACGGGATCGACTTCGAGGCGGAGATCGCCGTCGTCACCGGGGACGTGCCCATGGCCGCCACGCGGGAGGAAGCCGCAGCCTCGATCCGCCTCGTGGTGCTCGTCAACGACGTTTCGCTGCGAAACCTCATCCCGGCCGAACTCGCCAAGGGCTTCGGCTTCTTCCAGTCGAAGCCCTCCTCCGCCCTCTCGCCGGTCGCCGTGACGCCGGACGAGCTGGGCGATGCCTGGGACGGCGGCAAGCTGCACCTGCCCCTGCTTTCCAGCCTCAACGGCGAGCCTTTCGGCAAACCCAATGCGGGCATCGACATGACCTTCGACATCCCGACCCTCATCGCCCATGCCGCCAAGACGCGCCCCTTGGGCGCCGGCACGATCATCGGCTCGGGCACGGTCTCCAACAAGGACCCAGACGGCGGACCGGGCAGGCCCGTCGCCGAGGGCGGCCTCGGCTATTCCTGCATCGCGGAGCAGCGGACGGTCGAGACGATCCGGTACGGCGAGGCCAGGACTCCCTTCATGCGCTTCGGCGACACGATCCGGATCGAGATGAAGGACAAGTCCGGCCACTCGATCTTCGGCGCCATCGAGCAGGAGGTAGCGGCGTATACGCGCGAGGCATAAAGCGGCCGGCGACCGGGTCCGCCCCCCGCCCACGGCACGGGAAGCAGCACCGGATCCCGGAAGTTGTCGCCTCGACGCAGCCGCGCCGGAACTCTTCCGAGCGCCTTGTCTTTTCACCATGTCGAAGCTCGGCACAGGGAGGACGGACATGAACCTCGGCAGCATTCTGGAAGGCCTCATGCGCAATCAGGGAGCCCCGCGCCAGCAGGGGCCTTTCGGCGGCGCACAGGCTCCGCAGGGCGGCACGGGCGCCGCTCCGGGCGGGTCGGGCGGTCTCGCGGACCAGTTCCCAGGCGGTCTCGGCGGTCTGGCTGCCGGGAGCCTTCTGTCCCTCATCCTGGGCTCCCGCGCAGGACGCTCCGCGGGCGGCTCGCTGATGAAGGCGGGCGGTCTCGCGGTCCTCGCCAGCGTGGCGTTCAAGGCTTACCAGGACTGGCAGGCGAAGCAGGCCCCGAATCCCGGCCAGCCGGCGAGCCTTCCCTCCCAACCGCCATCGGGCAGCGGCTTCCATCTGGACGAGGAGCAGGACAAGGAAGGCCATGAGATGGGCGTCGCCCTCGTCCAGGCCATGATCTCGGCCGCCAAGTCGGACGGCCATCTGGACGGCGAGGAAAGCACCCGGATCCAGGAGCAGATCCAGCAGCTCGGGCTCGGCAACGACGAGAAGGGCTTTCTGCTGGACATGATGGCGAAGCCGGCGGACGCGGCCGCCATCGCCCGCCTGCCCCGGACGAAGGAGCAGGCCGCCGAACTCTACGTGGCCTCCCGGGTCGCCATCGGCGACGCGGACACGCCGGAGGAGAAGGCCTATCTCGACCGCCTCGTGGCCCTGATGGATCTGCCGGGCGATCTGGTGGCCCATCTCGACAGCCAGATCGACGCGGCCCGCAGGACGGTCGCGGCCTGACTTGCCGATTGAGCCCTACATGTGCCGCCATGGCCGCATCCGCTGCGGCCATGGCTACGGAGCGCTTCGGCGACGTGGGCAGTTCCGCTTGGCGCTCTAGCGCATCGTGCGGAACCGGAGGTCCGCGTCAGCGACCCGCAGGGCCACGCCAGTGAAAAGTGGCCCCGGTTTTCCGCGTTGAACGATGCGCCCGCCCAGAGGAGGAGCATCGGGGTTGATCCCAAAAGTGCAAGTCCACTTTTAGGCCCGATGCTCTAGTTCAGCTCACACAGCATGGAGCGTCTCATGGAAGATCACGTCTACAAGATCGTCGAGCTCGTCGGCTCGTCCGAGACCAGCATCGAGGATGCGATCCAGACCGCCATCCGGCGCGCGAGCCAGACCTTGCGGAACCTGCGCTGGTTCGAGGTGGTGCAGACCCGCGGCCATGTCGAGAATGGCGAAGTCCGCCATTATCAGGTCATGATCAAGGCCGGCTTCACGCTGGAAGCGGGCGGCGAATAGCTCGCCTCTGCGGGCTGGCGGGCTCTCTTACCCCTCCAGCTCCTCGCGCAGCATCTCGAGTTCCAGCCACCGCTCCTCCGCGGCGCTCAGTTCCGTCTGCAGGGCTGTCAGGGTGTCCATCGCCTTCTGGAATCGGGCGGGGTCGCGCGCGTAGAGCTCCGGATCGGCCAGGATCTCCTGCACCTTGGCGACCTTGGCCTCCAGCTCTTCCATGCGCCTGGGCAGGGTCTTGAGATCGTGCTGCTCGTTGAAGCTGAGCTTGCGCTTCGGCTGCGCGGCCGGGGACGCGGCCGGAGCCGGCTTGTCGGCGTTTCTGGGCTTGGCGTCCTTCTCGACCGTGCGGGCCTGGACGCCCTGTCCGCGCTGGGCGACCATGTCGGTGTAGCCGCCCGCATATTCAATCCAGCGCCCCTCGCCTTCCGACACGAGCACGGAGCTCACGGTCCGATCCAGGAAATCACGGTCGTGGCTCACCAGCAGGACCGTACCGGAATAATCCGTGATCATCTCCTGGAGGAGATCGAGGGTTTCCAGGTCGAGGTCGTTGGTCGGCTCGTCCAGCACCAGCAGATTCGAGGGCTGCGCCAGGGCGCGCGCCAGCATCAGCCGGTTGCGCTCCCCGCCCGAAAGCACGCCCACGGGCGTGCGGGCCTGCTCGGGCGAGAACAGGAAGTCCTTCATGTAGCCGATGACGTGCTTGGTCTGCCCGCCGACCGTCACCGTGTCGCCCCGTCCGCCCGTGAGGGTTTCCGCCACGGTGGCGTTGGGATCGAGGCTCGCGCGGCGCTGATCCAGCGTGACCATCTGCAGATTGGCGCCCAGGCGCACCCGACCCTGATCCGGCGCGAGCACGCCGGTGAGCAGGTTGATGAGGGTCGTCTTGCCCGCCCCGTTCGGTCCGATGATGCCGAGGCGGTCGCCGCGCAGGACGCGCAGGGACAGGTTCGACACGATGGGACGGTCGCCGAAGGACTTCGAGATCCCCTCCGCCTCGATCACGAGGGTTCCGGACTGCTCGGCTTCGCTCAGCGTCATCGAGACCGTCCCGACCGCTCGTTTGCGGTCCCGGTACTGCTGGCGCATGGCGTGAAGGTTGCCGAGGCGGCGCACGTTGCGCTTGCGCCGGGCGGTCACGCCGTAGCGCAGCCAGTCGGCTTCGGCCACGAGCTTGCGCCCGAGCTTGTGCTGCTCGGCCTCCTCCTGCTCCAGCACCTGGTCACGCCATTCCTCGAAATGCGCGAAGCCCCTGTCCATCCGGCGGGTGATGCCCCGGTCGAGCCAGACGGTGGCGTCGGACAGGTTCTCCAGGAAGCGGCGGTCGTGGCTGATCAGGACGAGGGCCGAGCGGAGGCTCTTCAGCTCGCTTTCAAGCCATTCGATGGCCGGGAGGTCGAGATGGTTCGTCGGCTCGTCCAGGAGCAGAATATCGGGCGCCGGCGCCAGCGCCTGGGCCAGGGCCGCCCGGCGGGCCTCGCCGCCGGACAGGTCGGCAGGCTTCTCCTCGCCGGTCAGGCCGAGCTGATCCAGCAGATAGCGCGCCCGGTAGGGATCGTCGCCCGGCCCGAGGCCCGCCTCCACATAGGCGAGCGTATCGGGATAGGCACTCAGGTCAGGCTCCTGGGCCAGATAGCGGATCGTCGCCCCGGGCTGCACGAAGCGCTTGCCCCGGTCGGGCTCCACGAGACCCGCGGCGATCTTGAGCAGGGTCGACTTGCCCGACCCGTTGCGGCCGACGAGGCATGCCCGCTCGCCGGGAGAGACGGAGAGTTCCGCGTCCTCGATCAGGGGCGTGCCGCCGAACGTGAGCGCGATATTCTGAAGCAGGAGAAGAGGAGGAAGGGCCATTCCGGCTCACCTGACATCTCCCGGCAGAGGATGCAAGATGGCATGGAAGAACCTATGATTTTTCTGGGGTGGACGCCTCGCTCCGTTTATGGTCCCCTGCCGCTCTAAGCTGGGCAATAGTATGACACTGACCAGGCGTTTGCTCCTCTTGGCGCTGATCTCGGTTCTGCCGGCCATCGTCATCTGGACCTACACGGAAGTCTCCCTGCGCCGGGCTCGGGAGACCGAGATTGCCGAACTTGCCCTCCGCCAGGCCCGGCTTGCCGGCGCGGAAATCGAGCGCATCCTGGACGGCGTCCACAGCCTCCTGCTCGCCGTGGACGAAACGCCTTCCATCCGCTCCTTTGACACGCCCAATTGCAGTCCCTACCTGAAGGCGATCCAGCAGAAGGTGCCCTATCTCCTGTCCTTCGTGGCCATCGATCTCAGCGGGCATGTGCGGTGCCGTCCGAGCGGAACGCCCGACCTGAAGCATTATTTCAGCGATCCGCTCTATTTCCACCGCGCCCTGTCCACGAAGGGCTTCATCGTGGGCGAGTTCACGCCGCATTTCGAGGAAGGCGGATTGCCGCCCCACCCGGTCCTGCCCCTCGCCCTGCCCATCTGGGACGACAAGGGCGATGTCGTCGGCGTCCTGGCCGCAGCCCTGGACCTCGAGTGGCTCGATCAGAAGGTGAAGGAGCGCGCCCTGGCGGCGGACGGGTCGCTGACGATTGCCGACCGGAACGGCATCATCCTCGCGCGGGAGCCCTATCCGGAGAGGTTTGTCGGAAAGCTGCTTCCCGAAGCGTCGCGGCAGAACTTTGCGGCAAAAGAGGTCGGAGTCTACGAGACGGTCAGCATCGACGGCATCAGGCGCATCCTGGGCTACATCCCGCTCAGTCTCCCGCCCGAGGGGATCTACGTCGCCGCGGGCATTGCCACGAAGGCAGCCTTTGCCGGCATCAACGCGGCATCAAAGCGCGGCTTCATGCTGATCGGGGCCGCGCTCGTCCTCGCGCTCTCCCTCTCCTGGCTGGCGAGCCGGGCCTTCGTGACGAGACCCTTCGAGATCATGACGGATGCCGTCCGGGCCTGGCGCAGGGGCGACTACCATTCCCGCATCCACCTTCCGGGCAGCTCGGGAGAGGTCGGCCTCCTGGCGAAGGCCTTCAACGACCTGATGGACGACATCGCCGAGCGTCAGCAGGCCCTTCAGGCCAGCGAGGAGCGGGCACGCCTGGCCCTGGAGGCGGGCCACATGGGGACTTGGTGGTACGACCACGTGAAGGGGACCGGCGGCTGGTCGGGCCAAGCGGCTCAGCTGCTCGGCCTTCCCGTGGAGCAGACGCACGCCAGCGCTGCGGACTGGCGGGAGCTGGTCCACCCGGACGATGTCGAGGGCGTCTTCAGGAAGCTGCGCACCGCCGTGCAGGGCAACGGCGAATACGAGGACGAATTCCGGGTGCTGCATCCGAGCGGAAATACCCGGTGGATCAACTCGAAGGGCCGGGTGTTCTTCGACGACCGCAGGAGGCCGCTCTATTTCGTGGGCATCTTCCAGGACATCACGGATCGAAAGCAGGCCGAGGATCAGCAGCGGTTTCTCCTGGACGAACTGAACCACCGCGTGAAAAACACCCTGGCCACCGTGCAATCCATCGCGAGCCAGACCCTTCGGACCACAGCGACGCCGGAGCAGTTCAAGGAAGCCTTCGAGGGACGCCTGCTGGCCCTGTCGAAGACGCACAACCTCCTGACCCGCAAGTCCTGGCGCGAAGCGGACCTGCACGATATCGCCGAACAGGAGCTGGCGCCCTATCGCAAGACCACCGACGAGCGCGTCGTCATCGACGGGCCGAGCGTCAACCTGCCGTCCCGCTACGCCATCAATCTGGGTCTGGTCCTGCACGAACTGGTGACGAATGCCGCCAAGTACGGCGCTCTCTCGACCCCCTCGGGGCATCTGCAGCTCACATGGGAGGTTCTTCACTCCCTCGACCACCCGTCACAGCTCCGCATCCATTGGCATGAAACGGGCGGTCCGCCCGTCCAGCCCCCGAAAAGGCAGGGTTTCGGAACGCGCCTGATCCGCCGCAGCGTCGAGGGTGAACTGGCAGGGGCGCTGGCGCTCAACTTCGCTGCGAACGGCATCTCCTACGAGATTACGGCGCCTCTGCCCTGATCTGGCTCGAACAGGGCCGTCCTACCGCAGCAGCAGGGACAGGAGGCGGTCCAGGCGACCGCCATAGGGCGGGTTCGTCATGCCGGCTCCGTTGAGGCGAGCCTGATGGAAGACGGACTTGGCATGGCTGAAGGTCCGGAAGCCCGCCTCTCCGTGATAGGCCCCCATGCCGCTCGCGCCCACGCCCCCGAAGGGAAGCTCCTCCTGGACGCAATGGAGCAGCGTGTCGTTGACGCAGACCCCGCCCGATACCGTCCGCTCGAGGGTGCGCTCCACAACCGTGCGGTCATGGCTGAAGAGATAGAGCGCCAAGGGCCGCGGGCGGGCATTGATGAAGCCGTAGGCGGATTCGAGTGAATCATAGGCGAGGACGGGAAGGACGGGCCCGAAGATCTCCTCCTGCATCGCCAGGGCATCATCGGGCACATCGGTCAGGACGACGGGAGCCATCTTGCGCCTCCCCGGCTCCAATGGCTCTCCGGCCGGATTGATCTCGTGAACCGCGGCGCCGCGCTCGCGGGCATCGGCGACGAGGCCGGAGAGCCGCGCGTAATGCCGGTCGCTGAGGATGGCGGTGTAGTCCGGATTGGAGATCAGGGCCGGATACAGGCGCCTCACCGCGTCGCGGTAAGCCTCCACGAAGGCCATCTCCTGGCCGCGCGGGACGAGCACGTAGTCCGGGGCGATGCAGGTCTGGCCCGCATTGAACAGCTTGCCGACGGCAATCCGCCCGGCCGCCTTTGCAAGCGGATAATCCGGCGCCACGATGGCCGGTGACTTGCCGCCGAGCTCCAGGGTGACCGGCACGAGGTTTTCGGCCGCGGCCTTCATGACCTGCTGGCCCACGGCGGTCGAGCCCGTGAAGAGCAGATGGTCGAACGGGAGCTGCGAGAAGGCGCGCGCCACGTCCGCCCCGCCCTGCACCACAGCCGCTTCGTCCGGCGAGAAGACCTCTCCGATAATGCGCTCCAGAAGCGCGGAGGTCCGAGGCGTGAGTTCGGACGGCTTGATCAGGACCCGGTTTCCCGCCGCGACTGCTCCCGTCAGGGGTGCAAGGGTCAGCTGGACCGGATAGTTCCAGGGACTGACGATCCCGACGACCCCCAGGGGCTGATGGACGACGCGCCCGGATCCGGGCCGGAACATCAGCTGGATCGGGCGGCGACGCGGCTTCATCCAGCGCCGGAAATGCTTTCGCGCGTGACGCAGGCCCGCCACGACCGGATAAAGATCGGCGAGCTTCGTCTCGTGGGGGGAACGGTGCCCGAAATCCTGTCCGACGGCGGCCGCGAGGTCCTCCGAATGACGCAGCAGCGCAGCCGCCAGGCCATCGAGAGCCTGCGCCCGACGCTCGACGGACAGCGCCCCCTGCTTCGCATAGGCGCGCCGCAATTCGTCGAAGCAGGCCTGCAGCCTGTCCTCCGCCGGATGGGAAATCGTATCGTGCACGGCCGGGCCTGCTCCCTCTGAACTTCAACGGAATATGGTGAAGGCGACAGTCTTCTCAACACGGCAGACGGAGAGACGGATTGACGGAACAGCCCATATGGCGAGGATGATGCCCGCTCTGCCCATGCCTCACGCCGACGGCCGGACCAAGAGGACGACAATGGCCCCAAGCCCCTCGCCCGTTCTGGAGATCGAGAACCTCTGCATCGGCCTTCCCGCGCTGGGAGACCGCCGGCATGCCGTCGAGGATCTGTCTCTCTCGATCCTGCCGGGAGAAACCCTCTGCGTGGTCGGCGAATCCGGCTCCGGCAAGTCAATGACGGCCATGGCCACCATCGGGCTCCTGCCCAGCGGCGTCGAGGTTCTGTCGGGCTCCATCGCCCTGGGCGGGCTCGATCTTCTGTCCCTCGACGAGGTGGGCTGGTGCGACGTGCGCGGCCGCGACGTCGGCACGGTCTTCCAGGAGCCGATGACCTCGCTCAACCCGGTCATGCGGGTGGCCGACCAGATCGGCGAGACGTTCCGGGCGCACCGTCTCCTGAGCCCGGTGGACCGTTATCGGCGCACGATCGAACTCCTCTCCGAGGTGAACCTACCGAACCCCGACCTGATCGCCCGCGCCTATCCGCACGAATTGTCCGGCGGCCAGCGGCAGCGCGTGATGATCGCCATGGCCCTGGCGCTGGAGCCGAAGCTCCTCATCGCCGACGAGCCGACCACCGCCCTCGACGTCACGACCCAGGCCCAGGTGCTCAAGCTCATCGATAACCTGCGCCGCAAGAAGGGAACGGCGGTTCTCTTCATCACCCATGATTTCGGCGTGGTGGCCGAGATCGCGGACCGGGTCGCCGTGCTCCAGAACGGGCGCCTAGTGGAGCAGGGCACCGCCGAGGAGGTTCTGAACCGGCCGCAGCACCCCTACACCAAGCGGCTGCTGGCGGCGGTGCCCTCGCTGACGCCTCCCCCGCCGAAGCGTCTCGAGGGAGAGCCGATCACCCTGAAGGTCGAGGCCCTGACCAAGGTCTATGGCGGGCGCGGATGGTTCACGAAGAGCCGCAAGGTCCAGGCGGCCGATGCGGTCACCTTCGACATCCGGCGCGGCGAGACCCTTGGCCTCGTGGGGGAATCCGGCTCCGGTAAGTCCACGGTCGGGCGCTGCGTCCTTCGCCTGATCGAGCCCGACGGCGGCAGGATCGAGATCGGCGACGTTCCCTTCAGCGCCCTGTCCCAGCGGGACCTGCGGCCCTACAGGCGTCGGATCCAGATGGTGTTTCAGGACCCCTTCGCGTCCCTCAATCCCCGGCGGACGGCCGGGCATATCATCGCCGAGGGGCCGGTCACGCAGGGCGAAGACCCCGCCAGGGCCCTGAGGGCGGCCCGTGAGCTGCTCGAAAAGGTCGGCCTTCCGGCCGGCGCGGCCGACCGCTACCCGCACGAGTTCTCCGGCGGCCAGCGGCAGCGCATCGGTATCGCCCGGGCGCTCGCCATGAGGCCGGACGTGCTGGTGGCGGACGAGGCCGTCTCGGCCCTCGACGTCTCGGTGCAGGCCGAGATCCTGAGGCTGATCCGATCCCTGCAGGAGGAACTCGGCCTTGCGATCCTGTTCATCACCCACGATCTGCGGGTTGCCGCGCAGGTTTGCGACCGCGTGGCAGTCATGCAAAAAGGCCGGATTGTCGAGATGGCCGAAACGGGGCAACTCTTCGCCCATCCTCAGGACGCCTATACGCGTCAGCTCCTGGCCGCCGTGCCGGGCACACAGAATGATCTAAGGGAGATGCAACCGTGAACGATCAGGTCAGCGCGACGGTCGCACCGGACATGGTGTTCAAGAATCTCATTGGCGGGCGCGATGTCGCGGCCTCGGACGGCATGATGCTCGACGTGCTCTCGCCGGTGGACGGCGCTCTCTTCGCCCGGATCGCCGCCGGCACGGCCCAGGACATCGACGCCGCCGTCAAGGCGGCCCGCGGCGCCTTCGAGGGAGCCTGGGGCAAGCTGACCGCCACCGATCGCGGCCGGCTTCTCATGAAGCTCGCCGCCGTCGTCGAGGCCCATGCCGACGAGTTGGCCCTGCTGGAGAGCCGCGACAACGGCAAGCCCCTGCGCCAGTCCCGGGCCGACGCCATCGCGCTCGCCCGCTACTTCGAATATTACGGCAGCGCCGCCGACAAGCTGCACGGCGACGTCATTCCCTATCTCAACACCCATCTCGTCAGCGTCGAGCGGGTTCCGCACGGGGTGACCGGCCACATCATTCCCTGGAACTACCCGATGCAGATCTTCGGCCGCTCCGTCGGCGCGGCGCTCGCGGCGGGCAATGCCACCGTGGTGAAGCCTGCGGAGGATGCTTCCCTGACCATCCTGCGCGTCTCCGCCTTCGCCCGCGAGGTCGGCTTCCCGGACGGCGCGCTCAACGTCGTCACGGGCCTGGGGAGGACGGCGGGCGCGGCGCTCACCGCCCATCCCGGTATCGACTTCCTGTCCTTCACCGGAAGCCCCGAGACCGGCACGGCGGTCCAGACCGCGGCGGCGCAGAACCATGTGGGCGTGACGCTCGAACTCGGGGGCAAGTCGGCCCAGGTCGTGTTCGACGACGCCGATCTCGAGCGGGCTCTGCCGACCCTCGTCAATGCCATCATCCAGAACGGCGGCCAGACCTGCTCGGCGGGCAGCCGCGTCCTGATCCAGCGCTCCATCTTCAAGGATGTGACCGATGCCGTCGCGGCGCGCTTCCGCGCCCTCCGGGCCGGGCATCCCGAGCGCGAGCCCGATCTCGGACCGCTGATCAACCAGGCTCAGCAGCGGCGCGTCCAGGGTTATCTGGAGCGCGCCAGGCAGGAGGGCCTGAACCTCGTCGGCGCGGGCGAGATCGCGGCGGACGCCCCGAAGGGGGGCTATTACGTGCCTCCGGCCTTCTTCGCCCCGGTCCCGCACGACAGCACCCTGTCCCAGGAAGAGGTCTTCGGCCCCGTCCTGGTGGCGACGCCCTTCGACGACGAGGCGGACGCGATCCGGCTTGCGAACGGCACCCAATTCGGCCTCGTGGCCGCCGTCTGGAGCCGCGACGCCATGCGCTCGGCTCGGGTGGGCCGCTCCATGCGGGCCGGCCAGGTCTTCGTGAACTGCTACGGCGCCGGCGGCGGCATCGAACTGCCCTTCGGCGGCTTCGGACGCTCGGGGCATGGCCGCGAGAAGGGCTTCGAAGGCCTGGTCGAGTTCACCACGACCAGAACCCTCGTCATCGCGCACGGGTAAATCCGGCATATCCATTTCAGAGGAAGCATCATGAAACGCCTTGAAGGCAAGGTAGCGCTGGTCACGGGCGCCGGTTCCGGTTTTGGCCTGGGAATCGCGGAAACGTTCGCCCGCGAGGGCGCCAAGGTCGCCATCATCGACATCAACGAGGCTGCGGCGAGGGCCGCCGCCGAGACGATCGGAGCCTCGGCCATCGGCCTGGCCACGGACGTGTCCCAGGCCGGCGGCGTAATGGCGGCGGTGGAGAAGACGGTCGCCGCCTTCGGCAGGCTCGACATCGTCGTCAACAACGCGGGCATCAGCCACCGCAACCGGCCGCTGCTGGAGGTCGAGGAAGACGAGTTCGACCGCATCTTCGCGGTCAACGTGAAGTCGATCTATCTCTTCGCCAAGGCTGCCGTGCCGCTGATGCAGGGCCAGGGCGGCGGCGTCTTCATCAATGTGGGCTCGACGGCAGGCCTGCGTCCCCGCCCGGGCCTCACCTGGTACAACAGCACCAAGGGCGCGGTACACACCATGACCAAGTCCATGGCGGTGGAGCTCGCGCCGGCCAGGATCCGGGTCTGCGCCCTGGCTCCCGTTGCGGGCGAGACGCCCCTGCTCGCCACGTTCATGGGCGAGGACACGCCCCAGAAGCGCGAGCAGTTCGTCAACTCGATCCCGCTCGGCCGCTTCTCGACCCCTCAGGACATCGCCAATGCGGCGCTGTACCTCGCATCGGACGAGGCCAGCATGATCACCGGCGTCGTCCTGGAGGTCGACGGCGGACGCTGCATCTGATTCAAATCGTTGAAGAAAGTCTGGTTTGGGATCTTCCATACGGCGTTGCAGTGCGTAAGCTGAGGCCCGTCGCGACCTCGCGCACCCGAAACACCGGATGGAGATCCGTCTTATGTCGAAGCGTTTCCTGGCCGCCGCTCTTCTGCTCTCCGTCGGCATTGCGCCGGCCTATGCGGCCAAGACCTCCCTCGTCGTCGGCATGCCCATCGAGCCGCCGGGTCTCGATCCGACCGTCGCGGCTCCAGTCGCGATCCGTGAGGTCACCTGGGTCAACCTCTACGAGGGCCTCGTCCGCATCGACCGGAACGGCAAGGTGCAGCCCCTGCTCGCCAAGAGCTGGGAGATCGCTCCCGACGGCCTCGCCTACACGTTCCACCTTCAGCAGGGCGTGAAGTTCCACGACGGCTCGGCTTTCGATTCCGCCGACGTGAAGTTCAGCTTCGACCGCGCCCGCGATCCGAAGTCCACCAACGCGCAGAAGCAGATCTTCGCGCCGATCGAATCCATCGAGACGCCCGATCCGGCCACCGTCGTCATCAAGCTGAAGGAGACGTCGGGCAACTTCCTCTATTATCTCGGCTGGGGCGACGCGGTGATCGTCGCGCCGGAAACCGCCGAGAACGACAAGGCCAATCCGGTCGGCACGGGCCCGTTCAAGTTCAAGTCGTGGACGCGCGGCGACCGGGTGGAGCTCGTCCGCAACCCCGATTACTGGCAGAAGGACAAGATCAAGCTCGACAGCGTGACCTTCCGCTTCATCAGCGATCCGCAGGCGCAGGTTGCGGCCTTGCGGGCGGGCGACGTGGACGCATTCCCTACGATCAGCGCCCCCGAGCTCTTCGCCGAATTCCAGAAGGACAAGCGCTTCAAGGCCGTCGCCGGCAATACGGAAGGCGAAGTCGTCGCCGGCATGAACAATGCGAAGAAACCGTTCGACGACGTGCGCGTGCGCCGCGCCCTGATGCATGCGGTCGACCGCAAGGCCCTGGTCGAGGGAGCCTATTCGGGCTTCGGCCAGCCCATCGGCAGCTTCTTCTCGCCCAACCATCCGGCCTTCGTGGATACGACGAACGTCGTTCCCTACGACCCTGCAAAGGCCAAGGCGCTCCTCAAGGAGGCGGGCTACGGCAACGGGCTGTCGATCACCATCAAGGCTCCGCAGATGGCCTATGCGAGCCGTTCCGCGGAACTCCTCTCCGCGATGTTCGCGGAGGTGGGCGTCGAGATGAAGATCATCCCGACGGAATTCCCGGCCAAGTGGATCGAGGAGGTCTTCAAGAACAAGGACTACGACGTCACCATCGTGGCCCATACCGAGCCGCTCGACATCGATATCTTCGCCCGCGACAACTACTACTTCAATTACAAGAACGAGAAGTTCAAAGCCCTGATCGCGGACATCGCCAGGACCACGGACGAGAAGGCGCGCTTCGCCAAATATGCTGAGGCGCAGAAGATCCTGGCCGAGGACGTGCCCGCCCTCTTCCTGTTCCAGCTGCCGAAGCTCGGCGTCTGGAACGCGAAACTGAAAGGCCTGTGGGAGAACTCGCCGATCCCTTCGAACGACGTGACGGAAGTCGAGTGGACCGAGTGAGGTCGGTCGCATTCCACTATCCAGGACGCGCCTCTGCCCTCCCCTCCGTGGGGAGGGCCGGGCAGGATCGTGAGCGTCCGCCTTCGTGTCGTTCTCGATGCAACCGAGAGTGCGGGATCCCGAACCGATGAACCTTCCAGCGGGGCGACCAGCCTGAGGCCCGTTTAGCTCGATGTTACGTCTCGCCACCTCCCGCCTCGTCTCGCTGGCCGTGACTCTGGTCGCCGTTTCGCTGGCGATCTTTCTCATCCTCGAGGTCCTGCCGGGCGATCCGGCCGCCATCATGCTCGGCACCGCCGCGCGGGAGGACACGCTGGCGGCCCTGCGGCAGGAGCTCGGCTTGGACCAGCCAGCGCTCGTGCGCTACCTGCACTGGGTCGTCGGCCTTCTGCACGGGGATCTCGGCACCTCGATCACCTACAAGATGCCGGTCTCGACCCTGGTCGCCGAGCGCATGAGCGTGACGCTGCCTCTAAGCCTTCTCGCCATCCTCATCTCGACCCTTCTGGCGCTGCCCCTCGGGGTCGCGGCCGCCGCCCGCCGGGACGGGCCCGTGGACCATGCGGTGCTGGTCTTCAGCCAGATGGGCGTCGCCGTGCCGAATTTCTGGATCGGGCTTCTGTTCATCCTCTTCTTCTCGACTTGGCTCGGCTGGTTTCCGGCCGGAGGCTTTCCCGGGTGGAGCGCGGGATTCTGGCCCGCCCTCCAGGCGCTGCTCCTGCCCGCCGTCGCTCTCGCCCTCCCCCAGGCCGCCGTCCTGACCCGCGTGACCCGCTCCGCGACCCTCGAAGTGATCGGAGCCGACTTTGTGCGGACCGCCCGCGCGAAAGGCGTGGACAAGGGCGCGACCCTGCGCCGGCATGTGGTGCCGAATGCCCTGATCCCGGTGACCACGATCCTGGGCCTGCAGCTCTCGTTCTTCTTCGGTGGGGCCATTCTGGTCGAGAACGTGTTCAACCTGCCCGGTCTCGGCCGTCTCGCCTATCAGGCGCTCAACCAGCGCGATCTCGTGGTGATCAAGGACATCGTGCTGATCTTTTCCGGTCTGGTGATCGTGGTGAATTTCCTCGTCGATATCGGCTACGCGCTTCTCGATCCGCGCCTGAGGAGCCGGGCATGAGCGGGAGATCGACGGTCCGCCTGAACTCCGCCCTCGTGGTCGGCGGCATCCTCACGGCCCTGCTCATCGGGACCGCTCTCCTGTCGCTCGTCTGGACGCCGGAGGCCCCGACCCGGGTGCGGATCGCCCTGCGCCTGAAGAGCCCCCTCGAGGCGGGGCTTCTCGGCACGGATCATTTCGGCCGCGATGTCGTGTCTCTCCTCATGGTCGGCGCGTGGAACTCACTCGCCATCGCATGGCCTGCGGTTCTTCTGGGGGCCGCCATCGGAACGGCCATCGGCACGGCGGCCGCGGCCTGGAAGGGCATCGCCGACGAGATCGCCATGCGCGTGTCGGACGTGGTCTTCGCCTTCCCGGCGGTTCTGTCCGCGATCATGATCGGCGCGCTCGTCGGTTCCGGCCCTCTGGCGGCCATCCTGGCGATCGCCGTCTTCAACATCCCGGTCTTCGCGCGCGTCACGCGCGGCGTCGCGCTCCAGGTCTGGACGCTCGACTACATCGCCGCCGCGCGCGCGCTCGGGAAGCATCCCCTGCGCATCACCTGGGAGGACGTGCTGCCCAACATCGCGGGGGCGCTGATCGTGCAGGTCACGATCCAGCTGGCGCTCGCCATCCTGACGGAGGCGGGCCTGAGCTATCTGGGCCTCGGCGTGCGCCCGCCGAACCCGAGTTGGGGCCGGATGCTGAGCGATGCCCAGACCTATCTCTCCCAGGCCCCTCACCTGGCCATCGCGCCGGGCGTCGCCATCGCGCTCTCGGTCCTGGGGCTGAACCTGCTCGGCGACGGCCTGCGCGATGCGCTCGACCCGACCCTGAAAGGCCGGGGCGCATCCGCCTGATCCTTACGCGGACGGCGCCTCGCGGCCCATCGACCTGAGCACATCCGCGAGGATCTCGTAGGAGCGCAGACGCTTCGCATGGTCGTGGATGGCGGCGGCGACCATCACCTCGTCGGCCTTGGTCTGCTCGATGAATTCTCCGAGCCCCCTGCGGACCGTCTCCGGCGAGCCCACAAAGGAGCAGGCCAGCATGTTCGAGGCCTGCACCTTCTCGGCCGGGTTCCAGTAGGTTTCGATGTCGTCGATGGGCGGCGGAAGCCTGCCGCGGGCATTGCGGAAGATGTTGGTGAACGATTGCTGCGCCGAGGTGAAGAGATAGCGGGCCTCCTCGTCCGTGTCGGCGGCGATCACGTTGACCCCGACCATCGCATAGGGCCTGTCGAGCTGGGCGGAGGGCTGGAAGCGCTCGCGATAGACATGCAGCGCCTGCAGCAGGGCATTGGGCGCGAAGTGCGACGCGAAGGCGTAAGGCAGCCCCAGCATGGCGGCGAGCTGCGCGCCGAACAGGCTCGATCCGAGAATCCAGAGCGGCACGTTGGAGCCGGTGCCGGGCACCGCCTGGATGGCCTGCCCCTCCTGAAGCGGGCCGAGCAGCGCCTGCAATTCGAGGACGTCCTGCGGGAAATGCTCTGCGCTGGACGGATCGCGGCGCAAGGCCCGAAGGGTGAGCTGATCCGTGCCGGGAGCCCGGCCGAGCCCGAGATCGATCCGCCCGGGGAACAGCGCCTCCAGCGTGCCGAATTGCTCGGCGATGACCAGCGGCGAGTGGTTCGGCAGCATGATCCCGCCCGCCCCGACCCTGATCGTCTTCGTCCCGCCGGCCACATGGCCGATCACCACGCTGGTCGCGGCGCTGGCGATGCCGACCATGTTGTGGTGCTCCGCCAGCCAGTAGCGATTGTAGCCCCAGCGCTCCGCATGCTGCGCCAGATCGAGCGTGTTGCGCAGGGCATCGGCGGGCGTGAACCCCTGAGGCACGGGCGCCAGATCGAGAATGGAAAACGGAGGCATGGCAGAGCTTCTTTCTCGTGCGGAGTGATCGTCCAGAGATCAGGTCTTTGCCCCCGAGATGCAAGGCGCCAGCTCCCTGTTCACGACATCGTAGCCATTCGCAGATGCAGCCATGAAAAACCCGGCGCCGGGACGATCAGCGCCGGGTTTCCATTCGCGGGGCCCGAACCTCAGCCGCGGCTGCGGGCGCGGATCATGTAGGTGTCGTAGGCGTATTCAGCCACCTGGAACCAGAGATATTCCTCGTTCCGGAACGCCCGGATGGAGTCGATCATCTTCTTGAAGTCCGCGTTCTGGGCGGAGATTTCCGCATAGACCTCGTTCGTCGCCTTGTAGGCCGCGTCGAGGATTTCCTGCGAGAACGGCCGCAGCTGCGCGCCTGCGCCCACGAGGCTGCGGAGCGCCGCCGGGTTCTTGGCGTCGTACTTGGCCAGCATGTCCAGATTCGCGGCCATGCAGGCGGCCTCCAGGATAGCCTTATAGTTCTTCGGCAGAGACTCCCACTTGGCCTTGTTGAAGTAGAAGTGCAGTGTCAGACCGCCCTCCCAGAAGCCCGGATAGTAATAGTACGGCGCAACCTTCTGGAACCCGAGCTTCTCGTCGTCATAGGGGCCGATCCACTCGGCGGCGTCGATGGTGCCGCGCTCGAGCGACGGGTAGATGTCGCCGCCGGCCACCTGCTGCGGGATCACGCCGAGCTTCGCCATCACCTGACCGGCGATGCCGGCGATGCGCATCTTGAGGCCTTGCAGGTCCTGAACGGTCTTGATCTCCTTGCGGAACCAACCGCCCATCTGGGTGCCGGTGTTGCCGCCCGGAAGAGCATAGATGTTGTGCTTGGCCATGAAGTCGTTCACGAGGCCGATGCCGCCGCCGTGATACATCCAGGCATTCAACTGGCGGGCATTGAGCGTGAACGGAAGCGCCGCGGCCGCCGCGAAGGTCGGGTCCTTGCCGACATAGTAGTAGGACGCCGTGTGGGCCATCTCCACCGTGCCGCCGGACACTGCGTCAGCCGCCTGGAAGGTGCCGACGATTTCGCCGGCCGCGAAGGGTTGGATCTGGAACTTCCCCTCGGTCGCGTCCGAGACGTATTTCGCGAGAAAGTCCGCCGCACCGTAGATGGTGTCCAGGGATTTCGGAAAGCCCGACGTGAGACGCCAGTGGATCTCCGGATTCGACTGGGCGATTGCCGGTTTGGCGATGGCGCCTGCAGCCAGTCCGGCTCCGGCAGTTGCAAGAAAATTGCGGCGTTTCATGATTGCCTCGCTGATATCTTGGGAAATGCCGTGCTTACGTAACGTCATCTTCACAGGCAATGTTCGGAGCGGTCAACTTTCGACTTAGGGGTGGGTAACCCCACCAGGCGGCAGCGGAGCCTGTCGGTCTCCCGGAACGCCCTCTGCATCGCGGCCTTGAATAGACTGCAGCCGGGCTACGTAGATCATCCAAATATTTGACACGAAATATCATCCAGAGCATCCAGACGGGAGAATAACAAGAGTTAATATCCCGCGAAAATTCGCGTCACATCACCAGTATTCGCCCACGAATACCTCCAATGAGATCGAGAATCGATTCGACGAAGCCACACCGCCGCCACATTTCCTGATTGAGCTTCAATGCAAGCAAGGGGAAGGGCCAGAAGGCTCTTAAACGCCGATGAAAACGATCATGACTTTGCTTGGAGCCTCGGCGCTCGCGCTTGGGATCCTGAGTGGCGGCGTCCAGGCCAAGACGGTTCACTACGAGATCAACGGCAAGAAGTATTCCTACAGCACCAATAACAGCGCTCAGGCAGCGGAGGCCCGCAAGCGGATCCAGGCCGCCAAGGCCTTCGAGGCCGCCAAGGCCAAAGCCGATGCGGAGAAATCCAAATATCCTCTGGTCGGTGCCTTCGGGTCCAAGACCCAGCGCGAGGCCAAGGAAGCCGAGGAAAAGCTCCAGCAGCTTCTCTCGGAGAAGGGCACCACGGACAAGAACAAGGACGTGGCCGAGGAAAATCGCCCCTCTGCCAAACGCTCCGAAGGCCGGCCCGGCAAGCGCAGAAGCGGCGAGATCAAAGAAGCCTCGGCGGTCGAGACCAGCCGGCAGACGGCCGCCCTGACGCCGGAGCCCGCAAGTGCTGTGAAAGCACCCGTGGCACCCGTGGTGGTGGCTACGCCGGTGGTCGCCGAGCCGGCAACCGTGCAAAGCCGGACGAAGAAGGTGAAGTCGGTTTCCTTCGACGTCGAAACCGGCATCAAGACGACCTTCATGATCGACGGCTCCGTGGAAGAGGAGCCGTTCGACAGCAGTGCCCTCGCGCAGCTCGCTCCCGAACAGAGCGACGCGAACAGCCTGACGGCCTTCGTCAAGCAGCTGCGCCGGGTCTCGCCCGAAGAGTCGACGGGCTCCATCGTGACGAAAACGGCTCAGCCTGCGCCCGAGGCTCAAAGCCCGGCCAATTGAGGCCGCCTCAGCGCGTCGAACGATTTCTTGCAGCCACAGGGCCGCGGCGGATCATCCGCTGCGGCCCTGACCATGTCGCGGCCGGGTGACTTTATCGCCGAATTAAGCTCACGGCTCCACCACAACCTCCCCCTTCATGTTCGGATGATAACGGCAGATGTAGTCGAACGTGCCCGGCGCCTTCATCACCACGCGGCCACTTCGGCCGGGCATGATGCTGATGTCCCACTCCTTGTCTTGCGCCGTCGCCGTATGGGCCACGATGTCCTGGTTATCCCACTCCACGACGTCGCCCACATGCGCTCTGACCTGCCTGGGCTCATAGGCGATGGACTTCATGACGATGCGGTGCACCTCCCCGGCCGCAAAGGAATGACCGAGCATCAGGCCGAGAGCGGCGACGACGAGCCCTGCACTTCGTCGAATCAGCCCTTGCATGATCACCTCAGGGCCGCGCCCGAGCGCGTCGCAAGGTCATGCGCGAGCTGCTCCGCATGCTGCTCGTGTCCCTGGAAGATCTTGAGCCCAGTCGAGAGCAGATCCTTCAGCTCGCCGTTGGTCGCGGATGGAATGAGCGTGTTCTGGAGCGCGCCGTTCACCTGCTGATGATAGGCGACCTCATTCTGCACATAGGCCTTGTCGAAAGCCGCGCCCTTCAAAGCTTCCAGCTCCTTGCGCTTGGCATCCGCCTGCTGCACGAGGGAACGACTCGTCTCGTTGTCCTCCGGCTTGACGTTCAGCTTCTTCACGAGCGCCAGCGCCTTCTCGTTGACGGCCTTGTGGTCGCGGACCATGTCGTTCGCGAAGGCGCGCACCTCCTTGTTCTTCGAGTGCTTCAGGGCCAGTTCCGCAGCCTTGATGTCGATTTCGCCGGCCGTGTAGGCGATGTGCGCGATCTGCGGGTCGGTCGGCTTGGCGGCTCCCTGGGCCAGGGCGCCGGACGAGGCGACGCAAAGGCAAGCTCCCAGCACTGTGGCGTAAAGTCTGACCATTCGATCCTCCTGTGTGTCCCGGCATGAGGCCCGGCAATCCGATGCGACATCTCACGCCTGCTCCATCGGATGCGAGGCAGCGGGCGGAGGTTCCCGGACGGACGGAAGATCATGAGCGGGCAACAGGGGAGCTCGGAGCGAGGTCCAATCGCAGCATCACCCGGTCGGCGATGCGGGTGCAGCGCTGGCCATCGAACGGAAAGGCATCCTTCAGGGTGGAGACGAGCTCGGCATCGAAGGCTTGCCGCAACAGGCGGCGGGCCCTGTGCAGCCGTGTCTTGACCGTCGCCGGATTGATCCCGAGCTGGAGCGCCGTCTCTTCGATGCTCATCTCCTCAATCTCGCGCATCATGAAGACGGCGCGGAACTCCTGCGGGAGCCCATCGACGGCACGCTCCAGAAGCCGGCGAAACTGGGCGCGCGCCGCGTCGGCCTCCGGATCGCTCTGGCCGAACGGTCCCGGAAAGAGCAGCACGCGTGGTTGCCCGCCCTCGCTCCGGTCGAGAAGGCTCAGCTCCACGAGTTCATGCCGCCGCCGGACGCGGCCCAGAGCTTCGTTGATGACGATGCGCGTGAGCCAGGTGGACAGGCGGGCCTCGCCCCGGAATTCGCCGAGATGCGCGAAGGCGCGGATATAGGCCTCCTGCACCGCATCCTCGGCCTCGGCGTCGTTCCCGAGAATCCCCCGCGCAACCCGGTAAAGCCGCCGGTTATGCCGCTGCATGATGGCCCTGAAGGCCATGGCGTCTCCTGCCAGGGCGTTTCGGACCATGCCGGCATCGTCAAGGGTCAGTCCATCGATCGCGGTGTTGGGCCTGCTGTGCATGGGGCACCTGCCTTTCAGCCGTCTGATGATACGACAGACAGGAAGGTTCCCGATACACGTGAAAACGGCGCCGCAAGCCTGCGGCGCCGTCCAACGGGCAAGAAGCGTCGAGCTTATCAGAAGTCCATGCCGCCGGGCGGCATGGCGGGGGCCGCTTCCTTCTTCGGCTTCTCGGCGATCATCGCCTCGGTGGTGATGAGGAGGCCTGCCACGGAAGCGGCGTCCTCGAGGGCGACACGCACGACCTTGGCCGGATCGATGATGCCGAACTTGTAGAGGTCGCCGTACTCGCCGGTCTGGGCGTTCCAGCCCGCCGCGTAGTCCTTGGCCTCGATCACCTTGCCGACGATGACGGAGCCGTCCTCGCCCGCATTGAGGGCGATCTGGCGGGCCGGAGCCTGGAGCGCGCGGCGCACGATCTCGACACCGGTCTTCTGGTCTTCGTTGGCGGGCTTCACCGCATCGAGAGCCTTCAGGGCACGCAGGAGCGCCACACCGCCGCCGGGAAGGATGCCCTCCTCCACCGCGGCCTTGGTGGCATGCATCGCGTCGTCGACGCGATCCTTCTTCTCCTTCACCTCGATCTCGGTCGCGCCGCCGACGCGGATCACCGCGACGCCGCCCGCGAGCTTGGCGAGACGCTCCTGCAGCTTCTCACGGTCGTAGTCCGAGGTGGTCTCCTCGATCTGCGCCTTGATCTGACCGACGCGCGCCTCGATGTCCGCCTTCGAACCGGCACCGTCGA
>JBOZRS010000035.1:0-45208 GCA_050789065.1 Microvirga sp.
GGCCGTCCTCGTCCGCGAGGGTGTTCGACGCCGTGAGGACCTGGTCCTCTTCCGCCGTGCCGGTGATCGTCACCGAACCCGTCGGAGCGTCGTTGACAGGGTTAATTGTCAGCTTGAAGCTGCTGGATACTGCGAGCAAGCCATCACTGGCCGTGACCTTGAGAGTAAGCTCGCCATTAAAGTTCTGCGGAGGCGTACCTGAGAACGTCTGAGTCGCCGAATTGAAAGTCAGCCAAGAGGGCAGGGGTGCGCCGTCGGCGAGAGTCGCCGTGTATGTCAGGCTCGCGCTATCCACGTCTGTGAACGTGCCCGCTGGGATAAAAAACGATACCTGCTGGTCCTCATCGAAAACCTGGTTGTCGATGGTTTTCACCACCGGCGCTTTGTCAAGATCGGCGTACCAACGCTCCTGCGACACCTTTCCGGTAGTAACGTCGATTGATTCCTTGTTGCTGAACAAGGCGTCAAGGGTCGCCTGATCGATCGTGATGTTAACGCCGCCCGACTTATACGAAATCGTCGGCAGAAGAGAGCCGCTGTTCTGGTTCAAGCTGACTGTGAACTGGCCATCGGCGTACGAATAGCCCTTCGTGGACAACCAGCTTTGCACGGCGTCATTGTTAAACACTGAGGTAAGCCACGCCGTATAACTGGTAGAAAACTGGCTCTGAGTGAGATTGTCGACGTCGTAAAGACCTTTAGTTTCGAGGTATTCAACGAAGGTCAACGGCAGATCGGCCTCGGAAAGGAGCATATGATACCTCGCATTCTATCGGGCGCACACGAGGTCCCTCTCATGTGCGTGAGCTTTTCACTTGTGGATGAAACGGCCTTCGCCGAGGCCAAACGAACAGGCGTTAGGACTTTCGTCTTGCTGCCCAAGATGGCCCGCCCTGCCTTTTTTGCATTAAACCGCTGTGAAGCGGGCCTGACAGTTAGCTATGTAAATATATGCTTAACCTCCCAAGGCCGGAAAATGAACATAGCCCTTTGGTAGTAGTCTTCTCGCGCTAGTGTCCGCCCGAAATGTGCAAAGGCGGTTTGCAAAATTCCTATGACCGCATGTGATGCAATCGTTAGAGAATTTGTCATTTTTAATTTGAAAATTCTAACTAATTCATATGAGTCTGATTATTGATTATGAAATCCAAGGTTAGAACCATTGTATTCCCGCCAATACGTCAGCGTTTTAGATTGTCATATAGTCAATTCCGTAGGTGCTTACTAATCATATACGAACATGAGATGCCAATTGATCACTGCCATACTCCAGAAATTCTGGTCGATCTCTTCCTTGAGAGATGCGAACATCTCGTCATTGACTGGAGCCGAGAAGGGCCGCTTCTCCCTCCGCGCTACACCGCTGACCATTTCCCGGGTGGATGCGTGGCATTTGCTGTTATCGCCAGTGACTTCGACCCGGACGCCTATCTCCAAGGCGCACATGATGGCGTGTTTCGGCAGGCTTTGCTTGGTTGTCGCTTGTGTCAGGCAGGAGGCCGGGCTCGACAAGACCAGAAGATAGCAGGCTACGTCTGGAGCATGGGCAGCCAAGAGTCCCGCAACAATCATCTGTTGTAATATTCAAGCCTGAAAAGACCATCGCCTAAGCCTTGTCTGCCTGATCCGGCGGGTTCAGGGTAAGAGCCTCAAGGGGAGGACCCGATGCCTGTGTTCAAGCGAGAGCTGGCCTTCCTTGCCGATCATCCGGCGGAGAATGCAGGCGATTGGTGGCACCTGGTGCTCGATACCGATGCGCCCGGTCTGTACGTTGAGCATACCTGGAGACACGCAAGCCCTCATGTGGATGGCCAAACAGACCAAGGATCGGCCCGCTTCGGGATCAACGACTTTCTTACCCTTGCGGACGAGCAGCCTGCCCAGTCCATGCTCCTGAGTGCCCTCAAGCAGATGTTCAGCGATGCCGCACGAGTGCCCGAGTAGATGGATGCGACCTCTGCGCGCGGTGAAGCCGTGGCACGAGTCTGTGCGGGGAAGGACACCTTCCGGCGAACCGGAAGGGACGTGCGGGAAAGACACTCTCAGCCGATCGTAGGGCATGTGGAAAGGGCATCCCGCCCACGGGCGCAGCTTGAACCAAGTGCACGCCGCACCGGTTTGATGCAGACGACGCGGCGGGATGATCGGGATCTGTGATGCCGAGGCTGCCTTCGGCAAGTCGGAGGGACACGACAAGGCTCCGCCGTCCAGCGTATTCTACGGCGAACCGGAGGGCCAGCCCTCACTAACTAGCGGCGGCTCGGGAAGCCTGCTTTTGGAGCCGAGACGTGGAGCCCTCACGGCGATCGCAGGACGATCCCTCGTCAGGATAGCTCCTGCCTCCGAGTAGACGATCGGCTCTCCTCTTCCGCCATCTGCCCTGGCGAAGAGACATGCTACAGTCGCTCACCGCAACGGGGAAGCGACCATGCAGTTGACGCACACCGAGCGCTTTGTCGTATTCCAGGCCCAGAGTGAGTGGCTGGTCACCTATGGCGACCGGATCCAGATCGCCTATGCCACACGCGAGGCCGCGGAGACCTCGGCCTTCCAGGCCGCCGATGCTTTGGCCTCGCAAGGGCACGCCGTGTCTGTTCTGATCTTGCCCGACGAGCCCGATGCTGACGGCCAGCGCCCTATGGCCCTGACGGGGCGGACGCCGCGGGTGAAAGCAAGCTGAACATCCTCACCGGCTTCTGCTCCCGCGCAAAAAGGCGCTCCGGCAGGCCGTGAGCGCGGTGACAGCTGCTCCGAGAAGAGCACCGGACACCTTCACCAGACCATCTGGCAGGCAGCCATGGCGACCTGGAGCGGAGGTTAGAGCAACCGCAAGCACCCCACGAACCCGAGAGACAGGATCAGGATCGGCACGCGGTGTTTCGGACAGCCGAGGCAAAGGGCGGCGCCGATCACCGCGAAGGCAGCGAACCGTTCCAGGCTGACCGGAGCCCCGGACATGGGCCGAAACTCAATCGGGGCGAGGGTGAAGGCCGCAATCGCGAGGACAAGCAGCCATGCGAGCCGGCGCAGGAAGACCTTGAGTGTCATGGTGATCGGTCTAGCCGATTGCACCATGCTTGGGCGTTGCTCTTTTGCGCTTGTGCTGCCGCGCTGCGGCTGCGCCACCGTTTCGCGCAAGACGCATTTGACGACGTTACCTGTAGAGCAGCCCCAGCAGGTTGAGGATTCCAGCCCACATAATCAGGCTGAGGGGCGCGGCAAAGACGAATCCCCGCATGACACCCATGGAAGCTTCCTCTCACAGAGACAATGATCTTCCTGTAAGCCTGATCGAAGCTGAATGTTCCGAGAAGCCGTTCATGACGGCAGAGGGATCATCGAGGCCCGGCACGCAGTTCACCATGCGAAACGAGAGAGACTAGCATGAGATCCGGTCGAAGTCGCTGAGTGCACACTGACGACCACCGAGGAGGAACATTCCTTTCTTCGCTGGCGACCTCAAGCCCTTGCTCGATTGAGACCGCATTTCCGATCTTGCCGAACGAGCCAGCAAGGCCACCATCAGCCTCTTGGGGAACGTGACCCGATATGACCGCTCGGTTGCTCCGCACAAGTCACCAAGGCAACGGTAAAGCTGCTCCCAAAAGGACCTGCAAGAGAGGAGCAGCCCCAGACCAAGATCCCTTAGCCTTGCTTCGACCTTTACCATTCACTTCCCGTCACTCGCCGTGAAGGATTGATATTACGCGTTCGGCAGGAGTGCGCTTGACCGGAGGTGATAGGTCCAAATTACCCCAAGGTGACAGGAGCAGGGGCTATTGCTGACCAGCACCTGAACCAGCAGGGAACAACGACATCTGAGACAATCCTAGCGGATTTCGTATATTTTGTTCGACCTTGCGTCGGAGCCTGATGAAATCCTGACGGCGCGCCGATGAACGCCTCGCTGAACCAAACGCCGTTCGCCTGACGGAAGGCGAGGTCGACTGGCTCCGGCAGCGGTTGAACTGCTGGATAATACTTTCGTGTGACTTGCGGCCGTTTAGGGGCTCGCTTTGCTGCAAATGGTCATTGGCGGGGGGCCCAACGGCTGAGCGTTCCTCCAAAGAGCGTAGAGCAGTGTGCGGTACGACCGACTTACCGTCGACTGCCTGGCGTCCACTCGCGCCGCTTTGGGCGAGCAAGAGGATTTTCGGATGCAGACGCGTGATAGCCCAGAGAAGACCTCGGACCGAAACAACGGGTCGCTCGCGCCCCGAAGCCTGCCTTCGGCGGGCAAGCAGTTTGCGCTTCTACAAGTGGGCAGAGCGGTTGCGGCAATTGCAGTCGCGATTTACCACGCAAACGACTTCGTAATCCCTTTGAGAATTCCGGGCGCCGGCAGCGTCTGGGCTGGGTTTGGAATGGGATATGCCGGCGTCGAGTTCTTTTTCGTACTGTCCGGCTTTATCATGATGCATGTGCATAGTCATGAGTTTAGCCAACCCGGACGTCTGAAAAGGTTCATTGCGAAACGAGTGACACGGATCTTTCCCATCTACTGGATTGTGCTCGGCGGCCTCGTTCTGCTCTACCAGCTTGATAGGGACCTCGGGCCCAGTGCGCTTCGCAGCCCCTTGAATATTCTCAGCTCATTCCTCCTCATTCCGTGGATCGAGCGTCCGATTATGCCAGTTGCCTGGACTCTGATGCACGAGACGCTCTTCTATACTCTGTTTTGTCTATTTTTCCTCAGCCGCCGACTCGGCGCGGCTGCCTTTCTCGTTTGGCTGATCGCCTGCCTCGCCGCAATGCGGTGGCCGCCTGCGAACTACTTCGCGAGCTTTATTGCTTCGCCCTACAATCTTCTTTTTTTCTTCGGGATCATAGTCGGTTGCACATACACTCGGGTATCAGCCAGGTTTCCAGCCGCCCTCGTCCTCGCTGGGTTGGCTGGATTCCTGACGGTGGGGTTAACCGAACAGTATGTGACGCTGTGGCCGCTTGGATTGCGAACCGTGGCCTATGGCGTTTCGGCCATGGTAGTCATCGCTGGGCTCGTGCATGGCCAGATAGCGGTGCCACGGGCGGCGGTCCTTCTCGGAGATGCTTCCTACGCGGTCTATCTTGTCCATCTTCCGGCCATGAATATGGCGGCGATACTACTCTCGAAGCTAGGTTGGGCTGGGCTGGTGTCGCCCGCGGTGTTGCTAACCGGCTTGGTCACGGTCTCCGTCGTCGCCGGCATGGTGTTACATGTTGCCATCGAGCGCCCGATCCTCATCTTGATTGCCCGCCGCCGAAGAAAGGAGCCGTCGGCCTGCCCCATACGGGTGATCCGAGTGTGATGTTAATTCAGACCATAGAATCGGACGGTGAGGCAGCGACCAGCGAACGCTGCTTGCGCAGGCTCTCGCCCGAGAGCTCAATCGGGCAGGCATTGTGAGCGAGGCGATCCAGGATCCCGTCGGCAATGGTCGGATTGCCGATGATCTCGTACCAGCGCTCCACTGCCACACTGCCTCGTAGCTGACCAGCATGCCACGGGCCGCCAGCACCTCTTCGACCATGCGCAGGCTGAGCGGAAACCGGAAGTACAACCAGATGGCATGGCTAATCGCTTCCGCTGGGAAGCGACGACGGGCCTAGCGAGGATGACGAGTCGGGATCATCTCTCATGGAGGGCTCCGGGCGGTCACCTCCGCATTACCTGACGATGCCGCCCGCCAGGCATTGATGCTGAACCATCATTTGCCGTCGGCCGCTGGTGCGAATCTTGAGGAGTGTTGCCGGCCTCCTCCTGCCCTGGCGCACGAGCTCTAGCAGTGGCGGCATTCAGCTATGTAAGCGCCCCCGCATGCTCGTCGGCGACCGGCGCCAGCCGCTACGATCGGCGCAAGAAGCGCCGTCAGGACGCCCCTACTCGGCCCTCGGCGGGGCCAAACCGGCGCGATCGGATCTTGTCCGCGGGATCACCTGCCGGGACCTGCGCCGCAGCTGCGCGTTTTCTTCAAGCTCTAAGCGGCGCGAAGAGCTTGAAAAGCGCGAAGACAGCGGCCCGTCGATCGGATGATCCCTCGTCTAAAGGGAGTAGGCGAGCGGGCCTGAGCAGGACCGTTCGGTGAGGTTGAGCCGGCGGACGAGAACCGGTCAACTCAACCCGTCGGTCGCCGCGTCGCCGCTCGCCGCGACAGAGACAGGAACGGGGGCCTTCATGATCTCTTCCGACGTGACGCTCGGGGATGGCGTCGAAATCCACCATCCGCACATGGTCAATCTCTACGGATGTCATGTGGGCGCCGGCACCCGGATCGGCACTTTCGTGGAAATACAGCGCAATGTCTCGATCGGTCGCAACTGCAAGATCTCCAGCCACTCCTTCGTCTGCGAGGGCGTCACCATCGAGGATGAGGTTTTCATCGGCCACGGCGTGATGTTCACGAACGATCGCGTTCCGCGCGCCACGAACGGCAGCGGACATCTGCAGACAGGCAGTGACTGGACCTTGATCCCGACCCTCGTGCGGCGGAGCGCGTCCATCGGCAGCAATGCGACGATCCTGCCCGGCGTGAGGATCGGTGAAGGCGCTGTCGTGGGGGCTGGCGCGGTGGTCACCCGCGACGTTCCCGATCGGGCGGTCGTCGCGGGTGTGCCTGCCAAGGTCATGCGCGAGGTCGACGATGCCGTCCGCAGCGCCGCATTCGTATCGGGGAGGCGGGCGTGATCGGCACGGCGGTGATTGGCTACGGCTACTGGGGTCCCAATCTCGTTCGCAATCTGTGGGACCTGCCAGGCGCACGGCTCGTCGCCGTCTGCGACCTGCGGGCGAACCGCCTCGCCGAGGTCCATCGGCGCTATCCAGCGGTCGATGTGACGACCGCTGTCCCCGAGATCCTGCGCGATCCTCGCATCGATGCGGTGGCGATTGCCACACCCGTTTCGAGCCATTTCGAACTGACGCTTGCCGCGCTCAAAGCGGGAAAGCACGTGATTGTCGAAAAGCCGATTGCCGGAACGGTCGACGAAGCCCGTCGTCTCGTCGACGAGGCTGACCGCCGCGGCCTTGTGCTCGCGGTCGACCACACATTCGTTCACACGAGCGCCGTGCGCAAGATGCGCGAACTCGTGGCAAACAGTCTGGGGGACGTGTACTACTACGATTCCGTTCGCGTGAATCTCGGCTTATTTCAGCGCGACATCAGCGTGATCTGGGACCTCGCTGTTCACGATCTCTCCATCATGGACTATGTGCTTCCGGCGCGGCCGCTCGCTGTCTCAGCCACCGGCATGTGCCACGTGCCCAGCGAGCCAGAAAACATCGCCTACGTCACGCTCTTCTTCGAAGGCAACCTGATCGGGCACATTCACGTCAGCTGGCTCGCGCCCGTGAAAGTCCGGCGCACGCTGGTGGGCGGCAATCGCAAGATGATCGTCTATGACGATCTCGAGCCCAGCGAAAAAATAAAGGTTTATGACCGGGGCATCACCTTGAACGCGAATGCTCACGAGAACGGATCGACGATCTACAACATGCTGGTCGGTTATCGGATGGGAGAGATGTGGGCGCCGCATCTGGACGTTACGGAGGCGCTCTCGACCGAACTGCGCGAGTTCATCGCCTGCATCGAGAATGGACGTCAGCCGATCGCCGACGGGCGCGCCGGACTTCGCGTCGTCCGGATCCTCGAGGCCGCGACGCAGTCTCTCCGCCAGCAGGGAACTGTCGTCAGGCTCGACGCGCAGGGAGACATGGAATGATCCCGTTTCTGGATCTGAAAGCACAATATGCCGGAATCAAGCCGGAGATCGATCGTGCGGTGCTCGCAACCCTCGAGTCGGGACAGTTCATCCTGGGCGAGGACGTGGCCGCATTCGAGCGCGAATTCGCCGAGTATTGCGGCGCTCGCCATGCCGTGGCAGTCAATACGGGCACGAGCGCGCTGCATTTATCATTGCTGGCCGCCGGGATTGGCCCGGGCGACGAGGTCATCACGGTCCCGTTCACCTTTGTCGCGACTGCTGCGGCGATCTGCTACACGGGCGCAACGCCCGTCTTCGTCGATATCGACCCGGTGAGCTTCACCATGGATCCTGCGCGACTGGAGGCGGCGATCACGCCGCGGACCAGGGCGGTCATCCCGGTTCATCTCTATGGCCAGATGGCCGATATGGACCCGATCCTTGACATCGCCGATCGACACGGCTTGGCCGTGATCGAGGATGCCTGTCAGGCGCATGGCGCGGAATACAAGGGGCAGCGCGCGGGAAGCCTCGGCGCGTCGGGCTGCTTCAGTTTCTATCCCGGCAAGAATCTCGGGGCCTGCGGGGAGGGCGGCATCGTGGTCACGAACAGCGAGACCCAGGCCAAAGCCTTGCGCATGCTGCGGGACTGGGGACAGGAGCAGCGCTATCACCACGTGCTCAAGGCCTATAACTACCGTATGGAGGCAATCCAGGGGGCCGTGCTCCGGGTCAAGCTGCGTCACCTCGAGGACTGGACCGAGGCACGGCGACGGGTGGCGAGACGCTATTCGGCGCTGCTGAGGCGCATTCCCGCGGTCGGTGTGCCGCAGGAGGCCGAGGACCGCCGCCACGTCTACCACATCTATGCGGTCCGGGTTGCCGACCGGACAGAAGTACGGCGCGCCCTGCAGGAGGCAGGAATCCAGACCGGGCTGCATTACCCGGTTCCGGTTCATCTGCAGAAGGCCCACGAGGATCTGGGCTATCAGGCCGGCGATTTTCCCCATGCAGAAGCCGCCGCCTCGGAGGTCCTGTCGCTGCCCATCTATCCGGAAATGAGCCTGGATCAGGTTGGTCAGGTCGTCGCGGCCGTGGAAGAGGCGATCCATGTCGTTGCCTGACAAGGGACGCAAGCGGGGCCGTCTCGTGCCGGCCGTGCATGGCCGCGCCGACGACTGCGGCGATCCCGGGTTCGAGGACGGTCTCACCGATGCGCTCAGGGTTGCCTACGCACCCGCCGGGCTAGTGGAACTCTATGGCCGCTTCGCGTCGGGCGACGGCATGATCGACGCGCTGATGCGGCGCGCGATCTGGCGGGCCGCGAGCCGACGCTGCGGCGCCGGGCTTCAGGTCGGCAGCGGAGTCGGGTTCAAGCATCTTGAGACGTTCGAAATCGGCCATCGCGTCTTCATCGGCGCCCAGGCCTACATCCAGGGCCGTTATGACGGAACCTGCATCATCGGGAACAACGTTTGGATCGGTCCGCAGGCCTATTTCGACGCGCGCGACCTCATCATCGAGGACTGCGTCGGCTGGGGGCCGGGCGCCCGCGTTCTCGGATCGGCCCATACGGGTAGGCCGCTGGACGAGCCGATCATTAGGACGGATCTCGAGATCAAGCCGGTCCGAATCGAGGCATGGGCGGATATTGGCACGGGGGCGACAATCCTGCCTGGCGTGACCATTGGCAAGGGAGCGATCGTCGGCGCAGGCGCCGTCGTCACCGCGGACGTGGCACCGTTTTCGGTCGTCGCGGGCGTTCCGGCCACCTTTCTGCATTGGCGGCGGGATTCGGGCGAGTCCTGTTTTTCCGAAGTGGGAGCGAATGGGCATGGAAGATAAGCGGGTGCTGATCACCGGAGGCGCAGGCCTCATCGGATCCCACATCGCGGATCTCATCGGCGCGGAACGGCCGAGGGAGATCATCATTCTCGACAATTTCGTGCGGGGCTCGCGCCGCAATCTGGAGCATGCGGCGTCGATCGCGCCGCTGACCATTGTCGAGGGCGACATCCGCGACCGCGATCTCCTGGGAAGGATTTTTGACGGCGTCGACGTCGTCTTTCATCAGGCTGCCATCCGTATCACGCAATGCGCGGAAGAGCCGCGCCTGGCCTTCGATGTGCTGGCCGCTGGCACCTACAATGTTCTCGAAGCGGCGGTGAATGCGCGGGTCGCCAAGGTGGTCGCGGCATCATCGGCTTCCGTGCTCGGCGCCGCCGACGTGTTCCCCACGACCGAGGCGCATCACCCCTATAACAACCGAACCATCTACGGCGCCGCAAAGGCCTTCAATGAAGGGCTCCTGCGCAGCTTCTCCGAAATGTATGGGCTGCGCTATGTGGCACTTCGCTATTTCAATGTCTACGGGCCGCGCATGGATGTGTACGGCGCCTACACGGAGGTGCTGATCCGGTGGATGGAATGCATCGCGGCCGGCCAGCCCCCGATCATCTTCGGGGATGGCACACAGACGATGGATTTCGTGCATGTGCGCGACATTGCGCGCGCCAACATCCTGGCGGCCAAATCCAACATCACCGACGAGGTCTTCAACGTCGCGAGCGGCGTCGAGACGAGCCTTTCAGATCTCGCCCGGATGCTGTCAGTCGCCATGGGAACGGTGCTCGAGCCGCAGCATGCTCCTGCCAGAAAGGTCAACCCCGTGCCGCGCAGACTGGCGGACACGAGCAAGGCCGAGGCGTTGCTCGGGTTCAGCTCCGAAATGTCCTTGGATGAGGGGCTACTGGATCTGGTGTCGTGGTGGCGCCGGGAGAGCAGGGCAGTGTTGGGAGCCGTCGCATGAACGCCAGTCGATCGCTGCTGCCGATTGCACGGTCCATCCTGGACGAGCGGGAGGTCGAAGCCGCCCGTCGCGTCATCCTGTCCGGATGGGTGACGCAGGGGCCGGAGGTGGCGGCCTTCGAGCGGGAATTCGCGGCTTATGTCGGCGCCGCACATGCTTGCGCGGTCTCGAACTGTACGACCGCTCTCCACCTCGCCCTGCTGGCCTTGGGGGTAGGCCCGGGCGACGAGGTAATCACGGTCAGCCACTCCTTCATTGCAACGGCGAATGCCATCAGATATTGCGGCGCCGATCCGGTCTTCATCGATATCGAACCGCACGGTTTCAACATCGATCCCGACCTGATCGAAGCTGCCATGACCCCACGCACGAAGGCAATTTTGTGCGTGCACCAGCTTGGGATGCCTTGTGATTTGCAGCGGATCGTCACTCTCGCCCGAAGGCATGCAATCCCGCTGATCGAGGATGCAGCCTGCGCGATCGGGAGCGAAATCTTTTGGGACGGGCGCTGGGAAAAGATCGGAAAGCCACACGGCGACATCGCCTGCTTCTCGTTTCACCCGCGTAAACTCGTCACGACCGGCGACGGTGGCATGCTGACGACAGAAAATGCAGCCGTCGACCGGAAATTCAGGTTATGGCGGCAGCACTCCATGAGCGTGACCGACACGGTGCGTCACGAGTCGAGTCAAGTCATCTTCGAGAGCTATCCGGAGGTCGGCTTCAATTATCGCATGACCGATCTTCAGGCCGCTATCGGCCGGGAGCAGTTGAAAAGGCTTCCCGGCATTCTCGCCGAACGGAGGCGGCTTGCCACTCTCTATACCGAACGTCTGTCGGGGATCGAAGGTCTCCGGGTCCCGGCCGAGCCGCCGTGGGCGCGCAGCAATTGGCAGAGCTATTGTGTGGAACTGCCAGCCGGCTTCGATCAGCACTCCGTCATGCAGGCACTTCTCGACCGCGGCATTTCGACCCGGCGCGGGGTTATGAACAGCCATCTGGAGAAGGCCTATGCGGGTGCGGGCGTGGACCTGCCGCGCAGTGAGGCGGCCCAACGCACGTCGGTGATGGTGCCGCTCTTCGTGGGGATGAGCGACCAGGATGTCGCGCGAGTGGTGGATGCGATCCGCGACGTGCTGGTCGCGGAGGGCCGATCCGATGCGCGTGCGACCGCCGAACTCGTGTCGTAGGCTTTCAGGCTGAGGAGCAATGCGAAGGTCATCACGGGCAGGTGCCACGAGCGTTCAATGGCGCACGGTGGAGTGGTGGTGTGCGGGAGCCGCGCTCTTCCTGATGTCGGGCGCGGTTTTCCCGCTGATGATCGCAGGCGGCGCCGGCCTTGGTGCGGCAGAGCGCTCAAAGCTTCAGCTCCTCTCGGTTCCCACGTATTGCCTCATCCTGATATTGACGGCGAGACATCTTGGTCAATTGCGGCTTGCACTCAGGCGCAACCTGCCGCTTGTCGTGCTGCTTACGCTGCCGTTCGTGTCAGTTGCATGGTCGATCTACCCAATGGCGAGCCTGAGGCGCGCGATGGCGCTGGCGATGTCGATGATGCTGTCCTTTGTTCTCGCCGTCAGGTTCACGCCGCGGCAGCTTGTTTTCCTCGTTTCGGCGGTGCTCGGCTCCTGCTTCGTGCTGAGCCTTCTTTTCGCCGGTGCTGCGCCTCGTCTCGGCTGGATGCCGGACGGGTCGGGGATGCGCGGCGTTTTCGTCCACAAAAACGTGCTGGGCTGGTACGCTGCGGTTGGAGCGGTGACATCGGCAAGTCTGATCGTCGATGCCGAATTCACGTCGCGCCGTGTCGCCGTGGTGCTCGCCGGACTGTCGCTCATCTGCCTGGGCGGTTCAGGATCGGCGACCGCTACGATTACCGTGGCGAGCGCAGCCGCCGTCGCTGCCTTTTACTTCGTGCTGGCACGGATGCGAGGCATCGCGCGGATGGTGTTTGCCTTGATCTTCATCCAGCTGTTGGCGCTCGTGCTTGTCGCAATGGCCGAGTTCGTGGTTCCGTCGCTCGAGGCAATGGGCAAGGATGCGACGCTGACCGGACGCGTGCCCCTCTGGGCGCTCGTGGACGAGGAAATTCGCCGACGACCTCTCCTCGGCGTCGGATATCAGGCGTTTTGGACAGAGGCCAATCCGGATGCGTGGCGCATATGGGGGGCGATTGGATGGCCAGCGCCGCACGCGCATAACGGCTATCGCGACCTCCTGCTCAGCTTTGGCATCGTCGGTTTCGTCATTTTCGTTGTCGCGGCCGGGCGCGGCATCCTCCAGGGGGGGCAACTCCTGTGTCGCGCGCCGAGAGAGGGCTGGCTCTGGCTGAACGTGCTCGTCGCAATGGTGCTCATCATGAACATGACCGAGAGTTACCTGCTCCAGCAAAACGACTTTCTGTTCATCCTTTTCGTCGCGGCGCTCATCATGTTCGGCTTCCGGCTGCCCGGCGGGGCACGCACTTCTCCCACCGGAGAGGCTGCTCACGCTAGCCGGTTTGCAATGCAGTCCTACTGAGCGAATGTGCAGGCGTTCACGCCCAGCGGGCCGATACGCGACAGCGGAAAGGCGGGAGCACTCTCACCTCCGGCCAAGGTTACACCTGGGGGAAGGCGGACCATGCCGTCCGAGGACATCGTGATCTGGCCAGGCACGGCAAGGCTGTCCTGCTCCATCCCGAAGAGTTGGAGTTCGGCAAGGGTGGCCGATACGCCAAAGCCCAGCACGGCCGGCTGGATGAGGAATCCCCGGGCCCTGGGCTGGCCGGCGTAAAGGTTGCGTTTGAAACGCGCGTAATCCGGGGAGTTTCCCGGTGCGTGAACCGCAACCACCTGCCCGTCCGGGCGCACGACCGAAACCCAATTTCGCTCGATCAGATTGGGTTGGGCCCAGTCCGGCCGCCAGCCGCGGCCGGTTCCATCATCGATGCGGAAGGCGCTGCCGGAGCCGCCAAGGATCACGTTGTCCCGCACGATGTTGCTCCAGCCCCCGTTGATCCCGACTCCCGACACGTTGTTTTCGATGAGGTTGCCATCGATGGTCACACCGCTCGCCCGACCGTCGAGGTAGATCGCCCAGCTGATCGGGCCGGGCCATTCGCGCACGTTCTCGTAACGGGCAGGCCAGAAGCTGCCGCCCGGTCGGTTCATCAGAGCGTCCGTATCGGTCACGAGGTTTGCGCGGACGAGCGCCTCCATCGGGTCGGCCTGCGCGCCCATCAGCTTGATGGCGCCGCCGTCGGCGCTCTGGCGGTTGGCGCCACGGACAATGTTGCTTTCGATGACGATGTGGTGGCTCGAATCCTGTTTGCCCCAGACTGAGCCGCCGGCAATGCCGAACTGGGCGGCACCTTCGACAAGGTTATGCGCGATCCGAATTCGGTCGGTGGCTTGGAACCAGACGCCGGAGCTTTCAAAGAAAACTTCACCGACATCGGCGATTCGGTTGCCGATGATTTGCGCGCCGTCTGAACGGCCAAAGCTTCCCCAGATCGTGCCGACATAGATCGCGTCGCCGGCGATGTGAGAGATTTCGTTCTTGGCAATGACTACGTCCCGACTTTCGGCAACGTGAATCGCTACGCCGACATGCTCGAACCGGTTTTCGATGATCCGGACCCGGTCTGCATGCTCGAGCCGCACTGCCCCGCCGCCGCGCATATTGGTCCCGTACTTGCCGCTGCCGTCGGGGGCGCCCTCGCGGAAGGTGAGCCCCGAGATCAGCATGTCATGCGCGCCGTCGAGTTTGATGAACGTCGCCAGGATTCCCGCAACGACATCCTTGCCGGAAAAACCGGTGTCGTCGGCAATGTAGAAGAGCCGCCTCGATGCTTCATCGTGCCACCATTCTCCGGGGGAATCGAGAAGTGCGCGCGCGCCTTCAAGAAAGTAGCGGCTGCCCTCTCCGGTGAAGAAGTAACCGGTTCCCTGCGTTCGGATCGTGCGGGTATCCTGATCGATCGCCACCACGGGGAGAACGTCACTACCCCACTGCGTGCCGGGAAACAGGCCACCGACAATGTGAACAAGCAGGTTCTTGGGTTCGTCGAGGCGCGGCAGGTCTCCGGCATGAAACCGGAAGTGATCGTTGCTTGGTCCGTCCTCTGGGCGCGGCTTCGCAGCGAAGAGCCAGCCGTCGCGCGGGCCTGCCCCGTCAGGCAGGTTGGGAAAACGTGCCTTCGTCTGCTTATGGTCGCTGATGTACAGGCTTCCGACCTGAGTGTTGGCGGACACGTCGAGCGGTGCGGACCACATCCCGCGGCTCTGTGCCCATCCCTCGACCGCCGGACCGCCGTGGAATACGGGTGTCTCGCCGGGTGCGGCCATGATCGAAAGACCGGCGTCACGGGCATCGAAGAGAATTGGCGCCTTTAGATAATAGTCGCCGCCCCGGGCGAGGATCCGCACGGGCCCAGCCGTTGCGCGCGCCGCATCGCGCGCTGCCGCGAGGGTGGCAAGCGGACCATCGCTGCCGTCGGACCGGGGTATCGCGAGGCGCCCGCTCCAGGCGTCCCGGCCGTCGGGTGCGACATAGATTGTCCTGCGTTCCGCCTGCGCCGCTGTCCTGAAGTCGCACTCCGCGCGGACGCCGCCGGACCACCCGGTCAGAATCATCAGGAGCACAAGGATGCTTCGATTGACCTGGCGCACATATGTCCAAGAGGAGTGAGGGAGAGCCATTGGAGATCTCTGCTGGCAGGGACAGGCCGCAAGCTGCCCAATGCCGGCTTGATGGCGCTTCGCGGTCAGCGGCTTCGCCGAGTCTTTCGCCAGGGATCGCGACCAGGGACTCGGCCAAATGGCCAGTGCCTCAGCCGGATGGGGGCGGCGATACCCTGCCATCTGCCCCAAATGTCGGTGGCACGGTCACCTGGAACCGGATCTAGGGTTTTGCCAGTTTGGGACCTCGCTGCCGCGGAGACTGCTTCTGATGAGATCGCGTGCCATTCTCGCCGATCGGCAGCATCGGCTGATACCGACCGGAGCCTGCTTTCGCCGTGCCCTCGCGAGCGCTGCCTTCGCGACCCTCATGGTGGTGCTCGGCCCCGGACCGGTGTGGGCGGAGACGCTGGTGGAGTCCGGCGACGTGCTTCGGATCACGGTTATTGAGGCGCCGGCGATGGGCCGCGAAGCCCAAGTGGGCACGGACGGAGATATCACGATTCCACGCCTCGGGAACATCCATGTGGCTGGTCAGAGCCTCGGCGCCGTTCGACAGCGGATCGCGGACGCGCTCGTCGCCAGCGATATTCTGCGGGCGCCGACCGTTGTCGTCGAGATCTCCTCTTACCGGCCTTTCTATATCGGCGGCACGGTCGCCAAGCCGGGCGCGATTCCCTTCCAGCCGGGCCTGAGTGTGCGCCACGCCGTTATCCTGGCCGGAGGTCTCGACCGCAGGAATGGGCCCGATCACCTCTCCGCAACAGACTTGCTCGACCTGAAGGCCAAATGGCGCACCAGCAACTATCAACTATTACAAGTCCGTTCCCAGATCGCGCGCCTCGAGGCCGAGCTTGCACAGGCGAACAGTCTCGATCTCGGCGGGGTCTCCGTGCGAGGGGTCAGGCCCGAACACGCGGATGCCCTGACTGCGCTCGAGATTGAGCAGTTTCATGACCAGACCAAGATAATGCAAGGGGAGGATGCACATTATCGGGACGTGCTTGCGCTTATCGACGTGGAAATCGACGTGCTGACCAAGCAAGGCACCCTCGAGGAGGAGGAGCACAATCTGCAGCAGAAGCAAGTTCAAGCCGCTCGAGCTCTCGCGGAGAAGGGTATAACGTCCATCACCCGTCTTCAGGAGCTCGAGCGCGAGAGCTCGCGAATCTCTCGGGACCTCCTCGTGAACTATGCGTACACGGCCCGCGCGCGACAGAACAAGGAGAGCACGCAATACGAACTTGAGATGGCTGCAATCCGGAAGCGAATCGAGTTGCGCAAGGAATTGGCTACGGCGAAATTCGAGCGCCTTCGGCTCGAGGCGCAAATCGAGGTCCAAGGCTCGGCGCTCCTCGCCGCGGGAATCGCTCTGGCTGACAAGACAATGCCGCCGCCGGAGCCCGAGGTAACGATCCACCGCGTGATCGACGGGAAGGAGCAGGCCGTCGCAGCTGACATGGACATGCCGATTCAACCGGGAGACGTGATCGACGTGGCCTTCGCAAAGGCCTCTCAGGGATGATCCCGATCACGGTCGTCGAACGCTCACGGGAGAGTGTTCCATGAGAGTGCTGCTTCTCGTCTCCGAGCTCGAAGACTACACGATCGCGTTTGCAAACGGACTTTCGGAGCACGCGCACGTTATCCTCGGAGTCCCTCGCCGGCGTTATGGCAAGCTCGCCGAGTGGGTCGATCCGTGCGTCGACCTGAGACTGCTTGATTGGCCGAGGCACCGCAGCCCAGCGAACCTCCGCTTCCTGGTGGAACTGACCCGGCTGGTCCGTCGCGAGGCTCCCGACGTCGTGCATCTTCTCAGCAACACGACGTTGTGGCTCAATCTGGCCCTGCCATTCTGGCGGCCGGTTCCGTTAATGACGACCGTTCATGACGTCGAGGTTCATCCTGGGGACCACGACACCCGGGTCCTGCCGGACTGGACGATGTCGCTCGTCGTGCGTCAATCGGACCATGTCGTGGTGCACGGCGAAGGCTTGCGGGCCCGCGCGGTCGCGCGCTTCGGCACCTCGCCAGAACGTGTTCACGTTCTCTCTCATCCTGCGATCCTGCGGTATGTCGAGCTCGCGCGGCGCGATCGGCTGGAACGGCGCGCCGGACGCGGCTTTACGGTGCTTATGTTCGGGCGACTCTTTGCCTATAAGGGCCTTTCGCAATTGATCCTCGCCGAGCGCGCGCTCGGAGGAGGAATCCCCGACCTGAGAATCGTCGTAGCGGGACGCGGTGACGATCCATGTACGCTCCGCGCGATGATGGGTGACCCGGACCGCTACGATATTCGTCACCGGTTCATCGAGGACCACGAGGTCGCGCAGCTCTTCCTGGATGCCGACGTGGTGGCGCTGCCCTATACGGAGGCCTCGCAGAGCGGGGTGCTCCACGTCGCCGCAGCCTTCGGCCGGCCGGTCGTCGCGAGCGACGTCGGCGAGCTTCGGGCGACAGTCGAATCGAACGGTCTTGGACTCGTCGTACCACCGGGCGATCCGGCTGCCCTTGCGGGCGCGATTGCAAGGTTTGCGGCACAACCCGACCTCCTGGCGGCCTGCGGACGCCGTGCCCGCGAGTGGGCGGAGGGGCCGAACGCTCCGCGGGCTGTCGGCGCGGCGGCGGTCGCCCTCTACCAGCAGGTTGCCTCGAAAGTCGCCAGCACGGACAGCGGCTCGGTTGCGACGCCGAAAACCGGGGCTATCCGATGAGCGGGAATGCTGTTGTCCGGCACTACCTGCCTGGCGGTCGCGAGTCCGGGGGCATCGGACGGATGGTCGGCTACCTCATCGATGCCGCAGCGGCGGAGGGCGAGACACATTTCGTCACCGATACTCGCGGTCCGATCCTGTCGCCGATCGGTTCACCCATTCGGCTGCTCCAGGCGCTGTTAATGCTTGCCTGGGACCGGGCGGCCGCACCGGGCCGCATACAGCACGTTCATGTGGCGGGGCGAGGCAGCACCGTCCGGAAGGTCATCCTTACGACCGTTGCACAAGCGCTTGGCGCGACTTATGTCCTGCACCTCCACGACTACGGCTACGCTAAGGACTTTGCACGGCGCCCCACCTGGCAACGGCGGCTCGTCACGCAGATGTTTCGCCGCGCTACCCGCGTGATCGTCCTTGGTCGTCGAGACTGGGAGACTGTCGTCGGCGTGCTCGGTGTGGATCCGTGCCGCGTCGTGACATTGCCGAACGCAGTACCCGAGCCCAAGGGACACGCCGCATCGCGCGCGGGCAGCATTGTAACAATCGTGTTTCTTGGCCAACTCGGGACGCGCAAGGGCGTTCCCGAACTCCTGACCGCTCTCGCGAGCCCGCCAATGGCGATGCTCGGCTGGCGCGCAGTCTTGGCTGGCGACGGTGCGGTAGAGGAATACCGGGTCGAGACCGTGCGATTGGGCCTGTCGCAGCGTGTCGAACTTGCGGGCTGGCTTCCGGCGGAAGAGGCCAGCAGGCTTCTTGCTGCGGCCGACATTCTCGTTCTGCCGTCCCGTGAGGAGGGGCTTTCGATGGCGGTGCTCGAAGGGCTCGCCCATGGACTTGCGGTCGTCACGACACGGGTCGGGGCGCATGAGGAAGTGATCACGGACGGCGACACTGGATTGTTCGTTCCAGTCGGCGACGCGATGGCGCTCGCCGATGTTCTCTCTAGGCTCGTCGCCGATGCTCCCGCCCGTGCGCGGCTTTCAAGCGCCGGTTGCAGCCTGCATCGGCGCTGCTTTGATATGACATCCTACCTGCGTGCGGTTCGCGAGGTTTACCAGAATGTCCGCCCCGCACATCCCAACCGGCATTCGGACGCCCGCCCAGTGGAGTAAAGAGAGCATGGCCAGGCCAGACGACTTCTCCCGCACCCTGACGCGCTTCGCAGGCCCAGTGCCGGTCCGCACGGATGAGGACGAAATCGACGCACTCGCGATCTTCCGTCTTATGCGGCGCCGCGTGTGGATCATCCTGGCCATTACGGCATGCGTGATAGGGGCCGCACTCCCGCCGATCATGGCAATGCCGCCGCTTTACACCGCGGCATCAAGGCTCCTGATTCATGTTCCACTCGCCGCCCGGCTGAACGCCGACGAAAAGGATAACCTCTTGCGGTTGAACCTGACGACCGAGGTCGAGCGGCTGCTCGCGTACGACACGTCCATGCGCGTCGTGCGCCAGCTCAGTCTCGACCAGCTCCCGGAATTCAATCCGGCGCTCCGCCCTGAAACCTTCACCAACAGGTTGCGGCGCGAGGTCGGCGAGGCGCTTGGCATTTACCGCCAGGCCGTCGACAGCAAGGGAGCTGCGGACAGGGCCCTTCCTGACTACTATGCGGCGCTCCGGGTCGCCCGGGACCCGCAATCCGACCTGGTCTCGATCAGCTTCACTTCGGTCGATCCCAGTCTCGCAGCAAAGGTGCCGAACGTTCTCCTCCACACGTATCTCGAGGAGCGCGAGAGCCACTTGAATCGGCAGGTTCAAGGGGCGGACAATTGGATTGGCCAGCGCATCGGCGAGCAGAAGGAGCGCCTCGCGGCCGCCGAGCTCGCGCTCCGACGCTTTGAGGAAGCGAATGTCGCGGCGGGCGAGGCACAGGCGGCGAACCTGCAGACGATAGCGTCCCTCAATGCTCAGCGCACCGAACTCGCGCAGAAGCGCGCGGAGCTGAGGGCCGTGCTCAGCGCGATGCAAGCGGCAACGTCACCGGAGGGTCGGATTGCCCTTGTGGACACGGCAAGTGCATCGGACCTGTCGCGGGAACTGCACCTCGCCAAACAAGAGCTTAACAGCAAACTCGCGGTCTACGGCCCCAATAGTGCCGAGATCGCCGCAGCCCAGACCAAGCTCAACACGGCCGCCGCCGCGGTCGATTCCGAGGTCGATCGCTTTACCCGCTTGCTCGAAACGCGGCTTCTTGGGGTCGCCCGGTCCGACTTGGACGCCAAGGCGCGGCTCGATGCGGCGCGTCTGGCGCTGTCACGGCACGAGGCAATGCAAAACGAGCGCGAGAACCTGCGCCGCGAAGCTGCAACCGAGCAGGCAGCGCTCGACCGACTGGAGGGCGAGCGGCGTTTCCTCTGGGCTCAATCCAAATTGCCGGTCGCCGATGTGGAGATGCTGGCACCTGCGACATTGCCCGTCGCGCCTTCAAGCCGCGGGCGTCTGATCTACGCCATGATCGCGCTCGCCGTCGGCGTGATGCTCGGTCTGACGGCGGCTGCCGTGCTCGAGCTCCTCGACGGCAGCGTGCGCAGCGCCCAGCAGCTTCCCGATGATGCGGGTCTCTTCTCGACCACGATGGTTTCGGTGCAGCCGCGGGCAGTCGCGCGCCAGCTCAAGAATGGCGAACGCCAGAGGCCGATCGGTGCATTGGGCGAGGGCATCCGCAGCATCGTTTTGTCTCTCGAGCAGTTGGGTGGCGGACAGATGCCGAACAGTGTCCTCGTCACGTCGGCGCTCCCAGGCGAGGGGAAGTCTTTCCTGGCCGTCGCGCTCGCTCTCGAGCTCGGCGCTAGGGGGCGGCGGGTCCTCCTCGTCGATGGCGACCTGAGGCGAGGCCGCGTCCACACATTGTTTGGGGCGTCGCCGAGTCCAGGCCTGACCGAACTCATCCACCAGGCGGTCCAAGTTGATACGGCAGTCCGGCACGATCCGGTGAGCGGGATCGACTATGTGGCGCGCGGGGCGGCAGCGCCCCGACTTCCGCTCGAACGCGAGCCCCTGGAACAGATTCTTCGCACGGCCGCGGCGAATCAGCAGATCGTAGTGTTCGACAGCCCTCCGGCGCTCGTGAGCGCGGACACGATCCTCCTCGCCTCCATGGCTGAGTGCTCATTGCTGGCCGTCCGCTGGGGACGGACCAGCCGGAAGGCGGTGGGCACCGCGTTGGCGGCTCTCCGGAACGGCCGGGGCAAGAAGCTTCTGTGTGCGATCAATATGGTCAATCCGCGGCGGCACAGACTCTACGGGTTCCGGGACTCCGAACTCTACACGAAGGCGCTACGGCGTTATTACCCGGTGTGATGCAAGCCGATGTCGTCAATCGACCTCGACGAGGCCCAGACTGAGGCTGAGCGCTCTGGTCAAATCAATTTGTCGGCTCGTGTTCCGTCCCAGAAGTTTCTAGCCACATACAGGGCATTATGATTCATTCGTCCCAGAGGGTATCTGGGAGGTGGCCACGGGATGGGGTGCAGCGGTCCGGATCGTGTTGAGCGATGATGAGCGTGGCGAACTGGGGAGGCGGACACGCCGGAGCAAGCTCGCTCGGGGACACCATATGGGCTGAGACCGTGCTGCTTGCTGCCGATGGCCTGACCAACCTCGCCATTGCGGACCGGCTGGGGATCACGCGCCTGATACGCACCCGGCGGCGCTGGAGGATCGCGAGGTGGTGCGGGGCTTCGCCGAGACGAAGCAGTGGCCAAACGCTTGTCGTGCGAGCGGCGCGCGCTCGCATCGAAGCCACTCGCCTCGGGCTCGGCATCCCCTTTGCGGCCATCAGCCTGACAGGCGCCAGCCCGCGGGTTCTCTATGAGAGCCTGTATTGTGCCTGCGGTTAGACGAAGAACGGGATCAAATGGCACAAGGCCCGACCGGTCTCCGACCGGACCTCGTTCCGCCGGGCAGTCGTCAACCCGGTTCGGCTGCTGCACTCGGCTGCCTACGGGCTGAAGCTGTCCGTGCGTGGGGCCATTCCGGTCACTCACGATCTTGCCCCGGCGGAGTTCGCGACGCTGCAGCTTCGCCTGCTTGAGATCACCGTGTGGGTGCGGGAGGGTGCCAGCCGGATCCGGCTGGCCTGTGCCTCGTGCTGCCCGGACGCCGACCTCTTCCGCCGTCTGGCCGGAGCACTCATGCCCAGCTCAAAAGGCGGCCTCGCTCTGAACAACGGCGCTGCCATCGCCCTGCTCACCCCATCCGTCCGGCCAACGCGTTCCTCACGTTCCAAACCTTGGACCGGCACATCCAAACCGCAAATCAAGGCACTGCAACAAGCTCAGGTAACTACAATCGGATATTGCCACTCGCCCCACACTGTGGGGTGGCTCCGCGGCGGCTCGACCTCGGAACGGAGTCAGCTACCACTTGGCTTCGGGGCCAATCGCATGGTGCTTTCGTCAAGCCGCCGAGCGGCCGGGAAAGCTCACCTCTGCGAACTCTTCGAAGATGTCATCGATCGACATGGTGAGACGCCAGTCCGGGTAGTCGGCGCGAAAGCGCGACAGGTCCGTGTAGTAGACAATGTGGTCGCCGACCCGGTTCGTTTCGTCCAGGCTCCAGCAGACGGGGCGGCCGGCGAGCTGTTCGATGCGGTCGATGGACTCAAGGATCGAAACGCTGTTCGCCTTCCCTCCTCCGAGATTATAGACGGCGCCCGACCGGGGACACGCAAGAAAGGCGTCGAAGGCCCCCACGACGTCACGGCTGTGAATCTGGTCGCGGACCTGTTTTCCCTTGTACCCGAACACGGTGTAGTGACGGCCTGTCGCTGCCGCCTTGAAGATGTACGACAGGTACCCGTGCAGTTCGGCTCCCGAATGGGCCACTCCCGTGAGGCAGCCGCCGCGGAAGCAAACGGTGTTCATGCCGAAATAGCGGCCATATTCCTGCACCATTACATCTGCGGCAACTTTACTTGCGCCGAACAGGCTGTGCTTGTGCTGGTCGATACCGAAGGTTTCCGTAATGCCGTTTGCAAATGCCGGCTCATCGAAGTCGTAGCGCGTGGGTGTCTCGCGAAGCGGAATGAAATTTGGCCCGTCGCCGTAGACCTTGTTTGTGCTCATGAAGACGAACGGTGCCTCAGGCGCGACCTGCCGCGTCGCCTCCAGGAGGTTCAGCGTTCCGACCGCATTCACTTCGAAGTCGTCGAATGGAATGCGGGCTGCAAGATCGTGGCTCGGTTGGGCCGCGCAATGGATGATCGCCTCGGGCCGCACCTCGCGAAAGAGTTCGAGTATTCCCTTCCGATCGCGTATGTCGAGGTCTGCATGCTGGTAGGCGCGGCAGCTGCTGCGCAGCTGTTCGCGCTGCCAGCCGGTATCCCCGTCAGGGCCGAAAAAGCTCCGCCGCATGTTGTTGTCGATCCCAACGACGCGAACCCCGCGCGCATCATAGTGGCGGACGGCTTCGGAGCCGATAAGGCCGGCGCTACCCGTGACGATGATCGTTTTCATATCGATGAGCCTCTCTTGACGAACCGGTGGCGGATCAACTCGCGTGCAATCGCGACCAGAAAGAGCGTGTTGGTCACGGCGTACCGACGGAACAGACGACGGGGCTCGTGGCAGAGCCGGAATAGCCATTCGAGTGCGTGGTCCTGCATCCAGCGGGGGGCCTGGCGCTTTGTGCCAGACAGGAAATCGAAGGCTGCGCCGACGCAGATCTGCGGCAACCCGATGATGTCGCGGTGCTGCCAGGAGAACAGCTCTTGCCGAGGGCAGCCGAGGCCGACGAAAACGAGCCGCGCGCCGCTGGCGCGAATTCGGCGCCCGAGTGCCTCGCTCTCGTCGTCGGAAAGCGGACGGAACAATGACGGCTCTGCGCCCACGACCACAAGCCCCGGAAAGCGTTCCCGGAGAGCGCCGTGCAGCGCGCCGACGACCTGAGCGGTCGAGCCGTAGAGATAGATCGGCAACTGCTCGTCCGCTGCCCCTTCGCAGACCCGTAGCATAAGGGAAGGCCCATAGACCCGGTCGCGCAGGCCCGCACGGTGCAGCAGGTTGAGAGCGAGCCGAACCGGCTGTCCGTCCGGAGTCACAATGTCGAAGGAGTCGAGCGCACGCGCCAGGTCCGGATGCTGACGCGCTTCGATGAGGCCGTGGACAGCAAGGGCGCTGACGAGACACGGCTTTGCCGCCCGCGCAGCCGCGAGAATGCATTCCGCCGTCTCGGTGTAGTCCGTTACCGAGATCGCAACATCCGCGAGCCTCCGCCGCGGCGGCAGGCGCCGTTTCCAATCCACTGCCGTGGCTTTGCTATCGGCAATGTCTGTCATGGCCCATTTTTCTCCCCCTTGCGTCAGATGGATTGGCCCTGCGGCACCAGTCATGAACGAGCAAGCGCCGCAGCGGAGCTCCGCCGATCCGCCACAAATCGCCACCAGATAGGCAGCCGCTTTAATAGCTTGGTTCCCGAAAGCGAGACAGTCAGCCGCTTTGGCGGATGCGTTCTCCTGCATTTGAACTAGATCCCGTCCAAACGAGAGGGAGCAATGTAGCGAATCTGCCTGAAGGGAGCAGAGGCGCAAGCCGCCCCTGGTCAAAGAGACGAGGCATCCGAAATGGACTCGTCCTTTAGCCTCGGAGGCGGTGAGTGACCTCCCGATGCAAGAGGAACGGGACCGTACGACAGGGTGGGGCCCGATCGAGCCGGTTGCATCAGGTTGCTCTGAAGTTCTGTAGCGGCTTGCCGATGAGCGGAGCGGAGCGCGATGACCTTCTCCCATCCAGTTACAGGCGACCAGACCTTGAGCAGGCACGAACTGGTCACCCGTGTCGACGGCGTCGCCGGGCACGCGGATTCGCGCGAAGGCTTGGTGCGGCTTGCGCTGTCGAGAAGGGCATTGGGGATCTTGAAAGCTGCCGCCGCCCCGCTGGCAATGGTGGCAGCCGATGCAGGCGGGCTACTCGCGGCTTGGTCATTGCTCGTACCGGCGGGCGCGGCCGACCTTGTCGCCGCTCGGTTCATGGCGCTCACCGGCTCCGCCATCTTGGCTCTCTCTTGGGCCGCAGGGCTCTATCCCGGCTATCGGCTGCATGCGCATGAGCGGCTCCGCCGACGTACCGTTGCGACGCTGGCGGTCGGAGCCGTGTCAGGCCTTGTTTCCGCAACTTCGGTGTCGCTGGCTCTGGCACTTCTCGTGGCGGCCCATCTTAGCCTTGCATTCATAATGCAGCCGGCGGCTCGCGGAGCGGCGCGCGGACTGCTCCGGCGGGCCGGGCTCTGGGGCGAGACGGCGCGGGTCATCGGCGATCCCTCGGCCGAGGTGATGGTCGCAGCCTACTTCAACGAGCACTGGCGACTCGGAATCCGCGTGACGATGGACGCGCAGGAGATCCCGCAGCTGGCCTTGGTTGCGGGGCTGCTGCCGTCGGCCGCCACTCTCGAACAGTTGCGCCTCGAATACGCGGAAGTGCTACTGCTCGCGGATGTTCCGGGGCAACAGATCTCGGGTCTCCGGACGACGGACCTCCGCGGAGAGATCGGTCTGCCGCTCGGCGGATTGAAGCCGCGACAAGGCAACGAGATATTATCCCGTGTCTCCGATTTGTTGATCGCAGTGCCGGCCCTCGTGCTCGTATCGCCTCTCCTTGCCGCCGCGGCGGCCGCAATCGTCATGATCGATCCAGGCCCTGTCATTTTTCGGCAGGTGCGGGAAGGCTGGCATGGCAGCCGTTTCGAAGTGCTCAAGCTGCGCACCATGTATCAGGACGCCGAGAAGCGACTCCAGGAGTTGCTCAGCGAGAACCCGACAGTTCGGGCGGAGTGGGAGCTTCATTACAAGCTGCGCCGTGACCCGCGGCTCCTGCCGGTGATCGGCCGTGTTCTGCGTGTCACCAGCATCGACGAGCTGCCGCAGCTCTTCAATGTTATCGCCGGAGAGATGCGCCTCGTCGGTCCGCGGCCCTTTCCGCTGTATCATGTCGCAGCCATGGCTCCCGAGCTCAGAGCCAAGCGGAACGCGTTGGTGCCTGGCATCACTGGGCTATGGCAGGTCTCAGGGCGCAGTGATACGGATCTCGGTCGCCAGCAGTGGATCGATGCTTTCTACGTCGAGAACCATTCGTTCTGGCTCGACCTGCACATTCTCTTGACCACGCCCATTGCCGTGCTTCGCGGAAGGGGTGCCCGCTGAACATCCAACTTCTCCAGCAGTCGAAGGGAGTCCATAATGAGCACGCGAAAGCGCATTCTCGTCAGTGGCGGCGCCGGGTTTCTCGGTTCTTTCCTTTGCGAGCGGCTGCTCGCCGAAGGGCATGACGTTCTGTGTGTCGACAACTACTTCACCGGCAGTCGGGACAACGTGCTTCATCTTCTCGACGATCCCCGCTTCGAGTTGATCCGTCACGACGTCACTTTCCCGCTTTATGTCGAGGTCGATGCCATCTACAACCTCGCGTGCCCCGCTTCGCCGGTTCATTACCAATTCGATCCGGTTGCGACAGTGAAGACCAACGTGCACGGCGCCATCAACATGCTCGGTCTCGCCAAGCGAACGCGGGCCCGTATTTTTCAGGCATCGACCAGCGAGGTGTACGGTGATCCGCAGGTTCATCCACAGACCGAGAGCTATCGCGGCTCGGTGAACCCGATCGGCCCGCGCGCGTGCTACGATGAAGGAAAGCGCTGCGCTGAGACGCTGTTCTTTGACTATCACCGCCAATACGGCGTTGATATCAGGGTGGCGCGGATCTTCAATACCTACGGCCCACGGATGCATCCGAGCGATGGGCGCGTGGTCTCGAATTTCATCGTCCAGGCGCTGAAAGGCGAACCCGTGACGCTGTATGGCGACGGATCGCAAACCCGATCGTTCTGCTATGTCGATGATCTGATTGATGGCTTCATTCGGCTGATGGACACAAGGGATGTGACTGGGCCGGTCAATCTCGGAAATCCTGCGGAATTCACTGTGCGGGAACTCGCCGAAATGGTCATCGAACTCACCGGCTCGTCCTCGCGTATCGTCTTTCAACCGCTACCGCAGGACGACCCCACTCAGCGCCGGCCGGACATCACTCGGGCCAAGGAACTCCTCGGCTGGGAGCCGCGGGTGCAGCTTCGTGAGGGGTTGATGCTGACGATTGCGCATTTCGAGGCGAGGATCGCGCGAGCTGCCAGTCAGGCTTTGCCTGGTGCAAGGACGGTGCAACCGCGGTCAGTGCCGGTTGTCGTGCCTGTCTGAGGCCAAGAAGATGAATGCGTTCGCGGCAAGGTTCCCCCGATTTGATGTGGTTATCCCCTGCTACAACTATGGCCGATTTCTAGCAGAAGCTGTTGGGAGCGCGCTCTCGCAGAACGTCGACATTCGCGTACTCGTAATCGATGATGCGTCTTCGGATGACACATCTGAGATCGGCCAAACCCTTGCCCGGGCTGATAGCCGTGTCACTTTCCGGCGACACGCTGTAAACCGGGGTCATATCGAAACATATAACGAGGGAATCGCCTGGGCAGAGGGCGACTTTTTCGTCCTTCTGTCCGCTGATGATCTGCTGATGCCTGGCGGGCTCTCCCTCGTGGCTGCAGCCTTTGCCAAAAAGCCAGAGGCCGTCATGGCGTTTGGGCGCGCGATCTATTTCGAAGATGGCCTTCCGGTACAAAGTGTACTCGACCGCAGCGTCAAGGTTCGATCATCAAAACACCCGTGCCTTGCGCTGCACGTGGTTGCGGACAGTGTTTGGGACGGGATCGCATCGCGTCCGATCGAAAGATCTGCGCGGGAGGAGCCAACCGTTCTCGATACCGCGGCGTTCTTCAAGCTAAACCGATCCGCTAATCGGCTACATGCGTGCAGCGTCGTGACACGGACGGCCATACAAAGGCAGCTCGGTGGCTATCTCCCTTCGCTGCCACATTCCGGAGATTATGAGATGTGGTTGCGCTTCGCAGCGCACGGTTCAGTCGTTTACCTGCCACGCTTCCTCGGCGCAGCGCGACTACATCGTACAAACATGTCACGAGCATACGACCCGGTAAGTGACGTCCTCCAGAGAGCAAAAGCCATTCATGAACTAGAGGCTTCTTGCGGAGCGAGGGTCCCGGCTCAACTGTTGAAGCACATGCGTGTTCAACTCGGCAAAGATGCGCTACGGGCTACGAGCATTGCCATGGAGCACAGGGCGAGCGTCGAGCAGAAACAGCTCGTGGAGACGGCGAAGGCACTCGACCCGGCAATCCGCTGGCGATGGGTTTGGTGGCTTTATCTTCTGAAGGTCACGCTCGGTCCCAGGATCTGGGGTCTCGTGCGCCGCCGCTTGTTGCTGAGGGCGCCAACATGAATCCTTGGACGAACAGTGGCGTTGATGATTTGCCACCTGTTCGCTCAGGCGTTGTGCATGTCTTGTTCTGTGCGGGACATGGCTATTTCCAGCACCTGGCGGTGGCGGCGATTTCCCTGGCGAGCAATAGTCATTGCACGCATGTTTCCGTTCACGTGATCACCACCGACAAGGATCCCGTCGCCGATGCGATGTTGCGGGAGACACTTCAACCGTTCCCTCATGTCTCGATTGATATTACCCATGTTGAGGACAGTCGGCTCGACTGTGTGTTTTTGGACCGGCATCTCACAAAAGAGACCTATCTCCGTTTTCTAGCTCCGGACGTGCTTCCGCCTGAGGTGACGCGGGTTCTTTACCTGGATTGTGATCTCTTGGTGCTTGATGACGTAGCGCTCCTGTACAATATTCCGCTCAACGGAAAAGCCGTCGGCGCGGTTCCGGACGTCGATTGGAAAATGGGGCGGCCCACCCGGTTCAACGCTTTGGGGATCAATCCTGGTCATATCTATGTGAACGCCGGAGTTCTCTTGATCGATCTTGATCGCTGGCGTCGGAGTCACATTGCTAACCAGCTCTTCGATTTTGCCATGGAGAGGGGCCCGGTGCTCGAATATCACGATCAAGACGCCCTGAATGCGGTGCTTCAAGGCGATATTCTTCAGCTGGACCGGCGGTGGAACGTGCCTGCTCTCATGTATGGACGGTGGATCCGCAGTGCGGCTCCAGGGGACTATTCCGCGACAGTTAGCGCCCGGCGGGCACCGGGTATAATTCATTTTACAACAGCGACGAAGCCCTGGAATTTCCGATCGCCCGCGCGGCGGAAGGAGTTGTATTTCCACTATCTCCGCCGGACGACCTGGCGGAGCGCTCGGCCGGCCGGTCTCAGTGCGGCCCAATGCGTCGAGTATAACCTCTCGTGCTCGCTGTTGCGGCTCGGGATCAACATCTACGCGGGGGCAGGGATCGTGCGGCGGACCCTGGCAATGGCCAGCGCTATTGCGGTCCGCACTCGCGGTATGGTGCTCGCTCGCGCTCGCCAGGCTCCTTAGGCATGAGCACAATGCGCATCAGCGTGCTGGCGTCGGCCGCGGACCGTTATGCCTCGCAAGGAATCTCGCTAATTACGATTGCGATCATGTCGCGCATCCTGACTCCAGCTGAGACGGGACTCTACATGGTTGCGAATGCCTTTATCATTCTGTCCGATAACTTCCGCACCTTCGGTATCGGGATCTATATCGTGCAGGAGGCTACTCTCGACCGCCGAGCGGTGCGTTCAGCCTTTACGGTCACACTCGCCCTCTCCCTTGTCGTGGGGCTTACCGTCTGCGGCATGGCAGATCGCATAGCCGCGTTTTACGGGGAGCCAGAACTTGCCAGTCTGCTCTCGATCTCTGCTCTTGTCTTCGTCGTGCTTCCGTTCGGCAGCCCCATTCTTGCTCTGCTCCAGCGCGAACTCGCCTTTCGAACCCTCGCGTTGTTGAATGTTGCTGCTGCGTTAGCGAACTCGGCCGTGACGATCGGGTTGGGTTTTGCAGGAATTGGGCCGGCGAGTTATGTCTGGGGCAACTTTGCTGCGAGCATGCTTCTTGTAGTGCTTGCGGTCTTGGTGCGGCCGGAGCCCTGGATTTTTCGCCCAAGCCTTTCGGGAGCGCGGCGCGTCGTTGCGTTCGGCGTCACGTCCTCCGCCGTTGTGCTGCTGAACATGGTATGCGACCTGCTGCCGAGACTGGCCTTCGGGCGCCTCCTTGGTTTTGATGCTGTCGGCCTCTATGCCCGTGCGGTAACAATATGCCAGCTGCCTGACCGGGTGATCGTCTCGGGGCTGCAGCCGGTCGTGTTGCCAGCGATGGCGGCGAGGGTCCGAGCGGGCGGCGACCTTCGTGACGCCTATCTGCGCGGCCATGCTTTGATGTCGGCGATCCAGTGGCCGACGCTCCTTTTGCTCGTCCTGCTTGCAGATCCGGCGGTGCGGGTGCTGCTCGGGTCCCAGTGGGCGGCCACGGTGCCGCTGGTGCGCACCATCGCGCTGGCTACCATGGCGCTTGCGCCCGGCTTCATGACATTTCCGGTTCTCGTCGCATCCGGGAGGGTGCGTGACACCCTCATCTCGAGCCTTATTGCTCTGCCGGGCTCGGCGCTTCTGACGATCGTCTCCGCGCGGTTCGGGCTCGCCGCGGTGGCTGCAAGCCTGCTCTTCACGGCCCCGTTCCAAATATTCGTTGCGCTTATCTTCGTTCGGCGTGCAATCGGCCTCGAGTGGCGCGAGTTGGCCAAGGCCTCACGGGAGAGCGCCCTTCTCACGCTCGGCGCAGCAGCGATCCCGGCGCTCATCGTGCTCCTTTCGCCCCATGGTGCGGCGCTGGTGTGGGGAGAGACGGCTGTCGCTCTGGCGGGAGCCGGGGCTGGGTGGCTGACTGCGCTGTGGCTTACCGATCATCCGATCCGGCATGAACTCACCGCCGTCCTGCGCCTGCTGGTGGGTGGCATTGGCGGTTTGGTGCGCGGCAGGACCCGTTGACTACAGCCAGCACTCAGGAACAAGCAGGAGCACCGATAACCCTTACGACCGAGATTCATCAGTTGGCGAGTACGACCTCTCGTGGATTCTTCGGAGGCTCGGGACAAATGCTACGCTTGTGTTCTGTCACTAACGGGTAGTTCCGAATTCTGGTCCGACGTACGATATTGCTCCGGTGGGCAAGAGTGAACATATTGCGGTTTTAGCCGGTGATCCGGAGCGTCTGGAAAGCTCGGGCCGTGACCGCAATACACCCCAGAAGGTTGTCTGGCGGGCCTGGATTGTTCCGCTGGCGGGCGAGGGCCTGCGCGCGCCCGCGGTGGCCGCGCGCATGGGCACGAACATTCTGATCATGATGCGCAAGCTGGCGTAGATGGGCTTCTCAAGGACGCCACCCGCCCGCAGGGGCGCAAGCTCCTCAAGGCGGCGGTGATTCAGCGGGTTGCCGACATGGCGCTCCATGAGAAGTCACCGCGAGCGACCCAGTGTGCGCTCCATGGCAGCGGCTTCTGGGCCTGTTCCGCACCGGCGTGCAGCGGATCTGGCGTGCGCACGGCCTCAAGCCGCACCTGGTCAAGAGGTTCAAGCTGTCCGCCGGCTAGCGCTTTGTCGAGAAAGTCCAGGATGTGGTCGGCCTCTCTCGCAATCGGCCGGGCAGAGCCCTGATCACGCACGAGCGCGTCGGGCGGGGCACCTTTACGAGCATGCCCGATCTGGAGAGCGCTACCATGGACTGCCTCAAGCTCCCCAGTGCTGGTCCCAAGCCCTCCGTCCAGACGGCCCCGGCTATCCTGAAAATGGTCGCCTGGGCGGATCAAGCGCCAGAGTCACAAAGCGACAACGCAAGGCGGAAAAGTTCGTGACAGCAGGTTCACTACAGTACGTTACTACTATGGCGCGATGACAGCGATTCTACCGCTCTGGTGCGTCTTTGCCGGACGATCAGCAATGAGTGGCAGAGATATACTCCCTGCAGGCAATCTCCACCTTGTATGACCACGTAAGTTCCTTCGCTACATCCAAAGCTCCGGTTCGAAGACATGATAGGCGGTCACGGTCACGGGCCAAAGATGCAACCGTATCAGCCAGACGTGAGACCGTTTCGCTAGTCGATGTCACTGGAACTCGGACCCCACACCTCGACGATACCAGTTGCTTCGCCCCGTGCAAATCCAGGCAGACTATCGCGCATCCCCTTGAAAGTGCCTCGAAAAGCTGGGAGCCAAGCGATTCCCTCAGGCTTGTAAACAGCATGAGGTCGTGCTCGTCGTAACTTCTCCTTACCGCAGACCAAGGAATGCGACCCATCACTTTCACCCTGCCAACAAGATCTCTGCGGCGAATTTCCGCATTCAGCCAGGGCATGTCGGGACCGTCGCCAACAATCGTAAGGATGGCGTTTGCTTTGCTCTGAATGGCCTGCATGACGTCGAGTGCCAGCCCTACGCCCTTGCGTCTTATCAGCGTTCCAACCCAGATGATTTTGAGTGGCTGGTCAGGATCTGCCGCCAGCACTTCTTCTGGCTCTCTTAGCCAGCCGTCTGGGACTGCGCTGTCCCACAGGAGTAAGGCCCGCGATGCGCCAAGCCTTCTGACTAGAGTTTCCGTGTCGCTATTGGTCACAAAAACTGCCGAGGACGATGCGATTGCGCGACGTGCTCCGAAGGCGGCACCTGAAAGGCGGTGAACCACGAAGTTCCGCAGGAGTTCGTAGCGCCACTGGTTTCCGAAATAGTTCTTGAACTGCGTGGGAGCGGTCTGCCCACCGCCGACTGGACCAAAAAAGAACGGCTTTCCCAATCTCCACAACTTAGAGCCGAGCTGGAGACTGCCCCAGCTCACGTGGTGCACAACGTCAAAATCAATACTTTTATCGAGTTGCTGGGCGATTGGTAGGATCCGATTCTGCCAGTCCAGGTAAACGAGGTACCAGAACCCGTAGAGCCGCCGCATGGCAGCGGAGACACGCATTGTCGGAACGTAGATGAAAGTAAGATTTGCGGAACTGCCGGGGCTTATGAGACTTTCGATATGTGTTCGGTTAGCTTCCTTGGTTATTACCCAGACGCTGTTGTATGCAGCCAAGTGGGTACACCAATTCCATCCAATTCCAGCCTCGGAGCCATAGCCGGGAGCACAGTCGAACGCGGAGATCAGGATTTTCATACTGTAACCTCGTTCTCATGAGTATGTACGGGCCCTCAGGCGGGCTGGGTTCCGCGGCCCCGGGGCATGGTTCGTCACATTGCACGGAAACGCTCGTAGAGGGTTTCAAGCCTGGCGCAGGGGATGGCGGGGTCGAAGCGGGTGCGCACCGTTTTGATCGCGCCGGCGCTCAGCGCCTCGTAGCTGTTCCGCTCTTCCCATGCGATCGCAAGCCGCTCGACGAGGTCGGCCGCGAGCCGGTGAGTCGTACGGCTATACGCATCCCCATAGGAGGGGTCGGCCTGCTGATAGAGCCAACGCCACTTCCCGATGGCGTCGTTTTCAAAGGGCAGAAGGAAGCCGTTCTCGCCTGGAGTCACGATTTCCGGCATCACGCAGGTATTGGTGGCAATCACTGGCGTCCCGCCGGCCATTGCCTCGAGCGAAACGAAGCCGAAGGTATCGTGAAAGGTCGGGAACACCAGATAGTCGGCGGCGTCCATCAGTGGGATAACCGCCGTAGAGGGGAGGGCCCGGTGGTGAATGACACCCTCCTGCGCGAGGCCGCGGAGCTCGTCCTTCACATAGGCGGCGTCGGGTGGCCCTACATAGTCATCCGGTGCCCATTGCAGCGAGGAGACAATCACCGTCTCGACCGGTACGCCGCGCGCGCGCAGGCCGGCGTGGGCGCGCAGCAACACAGGTCCTCCCTTGCGCATGAAGTCGCGCCCGACGAACAGCAACTTCAGCCGATCGGGCGAGGGCGTCTTCGGGGCGGCTCGGCGCGCCGGGACCACGGGATAAAGCAGTTCTGTCTTTGCTAACAGCTGCGGAAGCAGCTCGAAATCCCGGTGCTGGTGGCGGAACTGTCGAAGCGCATACTGGGAGGTGGCAATGAGGGCGATACAGCGACCGCTGAGCAGACGGTTCCGAAGCGCCCGCTCGTACCAGCCTATGCGCCGATCGTCCGGTGTGCGCGGCATGTAGTCTTCAAAGGTGGTGATGAAGGGGCGGCGGGTCAGCAGCGGTACGGTATTCCAGCTGTGGATCGCATCGAAGCCCGGCTCGGGCAGAAAAGACACCGCATCGGCCCACGGGAACCAGCGCAGATACCGCGCAAGCGGCGTCAGTGCGCGGCCGACGAAGCGGGCATTGCGCTGGCCAAGCGTGATCGTAAAGGGGATATGGTAGCTGTGGCCGGTGCGGATCCGGATTGGCATGTCCGACATCGCTTGGTCAGGTCCTAGGGCCGCCGCTGCGGCAGTTGTGAAGCCATTCGGGGCCTGCGCTTTCAAGGCCGCAGCACTCTGTCTAGAAGCTGCGGGCGTGCAACGAAGAAGAAATTGCCTGACAGGCCCCGAGACGCGCTCCGGTCGAGCAGTCGCAAGCCTCCGTCGTGGTGGATATAGGGATGGTAGCCGAGCGGTGCGAGAAAGCGCTCGACACTGCCGAATGCCTCGTGACGGTGGCGCTCCTCAGCCTCGATGAGGAGCGTCGGCCGGTTGTGCCGTAGCACCGCCTCCGCACCCCGCAGGACTGAAAGCTCGTGGCCCTCGACATCAATCTTGATGACGCCGACCGGGGCCATTCCATTCGCCTGGACCATATCGTCAAGCCGGCGGCGAGGCACGAGGATCTCCTCGCTCGATAGGCCGGCGAGGGTGTTCTCCTGTTCAATCGTGGCGCGGCCATCCTGCATTCGGTCGTGGGGCACCCGCATCAGGACTTCACCATCGCTGTCCGAGAGCGCCACCTGTTCGACCCGGACTCTCTCGTCGAGGGCACGTCGGAGAAAGCCGGCGAGGAGTGGCTGTGGTTCAAATGCAATGACACCAGCCGCCCGGCGTCGGAGGTGCCATGAGTAGACGCCATAATTGGCGCCGATGTCGAGCGCCCACTCATCCCCGCGGCATAGATTGCACAGAATGCGCATCTCGGGCTCGCCCGAAATCCAGGCGACAAGCGCTCGTTTGGTGAGCCGTACTCTGGGCGGGAGGAGCGCGAATACTGCGCGCGATCTGATCGCCGTTGCCGGGGGCTGCGGCTTGGCGTGACGCCCTGAAACCATGTGGACCACGAGGGGCTCTCGCTCCGGCATATTCATTGTCTCGCTTCATCCATCGCCGGCAACCTGGCTGGCGGTATCGAGCAGGACGCTGCTTCAGCACAGGATCAACCCGGTCTGCCTCGTCAATTGGGAGGAGCGCCCTCCGCCGAATGCCCGATCCCCTTCGGCTCCTCACAGGCGCTTCGAACACACCCGTGCTCCTGTGCGGCAGTCCCTTCGACCAAACGAGCGGGGTGCGGTGCGACGGATCCCTCGCCGAGAGACACATTGGGAGTCGCATCAGGATGGGCGGCTGGACCTGGCTCGGGTCACCGCTGCCTCGTTGTGGCGCTTTGCGCCGGCAAGCTGTTCACTTGGGAGCCAGGCTCAGAGCGAATGGCACGCCCGCATCTCCGGCATCGCTTACTTGGCTGGCATGTGCGACGGCGCTTGAGACCGCAGTCCGCCTCCTTCAGACGGGTGGCTCCAGCGTGACTTCGGAACTCTTCCGCATCAAGCTCGCGCTGAGCTTAAAGCCCGCCTCAGTCCGATTTTTGGCTCCAAGCTTCTTCATGATGTTCTGGATGTGAACCTTGACCGTACTCTCACACATGTTGAGCTCGTAAGCGATAAGCTTGTTGGACTTGCCGCGGCGGAGCGCCTCGGCGACGGCCGCCTGTCGCGGTGTGAACTGGCTTGGAACGTTGGGAATGCCGCGGGTTGCCGCAACTGCATCGCGCAGCGCCTGAACGCTTGTTGCCGGGAGAAAGATTCCGCTGGCCGACCCGAGTCGGATTGCGATGAGGACGGCCTCGATTCCGAGGCTCGCAGGAATGAAGCCCGAAGCGCCGCAGTCAAGGGCGGCGAACATCTCAGAAAGATCTTCGAACGGCGATAAAACGAAAACCGGCGTGGGAAACGCCATCTCCTTGGTCCGCGCGATCTGAGCCCGCACATCCGCTTCGGCAATCCTTCGCCCTTCGACGTTATACAAAACGGCGCTCACGTTCGACGCAGAACAGCCCGCCTCGTCCCAACCAGAAACATTGGCGTAGGCGACGATCCGAGTCTTCGGCTCCACCACACCTACACCTCGAACGAAACATTCACGCTCCAGAGTTCGGCTGTCGATTAGAACGATGTTGCTTTCGAGTCTGCGCAGGGGCGTCCTGCGGCTAACTTTGTCTACTTTCATAGTAAATGTCCTAACTCGCCTACCATTGCTGGCCATTCACTACGCACACTTTGGCCAGCTCACCTCCACCAAACATATGAAAATCTGATTTTTCACATATGTTAGTATCAGGATTATTATATTGAAAGTGAGTAGGAGCGTAGCAAAGGTACTAGAGCACCGGACCCAAGGTACTAGACATCGGATCCAAAGTAGATCCCCTTCGGGATCAACTCCGATGTCCCCGTTCTCCGGCCGACGTATCATTTGGGGCGACCCGAAGGGCCGCATGGGTGTTGAGCAGAATGTGAAAATAGTTAATCACCTCCCGCTCATCAGGAAGATCGGGAGTGATCGAAATCCCATTTACCAGCACTTTTGCAGGGATCAGGATCCCGTCAAGGAAAAGGACGCGGATGGTCGGTAGGGATCCGTGCGCGGTGTCGGCTCAGCAAGCGCTCCATGGGTTACGCGAATTGGCACTACGGACACGGGCCAGGAGGTGCGCTCCTTCTGAAGCTCTGACGACCAATGAATTTGATGGGCCAAGCCTGGCCGCTTATGGCTTTGACGAGATCGCCGGTCCGAAGTGCCTCGATGCAGCACGGCCTCTCCTCGTGAAGACGAGAGAGACGCCTCCAGGTGCGAACAATTGAAGCGCCAACAGGATCTACTTCGTTAGGGGTGCAAAATTTAAGTGAAATTGAAGTCATTTACTTGCTATTGTGTGCTCACATCCAGAGTTTAGGCTTGTGGATGCGGAGCCGAGAATACATGCAGAGACCTGATGCAAGCTTCTTTAGCGTCCTTGGGTCGTAGCATCTGACCACGTCACGCATATCCATGACGCACTCGGGCAGCTGTCTCATGATGAGGCTGCAGGTCGCAGGTTGTCGAAGCTTCGGGGGTCAGCAGTCTTTGAATGAGCAGGTGACGTTCCCATGGGCAAAGTCATTCCGGTAATTCTCTCAGGCGGCACAGGCAGTCGACTGTGGCCATTGTCCCGTGAAGCCTATCCGAAGCAGCTCCTTCCATTGTTGGGGGAGGCAAGCCTTCTTCAGCAAACCCTGCTGCGGGCGACAGCCTCGCCCATGTTCGGTGATCCGCTGGTTGTCGCGAGCGCTGAACACCGGTTCATCATCGCGGAGCAGCTTCGTGCTGTCGGCTGCAGGCATGCCAATGTCGTGCTGGAGCCATTCGGCCGCAACACCGGACCTGCGGCAGCTGTTGCATCGCTCATCGCGAGCCGTCAGGATCCCGAAAGCATTATCTTGCTGATGCCGGCCGATCACAGGATTGGAGATGTGCCTGCATTCCATGCCGCTGTTGAGGCGGGGTGGGTCGCTGCGAAGAAAGGTGCATTCGTTCTCTTCGGGATCACCCCAACAAAACCGGCTACAGGATATGGGTATATTCACTGTGGAGAGGCGTTCGAGGATAGCCGTGCCCGACGCATGTTAGGTTTCGAGGAGAAGCCTGATTTGCCGAGAGCTCAAGCCTATCTGGCTTCGGATGAATATGTCTGGAACAGTGGCATATTTCTCTTGCCAGCGCGCAGGTTCCTGGACGAACTGGAGCGCTTGGAACCCGAATTGCTGCAGGCGTGCGCGGCGGCAGTTGATCGATCTGTCACTGACCTCGACTTCTTGCGCTTGGATCCCGCTGCCTTCAGGCAAGCGCCTGACATTTCCATTGATGTTGCCGTGATGGAGAAAACAGCCGGGGCGGTTGTCGTGCCAACCGAGTGCGGTTGGTCTGATATTGGGGCATGGTCGGCCTTGTGGGAGATCGCCGAACGGGATCCCAATGACACTGCTGCCTTGGGTAATGTCACGACAGTTGACACAACGGGCTCCTACGTCAGATCCGACGGGCCGCTTGTGGCGACGATCGGAGTTGAGGATCTGATCGTTGTTGCAACCTCGGATGCCGTCCTGATCACGTCTAGGAGCCGTGACCAGGACGTAAAGACGCTTGTCGAGCAGCTGAAATCAGTTGGTCACAATGCAGCGTTTCAAACGCCCTGCGTTCATCGGCCCTGGGGTTTTTACCAATCCCTGCACACGGGGGAGCGCTTCCAGGTTAAACGCATCACGGTAGCCCCGGGAGGAAAGCTTTCTCTGCAGAAGCATTACCACCGAGCCGAACATTGGGTTGTAGTCAACGGAACGGCATTGGTGACACGCGATGACGAGCACATCCTCTTGCGCGAAAATGAAGCCGTCTATCTGCCGTTGGGGTGTATTCACCGTCTTGAGAACCCCGGACGAGTTCCGCTCAACCTGATTGAGGTCCAATCAGGCGCTTATTTGGGCGAGGATGATATCGTGCGCATTGAGGATATCTATGCCCGCAGTGGCGATGATGGTGTCGGATCGACGGGGCCGCGCTTGGCGACTGCTGCCGGCAGTCGGGGCCTGTGATGCGTGAGCGTGTGCGCTGGACCGGGTTTTGGTGATCGTCCGATCAGGCCACGTTGCGGTCTGGCTTGGAGGAGACCTCGCCGCCGTCCTGGAAACTGCCGCCGGCGATCACTGCGGTGACTTGTCTTGCCCATTTGCCCGAGATCGCGCCGGTCAAGGAGGAGGGTCACCACTATCTTTGGGGTTTCGGGTATTCTCGCGCTCCAAAATATGCACTGCCGACAGTTGGGACATGAGAAGCAGGGATTTTAAACTAGAAACGTGCCTCTCAAAGGCGATCGTCAGTTCATGGCTCTCGCCCAGCCCGTGGGCAAGCTCGCTGTGGGCGACCTCAAGATTGCTAATGAGCTGAGTTCGGCTAAGATCAAGCTGGCTACAGATGCCACTGATTAATACTTCGGTTAAAAGACTTTGTGCCTGAATCTGAGCGATGATGCTCTCAGGGCGAAATTTCATTTCGTGATCGTGCGACATACAGCACTCCTTCTAAACAAAAAATCAGTTTTCTCTGCCCTTGGCAACCACTCAAGGGCGATTGCCGACACGGCTGATCGGAGCTCATCTTCAGCAGTCTTGACGTGGGTCCAAGAATAGCCCTTTCGCCTGCGGACGAGAGCATGTGAGGGGCTGTTTCTTGTCCCAGGGCGCCGGACCCGAATGTGGATTTGCACTTTGATGATCTTCACGAAAATCCTGCAACCGAGAGACCTGCGTGCCGAAAGAAGCGGGCGATCATCTCGGGTTGGCGCTGCAGGCGACAGAACCCGCGCCGCGCCAGACGGTGGAGATCGGCGACTGATCCGGGCAGGGCATTCTCCATGGCTCGTTTAACGAGGGCATTGCACTGCTCCTCCGGGTCGAGTTCAGGCGCGTAGGCCGACAGGGAAGCCACCGCAAGTCCTGCGGGTGGCTGTGATGAAGTTCAGGGTTGCTCGCAAGCGGTGGGCATTCAGCCGATCCCGGGCCACCAGCAGCGGTGTGCCAGTCTGTCTTCGGAAGGAGCGCAGAGCCGAGATCACGGTCTTCAAGACGCTGGTGCGGAATTGGCGGGCGTAAGGCCGGCCGTCGGGCGTGACCGCGACCACGCTCGACACCTCGCGTGGCTGGTTCACCCGCCGCAGCCGCGGGGTCAAGCCGCGCCGCGCCAGGTCGTGCCCGCCCTGGCGTGGAAGCTGTGGCCGGTCCTGTCCCAGAGGGCCAGGGTCTGGTGCTCCCGGCACGCCTTTTTTCAACACCACCCAGGCCCGCTTGGGCCAGCCCGCGATCCCGAATTCATCGTGCTCCTTGGCCCGTGTGGCCGGGCGCTGCACGCTGAAGCCGTGCGCCTTGAGCGGCCGCTCCAGATAACGCGGGTGATAGCGGACCCCGAACTCGCGCTCGATCAGGGCGGCAATGCGCTTGAGCGTCCAGCGCTCGGTGGCAAAGGCCGCCGCCATGGCGCCCCGGTCCAGGAGCCGACCCAGACGAGCCCAGGCCTTCTCATCGAGGCGGGGTACCCACCCCGGAATCAGGCACGCTTCCAGGCCGCGCGGGCCCTCCTGGGCGAGGGGTGCGGCCTAGCGGCAGACACTGACGCGGCTGACCCCAAGTTTGCGGGCGATCTGGGTCTGCGAGAGCCGCCCCTGGCGCAGCAGCGTCGCGCCTGCCGGACGCCGCTCCTCCATCGGCCCGGATGTCAGATGCGTCGGGCGCCCAATGTCGTCATCCATCGCGCACTTCCTCACGAGGATCGACACTGCCCTATGTTACACCACCTTCGTGAGGCTCATTAGGATCGATCCGGAGCCTGCTTCTTCGACGAGAGCATCGTGCGGAAAACCGCGGGCCTGTCCGGCGGCAATAGCAGCCCAGGGGGTAGGGCTCCATGCACGGCTCATCTCGCAGCGGAAGATCGTGCCGGATCCTCTGTCATCTTTTCCTCGGCCGGACCGTGCTGGTGCTCGGCAAGGGGCTGGATCGCGCAGGCGGCTCTTCCGGGGGCGGCGCGCATTCCTCACGGTCGGATTATCCGATCCTGCCTGACCACCCCGGGCCCGAACGGCGCGTCCGCCGTCGGGCCGGCGCGCGGCGCAGGCATCCGGGACATCAGTGCGCACCAACAGGATGGGCCTGCGCCATTCGGTGGCGAAATTTTTCCTCCGGAGGCGAGCGTGGGTGAGAGCGTGTCCGGGACGCCGCGGCATCCCCGGGTGGGGCTTGGCCATGGGCCCGGTTGGTGGTACACAGGCCGCAAGGCCGCAGGCGGGTTCCTGTTGATTGTCAGGGGCTTACCGGAGGGGCGGGTGGTCAGCTGGGGATCCTGGCGCCCCAGCCATCTTCCCAACGTGGGGAAAACATCCGGAAAATCAGTGTGTTGACGGCGGGGCGTGGCCTTCGGTAGCACCGCAGGTAGCCCTGTTGGTAGCACTGGGCCTACAGTAACTCCCCTCACGGCGTTGGCGTAATCGAAAAGGGTCCTGAGAAAAGGGTTCCGATGCTTCGATACGCGGCAGACACCATCCAATAGTTAGTCCAGTTTCAGTCCGTCAGGCCATCCATCCGTCGCGATCTGATCTCGGCAATCCTTTTTGTGTCGGTGGCTTGGAGGTAGCGACCACGTTCGAGGATTTCGAGCGTGTATTCCTCGTAGGTCAGACCCAAGGCAGCCGCCTTTTGCGCCCTTCTGATGGCGATCTCCACCGGGATGACCTTCCAGGCCGCCCTGTGAGCTGCCTTCCAGGAGAAGTAGTTGCCGATGGGACCTTCACCCCATTCGGGCAGCAGGTCATCGAGCGGTGGGCCACCGTTGTGTCCTTGGCTCGCAGGAGATGGCTTTTGCGACATGGGCTGTTCCTAAAAGCTCCGACGTGCAATCAGAAAGGCACCCAGGACGAGAAGCCCCGCTCCAAGGAGTGGGAACGCATTGGCCTGAAGAGTGGGTGCATCTGATTTGCTGGCATCGACGAGGAGACCGGCGATGAGCTGGCTCGCCACGAGGATGGCGATGGTCGAGGCGGCCCCGATCCTTTGATAGCCCATGATCCCGGCAAAGACGAAGAAGGAACCCAACAATCCCGGCAAGACGGCCCAAGGGCGGACGGCACTGATCGCTTCGGTGAGGCCGCTCATACCATTGCGTAGCATTAGCACTGCCAAGAGCAGGGCGAGGCCCACGCTGGAGTTGATCACCAGGGTGATAATCGCCGTCGAAACGGTCTCCGTGATGCGAACCATCAGCAGGTTCTGCACGACCAGTGCCACACCGGCCACAGCCAAGAGAACAATCGTGAGAGATGGGTTCATGGGGTGGGACCATCCGGGTCGGTGCGCCCGTCCAGCGTCAGTTGCAGGAACGCGAGATCGAGCCATGCCCCGAACTTGGTTCCGACCTCCTTGAGATGTCCGACGGTCTCGAAGCCGAGTTTGTGGTGTAACCGGATCGACGCCTCATTTCGGGCCTCGATCCCGGCCACCATGACATGCTTGCCGAGGATGCGGGCTCGGTCGATCAGCTCCGCCAGCAGGGCTCTGCCGATGCCGCCGCCACGCTGGTCCTTGTGGACGTAGACCGAGTGTTCGATCGTATGCCGATAGCCGTCCCAAGCTCTCCAGTCGCCGAAGGAGGCATAGCCGAGAACGGCTCCCGTCTCGTCCACGGCCACCAGGATCGGATAGCCCAGACGCTGCCGGTCGGCCAGCCAAGCGGCCCGGTTGGCTGCATCGACCGTGACCTCATTCCAGATGGCGGTCGTATTCGCCACCGCATCGTTGTAGATGGCCACAATCCCGTCGATGTCTTTCGCTTCGGCGTCTCTGATGTGCATAGTGCTTGCGTCCCGAAAATCGTCCAACATAATAGAACAAATGTCTACTAAAATGGATAGTCTGGATCAACGCATTGGTGCCCGCATTCGGATTGAGCGGGAAGCGCGGGGGTGGTCGCTCAGTGACTTGGCTGAGAAGTCTGGGGTGTCGCGGGCGATGATCCACAAAATCGAGCGCGGCGACAGTTCTCCGACTGCCATGCTGCTGGCACGGCTGTCCGGGGCGTTCAGCTTGAGCATGTCGACCCTGATGGCGCGGGCGGAGATGCAAGAGGGGCGTCTGCTGCGAAGGGGGGATCAGCCGGTTTGGACTGATCCGCACTCCGGATACGTGCGGCGGCACGTCTCGCCGCGCTCTGATCTGCCGCTTGATCTGGTGCAGGTCGAACTTCCACCCGGGACCGAAATCCCGATGCCCGCCTCCGCCTATGCGTTTATGCGGCAGCTGATCTGGGTCCTGAGTGGCTCCCTTGTCTTCCTGGAGGGCTCAGCCCGTCACGAGATGGAGGAGGGGGACTGTCTCGAACTGGGTCCGCCGAGCGACTGCGTGTTCAAGAACGAGAGTGCTGCGCCATGCACCTACGCCGTAGCGGTCTTGAGCAATGCGTAGTGTGGCACAAGTTCTTTTCACGCCAGCAGTTCAGTTGGCTTATCGTTATGAGTAAGCCCTCAGCGATCCTCTATGTGGTGTCCAGGGTTGATGCTCTCTGGTCGGTCCTCTCCCCACTGACCTCGATCACAGGCTTCACTCCCACCACCTCCTTGTACGAAGAAGTCAGGGTAGCAACAGCACGGTCTAGGGCACTTGCCGGGACGATGAGGCTGTCATGGACCGGGAGCGAGGGCACTCCGGCAGCGATGAGAGTAAGCATGGTCTGAATGATCGCCTCGCTCTCCAAGCAGCATTCTCAGACGCTTGACGTAGACACGATACCCACAGCCAAACTCTCGTTCGGGGGCGATCTCTTCAAGGCGCACTGAGTCCGTGACCACCCGTTGGTGCGTAGAAAGCGCGTTCCGAAGAGCCTCGCGGTAACGGCCCAGGCCATGTTCGCTTCGCAAAGCCTCGAAGCAGTCCGCAGCCACCCGGGTGGCCCCAAGTGCCTCAGTTAGAGGGTGGGCAAGACTGGACTTTCCAGCAAGCATAGTTCCTTCGATTCGGACGAGACGAGGTTCGATATTCTTCAGGCCGAGCCGCTGGATGATGAAGGGAACGGCCTCATGGGGGTGATCGCACTGGATCTCTTCAGGTTGCATTCTCACCTGCATGCGCGTGCCTTGACCCGCCCGTGTCAAAGGTCACCGAGCGTGGTGATCGTCACAATGGCGCCAGGCAGGAGAGTAGCATTGACCATCGAGCCGTGAAGGCGGCAGAGCGAATGGTCAATGCCGCCGATCTTTGCGTCAGCTCAAAGAACGAACGGTCAAGGCGTGGTCAGTAGCCACTGTGGCCGCCGTCACGGCAAGGCTGCTTTCTCAGGACTCCTAGACTTCTCACTTGAAGTCGCCGCATCTCTTCATTGAGATGCGGTTATTTCTGTTTTGTAGTATATTTGCGAATATATAAGTTATTGCAGGAATTAATACTAAATAAATACTTCAAGTATACTGCCTCGTTCAGCAATGAAACGAGACTCAAAATGCGTGGTTTCAAGAAGATACGTTTTTTGTTGCCTGTGGTTATCTTAGCCGTTGCGGCGCTGGCGCTGCTCGCGACGGGGATGAGGACCTATGATGCCTGGAACAGGCGCGAGGATGCGGCTCTCTTCCTCCAGACCAATCGGGCAGAGGAACGGCTGCTGGCGGTTGCCGGGAGCCTTGCGCGCGAACGCGGCCTGACAGTCAACGCCCTGGGCTCGATGCAGGCTCCGTCCTCGGAGTATCGGCAGGAGCTGGAGAGACAGAGAGCCATCGCCGACAGGGCGTTCGGCGACGCGGTCGCGGTGCTCGACATCCTGCCGGACGCCGAGAAAAGCCGGGACATTCTCAGAGCCGTCGAGCAGGCTCATGCCCGGTTCAAGGCCTTTCGGAGCCGCGTGGACGACAGCCTGTCGAAGCGGCTGCTTGAACGGCCGAGAGACGTCGTGCAGGACTTCGCGCCGACGATCACGGCTCTGATCGAGCAGGTCAGGTCGGTCAGCACCTCGCTGGAGGTTCTGAGGCAGCCCACGGATGCCGGAATCGCGCAACTGGTGCACGTGCGGGCATTCGTCTCCGACATGGCGGAATATGCAGGACGCGAGCGGGCGCTCCTGGCCGGCTGGATCGGTAACGGCAGAACCGCCTCCAGCGAAGACCTGCGCCTGCAGGCGCGCCAGAGAGGGCGGATCGAGGCAGCCTGGTCCGGCATTGAGCCGCTGCTGCTGCGGTCCGATCTGGCGCCTTCGGTGGTCGAAGCCGTTCGCACCGTCGATCAGGCCTATCTCCACGCCTTTCAGAAAACCCGCGAGGCGGTCCTCAAAGGCGCAGAAATCGGAACCTATCCCATCAGCAGCGACGAGTGGATCCGTCAGGCGACGGCGGCGATCAACACCGTGCTGGCGCTGGGGGAGGAATTGGGTGGAGCAGCCGATCGGGCCGCGCAGGAGGCTTTCGCCGCAGCCAGCCGGGAGATCGCATGGGCCGCGGCCATCCTCGTGGTGAGCGGCTTGGTCACGATCTTCGGCCTGTGGGTCGTGATCGGGCGCATCGTGCGGCCTGTGACCTCCCTGACGAACGTGATGGGGCATCTGGCCGCCGGTGACCTCAGCGTCGAGATCGAAGGGGCGGCCAGGGGCGACGAGATCGGCGCCATGGCGCGAGCCGTCGAGGTCTTCAAGGACAACGCCATCGAGCGGGTCCGCCTAGGGCCATTTCGAGCTCAACGTGTTCAAGCCGGTAATCGTGAACGCGGTCCTGCAGTCGATCCGCCTTCTGGCGGACGGTGCGGTCAGCTTCACGGA
>JBOZRS010000036.1:0-5775 GCA_050789065.1 Microvirga sp.
CGTTAGTTCTCCGGGGGGCCGGAGGAGCCGATGTTGATCAGATCCGCCGCGGCGGCCATTCCCGTGCTGATGGCCCAAGGCGCCCTGGCCCAGCAAGTCGCCCTGGCCGAGCCTGCGCCACCTCTGCCGCCTCCACGGCCGATCGAGACCCCTGCTCCCGTGACGCCCCCTGCCCCACGGCCTCAAGCTCCGCCGGCGCCGACGGCGGAAGCGCCACCAGATGTCCCGGCAGCCGAGGATTGCCTGGCCGACCTGAAGACGGCCGGGTTCGAGATCGAGCCTGCGATGCCGCCCCAGGTCTCGAACGACCTCTGCCGGATCGAGGCGCCGGTGCGGCTCAAGGCCGTGCCGGTTCCAACCAAGCCCGAGACGGTTGTCCGGCTGGCCAATCAGCCGATCCTGGCCTGCCGTTTCGCCGGACCGTTCGGGCACTGGATCGGCGATCTCGTGGCTCCGCTCGTCGCGGGCATCAAGGGAAGCGACCTGAAAGCCGTCCAGACCGGCCCCGGCTTCGAGTGCCGCAACCGGAACGGGGCGGCGACAGGCAAGCTCTCGGCCCATGCGCAAGGGCTCGCGATCGACATCGCCGGCTTCGACCTCGCCAACGGAACGATCCTGCGGATCAAGCCTGAACCCAACACCGCGCCCGATCCGGCGCTCGCGGCCCTGCGGACAGCGGCCTGCGGATGGTTCACGACGATCCTCGGTCCCGGTTCGGACGAGGCGCATCATGATCACCTCCATGTCGATATCGAGCACCACGGATCCAGCGACCGTTACCGCATCTGCCAGTAGGTGATCATCCCTCCCGGATTGCTACCCCTGAGCGACCACCTTGTCCTGGGTCATGGTATCGAAATCGCTGGCGTCATGCCGTTCGTGCAACTGCTCCGAGGGCTCGCCCGAGGTGCGGTTCACGATCCGCCCGCGCGCGACGGCCGGACGGCCGCCGATCGCATCGGCCCAGCGCCGGACGTGCCGGTAGCCCTGTACGGACAAAAACTCGCCTGCCTCGTACAGCCGCCCCTGAACCAGGCCACCGTACCACGGCCAGATGGCCATGTCGGCGATCGTGTACTCAGGCCCCGCCACGTATTCGGTGTCCGCAAACCGCCGGTCGAGCACGTCGAGCAGCCGCTTCGCTTCCATCGCAAACCGGTCGATCGCATACTCGATCTTCAGCGGCGCGTAGGCGTAGAAATGCCCGAAGCCTCCCCCCAGATAGGGTGCGCTTCCCATCTGCCAGAACAGCCAGGACAGGCATTCGGCACGCGGGCCGGCCTCGCTCGGGAGGAAGGCCCCGAACTTCTCCGCGAGGTAGAGCAGGATCGCGCCGGACTCGAAGACCCGGATCGGCTTCGTGCCACTCCGGTCCACCAGGGCGGGGATCTTGGAGTTGGGGTTCACCGCCACGAAGCCGCTGCCGAACTGGTCGCCCTCGCCGATCCTGATCAGCCAGGCGTCGTACTCCGCGCCGGAATGGCCCAGGGCCAGCAGCTCCTCCAGCAGAATGGTGACCTTCTGGCCGTTGGGCGTCCCCAGCGAATAGAGTTGCAACGGATGACGGCCGACCGGCAGCTCCTTCTCGTGCGTGGCTCCGGCGGTCGGGCGGTTGCGGCTTGTGACGGGGCTCCCGCCGCTGTCCTTGTTCCAGGTCCAGACTTTCGGCGGCACGTAATCGGATGGATCGCTCATTCCTGCTGCTCCTGACCTCCGCGGGATGGGCATCCGGAAGCGCCGAACCCCGTTGCCGGACGGTTATAACGCAGGATGAGGCCTGGCGCCTCATTCGTCGAAGATGCGGGCCCACGGCAGGGATCGCCTGAAATTGTACTGGCGCCGCGCGGGTTCATCGCCCGGACGCCCCGACACTGTGGTATTCAGCAGTCCCGCAAGCCCACGATTTCCACGAACCAAACGAGCAGCGCCATGCCCCAGCACCTGAAGATCGACTTCGTCTCCGACGTGGCCTGCCCGTGGTGCGTCATTGGCCTGCGGGGGCTTGAGCAGGCGCTTGCCAAGGCTGCGGACGTGGTCGAGGCTGACATCATCTTCCAGCCGTTCGAGCTAAATCCGGGAATGCCCGCAGCCGGGCAGAACCTCGTGGAGCATATCACGGAGAAGTACGGCTCCACGGCGGAGCAGTCGGCCGCCAGTCGCGCGATGATCCGATCGCGCGGGGCCGAGGTTGGTTTCACGTTCAACATGTCGGAGGAGAGCCGGATCTACAACACGTTCGATGCTCACCGCCTGCTGCACTGGGCCGGTACCGTTGGGCGCCAGCGGGAACTGAAGCACTCCCTGTTCAAGGCCAATTTCACGCAGGGCGCGAACGTGTCGGACCATGGAGTGCTGGTGGATGCGGCCGTCGCGGTTGGTCTCGACGGGAATAAGGCGCGCGAGGTCCTGGCGTCGGGGCGCTATGCCGAGGAGGTCCGCGAGGCCGAGCGGGAATGGATCGCCTGCGGCATTCGCTCGGTCCCGGCGATCGTCATCAACGGGAAGTGGCTGATCTCCGGCGGTCAGCCGGCCGGTGCCTTCGAGCAGGCTCTGCGCGGCATCGCCGCCGAGGCTGGTCAAGCCTCGGCCGGCACCCGACCACGCGTGGCATTCGAGCGGAGTTGAGGGGTACGAACGTCGCGGGCGGTCAGGATCGGGTCGAATCTTCGGATTCCGGTACCTCAATAAACGTCGGCTCGTGAGCGCTGGAGGGGACTAGGCGCTTATCTCTCAGGGGTGCCAGAACGCGACATTAGCACCGTGCAAATGAGGTCGGCTCAATTTCATTCCCGGCTTTGATCTATTGACGCCCAAAGGCCAGCCCCTAGGCTACTCTGATCTCGCCGGGGTTGATCCGATGCACCATGGATTCCGATTGCTTCTGTTGCTGGTCTTCTCGCTCCTGGGGGCACAGGTCGCTGCCATCGCACAGGGCACCACGGTGCGGGTCGGTCATTTTCCAAACATCACCCACGTTCAGGCCCTCGTCGCCCGCGCCCTCGAAAGGCAGGGCAAGAACTGGTTCGGGGACCGCCTCGGGCCGGAGGTCAAGGTCGAGTGGTATGTCTACAATGCGGGCCCGAGCGCCATGGAGGCGATCTTCGCCAACTCGCTCGACCTCACCTATGTCGGGCCCAATCCCGCGCTCAACGCCTATGCACGCTCGCGCGGCGACGAGGTGCGCGTGATCGCCGGCGCGGTGAATGGCGGCTCGGCCCTGGTGGTCCAGCCGGATTCCAGCCTCGCCAAGCCGGCCGATTTCCGGGGTAAGCGCATCGCCACTCCACAATTCGGCAACACGCAGGACGTGGCCGCCCGGGCCTGGCTCATCGCCGGGGGCCTGCGCATCACCCAGACCGGCGGCGACGCGCAGGTTCTGCCGACCAGCAACCCCGACCAGCTCACGCTCTTCCGGAGCAAGCAGCTCGACGCGGTCTGGACGGTCGAACCCTGGGTTTCGCGTCTTGAGTCCGAGGCCGGCGGCAAGATCCTGGTGGAGGAGAAGGATGCGATCACTGCCGTGCTCGTCTCGAGCGCGGGCTTCCTGGCCAAGAACCGGGATCTGGCCAAGCGCTTCGTGGCAGCCCACCGGGAGCTGACCGAGTGGATCCGGCAGAACCCGGAGGAAGCGCAGCGTCTGGCGCGCGAGGAGCTCAAGGCTTCGTTCCGCATCGACATGGCGCCGGACCTGGTCGCCCGCGCCTGGGGCCGCATGAGCCTCACGCCCGATGTGACCCGGGAGGCCTTCCAGTCGTTCGTGACCAGCGCCCAGCAGGTCGGGTTCATGCGTGGCGCCCCCGACCTGTCGCGCCTGATCGAGACCCCTTGATGGAGTCCCGTCCGGCCTTCGGGACAGGCCTCCCGGCCAAGCTCATTGTGGACGGCGTCTCGAAACGGTTCATCTCGTCGCGAGCGACGGTGCAGGCGCTCGACAACGTGTCCCTCACCGTGGCCGAGGGCGAGTTCGTCTGCCTGGTTGGGCCGAGCGGGTGCGGCAAGTCCACCCTCCTTGACATCATGGCCGGCCTGACCAACCCGGACAGCGGCCAGGTGCTCGCCGATGGCAAGCGGGTTGAGGGGCCTGGGCGGCAGCGCCTGGTGATGTTCCAGGAATCGGCCCTGTTCCCGTGGCTCGACGCCTTCGGCAATGTCATGTTTGGCCTCAAGCTACGCTCGGACCTGACCGATCATGAGCGGAAGAAAATCGCCAATTACTTCCTCGAACTCGTCGGACTGGAGAAATTCAAGCATGCCCATGTGCATGAACTCTCGGGCGGCATGAAGCAGCGGGTGGCGCTCGCGCGAGCGCTTGCCCCCGATCCGCAGGTGCTGCTGATGGACGAGCCTTTCGCGGCTCTCGATGCGATGACCCGCGATCACTTCTACGATGACATCCAGCGCATCTGGATGGAGAGCCGCAAGACCATCGTGTTCGTGACGCACAACGTGCGCGAGGCGGTATGCCTGGGCGACCGCGTGGTTCTGATGTCGCCCTCTCCTGGGCGCATCGCGCAGATCTTCGAGATTCCCCTGTCCCGTCCGCGCGACATCAACAGCCCCGAGCTTGCAGGATATGCCTCCAGGATCGCGGCCGCGCTCAAGGGCTCTGAATACAAGACGGCATCCGAATGAAGCGCTTAAGCATTGCCCTTCTGTTCTTCGCAGTGCTCATCGGCCTGTGGGACATCGCCGTGCGCAGCGGGCGCTGGTCGGCGGTGCTCCTGCCGTCGCCGCTGTTCGTGGCGGAATACATCTGGGCCGCGCTCCTCGACGGCACTCTCCCGGAAGCCGTCTGGGTCACGCTCAAGCGGCTTCTGATCGGCTATGCGGCCGGTGTGCTCATCGGCCTGCCGTTGGGCCTCCTGACCAGCCGGTCGCAGATCCTGGAGGACACCCTGGGGGCCCTCGCACTCGGCCTCCAGACCCTGCCGAGCGTGTGCTGGGTGCCGCTGGCCCTGATCTGGTTCGGGCAGACGGAAGGAGCGATGCTGTTCGTTGTCATCATGGGCACCGTATGGTCGGTCATCATCGCCACCGACAACGGGGCGCGCAACATTCCGCCGATCTATGCCCGCGCCGCCCGCACCATGGGATCGGAGGGTTTTCATCAATGGACGCGGGTGATCCTGCCCGCCTCGCTTCCCTTCCTCGTCAGCGGCATGAAGCAGGGCTGGGCGTTTGCCTGGAGGTCGCTGATGGCGGCGGAGATTTACGTCACGATCCTGACCGGCTTCGGCCTCGGTCATCTCCTCCATTACGGGCGCGAGCTGAACGCCATGGATCAGGTGATCGGCATCATGATCGTGATCGTGGTGATCGGCCTTCTCGCCGACCGCATCCTGTTCTCGCCCTGGGAGCGGTTTCTCCACAGCCGCTGGGGGACCAACATCAAAGCATCGTAAGCCGGGATGTCAGCTCGGGATCAGGAACGGCCGTTAAGCGTGGCCGTATAAGGGTCAGCTCATCGCGCAGTCGCGGACATTTTGCTGTCCAGGGCAAAGTGAGTCGGGCTGGCGCAGACTAGTCGAACTTTGTCCGCGGCGGCACCGTCAGGTTAATTTCTGAATGATGGGATGCTCTGGCATAGACGAGCTATGACCTCGTCACGTCCCTCTCGCTACGCCCGCCACCGCTTTCCAGCCGAAGTGATCAGCCATGCCGTCTGGTTGTACTTCCGGTTTCCCCTCAGCCTGCGCATGGTCGAGGAGATGCTCGCGGCTCGAGGCATCCTGGTCAGTCATGAGACGGTGCGGCAGTGGGCGCTAAAGTTCGGCC
>JBOZRS010000037.1:0-98465 GCA_050789065.1 Microvirga sp.
GAACGAAGGCCGAGGCGGGAAGATAGCGCGCGAAGGAGACGAACGGCTCGAGGAATGCCTCGAAAGGCTTGTAGGCGCCCATCAGAACACCGAGCGGCACCGCAATCACGGCCGCGAGGATGAAGCCGCCCACCACCCGCCAGACCGTCACGCCGATATCAGTGAGGAAGCCGAATTTGGTGAGAAGCTGCCATCCGTCTTGCATCATGGTGATCGGATCGGCAAGGAACGTGCGCGATACGTAGCCTCCCAGAGTCGCGAAGGCCCAAGCTGCGAAAAACAGGACGAAGAAGGCGATGCCGAGCACGATGCGCGTGCCCTGGCCGACAGGTTCAAGAGGGCGATGCATGGGGTCTGTTCGGTCATCCGCGCGAGGTGGCAGGGCGGAATGACAATGGAGGGATCAAAGAAAGGCGGCGGACCGGCGTCCGGTCCGCCGCCATGAGGGCAGGCCTTACTGGATGAAGCTGGTATCCGCCAGCGCTTCCATGTCGGGCTTCTGCTTGATGATGCCCATTTCCATGAGCAGGTCGGCTGCCTCGGCCGAGAAGGTCTTGAACTCGCCGCCAAAGAACTTCTTGTTCGCTTCACGATTCTGCCAGCGCAGGTATTGGGCGGACTTTCCGAATTCCTCACCCGTCTGTTTCACATCCGCGCCCATGATTTCATAGGATTTCGCCTGATCCTTGGCGATCATGTCGAGCGCCTCGAAGTAGCTGTCTGCAAGCGCCTTCGCGGCCTTCGGGTTCTCGGAGAGGAATTTCGGCGTGCAGCCGAAGGTGTCCATCACCATCGGGTAATCGAGCGTCGTGGCAATGATCTTGCCGGCCTGCGGCGCAGCGCGCACAGAGGAGAGATAGGGCTCATAGGTCATCGCGGCATCGTTCTGCCCCGCGATGAATGCCTGGGCGGCCGGGCCGGGCTCCATGTTGACGACCGTCACATCCTTCACCGAGAGGCCGTTCTTCTTGAGCATCCAGGCAAGGGCGAAATAGGGAGACGTACCGGGAGCGGATGCAGCAACGGTCTTGCCCTTGATGTCCTTGATCGAGCCGATGGCGTTTCTCACCACCATCCCGTCGGCGCCGTAGCTCTTGTCGAGCTGGAAAATCTGCTTCGTCGGCACCCCGTTCGCGTTCCATACGACCCAGGTTTCGACTGTGGTGGCCGCGCATTGAACGTCACCGGACTGGATTGCAAGATGGCGGCTCGCCTGCGGAACCTTCTTGAGCGTGACATCGAGGCCGTTCTTCTTGAAGATCCCGGCCTCCTTCGCGAGCGTCAGAGGCGCGAAGCCCGTCCAGCCCGAGATGCCGATCGCCACCTTCGTGTCCTGCGCCGAGGCCGAGCCCGCCGCCAGCGCCAGCAGCGCCAATCCACCCACTATCGCCTTCATTGCATCCTCCGTCCTAAACCGACTTGCCGTTTCAACCCCGGCTGCGCCCTCTGGAAGGTTGTTGTCGATTGCGCCGCCAAGCGTTGCAGTTACGCGGCCGAATGGCATCACGGCCGGGTTCCGATGTCAAATGTATAGACATGTCGTGGCTGCCATATGTTTCCGCATCATGGGGAAAGATCGGGCTCCCGTGCTGAAACGGCGAGCGCGATCTCAATGAGGATCGCCTTTCCGCCCAACGGGTGGATTGGACCCTGATCCAGAATCAATGTGTCGAGGGCCTGGAGGGACCAGATCTTCCTGCCGATCGCCACGTTCAGTCCGGCACCCAGAGCTACGATGAATGCGGTGCGGGTGGTCTCCGACAGGGGGGTGATGCCAGCCTCCAGCATTCGGGTATGGTGCGAGAACTGGCCCCGACGCGTCATCACGTTGAGGTCGCGGATAGGGCCGGACAGGAGCTTGCCCACGGTCCTGTCGTCGCCTGAGAACGATAGGGCCGGGGATGCCGCGTCCAGCCGGTGGGAGACTCCCCCGACCTCGAGCTCGATCCCGTTGCCTTCCACGACGATCAGCGTCCGGTCGATCCCGGGAAAGATCGAGAAGGGTCCGTCGGATGCCACATCGGCCATGCTGATGCGCCATCCGAACGTTTCGAAATCGGCTCCTTCCGGAAATGCCGCGACCTCGGCGGTGGTGCCGCCGCCATTCTTCCAGGGCACCCTGACGAGGTCTGCGGCGCGTACGATCCGGACCGTCATCGGTTTCCTCAGCGCAAGCTCGGAAGGTTGAGGCCGTGCTCCCGGGCGCAGTCGACCGCGATGTCATAGCCCGCATCCGCATGGCGCATGACGCCGGTCGCCGGATCGTTCCACAGCACGCGCTCGATCCGCCGGGCTGCTTCCGGGGTGCCGTCGCAGACGATGACCATGCCGGAGTGCTGAGAAAAGCCCATGCCGACACCGCCGCCATGGTGCAGGGATACCCAGGTCGCCCCGGACGCGCAATTGAGGAGGGCGTTGAGGAGGGGCCAATCGGACACCGCATCCGAGCCATCCTTCATGGCTTCCGTTTCCCGGTTCGGACTCGCGACGGAGCCTGAATCGAGATGGTCGCGGCCGATCACGATGGGAGCCTTCAGCTCACCCTTGGCCACCATTTCATTGAAGGCCAGACCGAGCCGGTGCCGGTCACCCAGGCCGACCCAGCAGATGCGGGCGGGGAGCCCCTGGAACTTGATCCGTTCCTTGGCCATGTCGAGCCAGTTGTGCAGGTGCTTGTTGTCCGGCAGCAGTTCCTTCACCTTGGCGTCGGTCCTGTAGATATCCTCCGGATCTCCCGAGAGCGCGGCCCAGCGGAATGGTCCGATGCCGCGGCAGAAGAGGGGGCGGATGTAGGCTGGCACGAAACCCGGGAAGTCGAAGGCGTTGTCGACCCCTTCTTCCTTCGCCATCTGGCGAATGTTGTTGCCGTAATCGAGCGTCGGCACGCCGGCCTTGTAGAAGTCCAGCATGGCACGCACATGCTCGGCCATGGACTGCTTGGCAGCATGCTCCACCGCCTTCGGGTTGGTTTCGCGCTTGGCCTCCCATTCGGCCAGCGTCCAGCCCTTGGGCAAGTAGCCGTTGATCGGGTCGTGCGCCGAGGTCTGGTCCGTCACCACGTCGGGCCGAATGCCACGGCGATAGATCTCCGGAAAGATCTCGGCGGCGTTGCCGAGAAGTCCGACCGACACCGGCTTTTTGTCCCGGCACGATTGCTCGATGATGCTGAGTGCTTCGTCCAGGGTATCGACCCGGCGATCCAGGTAGCCGGTTCTCAAGCGCATCTCGATGCGGCTGGCCTGGCATTCGACCGCAAGGCACGAAGCGCCCGCCATGGTGGCCGCGAGGGGCTGCGCGCCGCCCATGCCGCCGAGGCCCGCAGTCAGGATCCAGCGCCCGGACAGGTCTCCGCCATAGTGCCGGCGTCCGACCTCCACAAACGTCTCGTACGTACCCTGCACGATGCCCTGGGTACCGATATAGATCCAGGAGCCAGCCGTCATCTGGCCGTACATCATGAGACCCTTGCGGTCGAGTTCGTGGAACTTGTCCCAGGTGGCCCAGTGCGGGACGAGGTTGGAGTTCGCGATCAGCACGCGCGGGGCATCCGCATGGGTGCGGAAGACGCCAACCGGCTTGCCCGACTGCACCAGAAGCGTCTCGTCGGCTTCGAGGTTTTTCAGAGCCGCCACGATACGGTCGAAGCTCTCCCAGTCGCGGGCGGCTCGCCCGATGCCGCCATAGACGACGAGTTCGCCCGGCTTCTCGGCCACGTCGGGATCTAGGTTGTTCATCAGCATGCGCAGCGGCGCTTCGGTCAGCCAGCTCTTGGCGGAGAGTTCGGTGCCATGGGCGGCGCGGATGACGCGGGCATTGTCGATACGGGTCATGGATTCGTCCTCGGTGAGGCTTCGCGTTTTGCAAAAGTCAGACAGGTTTCAAGAATGCGGGTGAGCGTGGCTCGCATCGGCGCGGCATCGATCTCGTCATAGGGGCTCGGCCACTGGCCTTCGGCAACCGGGCCGAGCGGCTCCTTCATGTAACCCCGGCATGCGAGTTCCATCTGGACGGCGTGAACGCCCGCCTCCGGGCGACCCAGGCTGCGCGTGATGTATCCGCCCTTGAAACGTCCGTTCACCACATAAATCAAGCCCGTGTCGGCACAGATCCGCTCAATGTCGGCTTGCAGCGCGGGAGCACAGCTTACCCCTCCATTCGTGCCAATATTGAAATGCGATAGCGTGCCGTCGAACAGGCGCGGGATCACCGAGCGGATGGAATGGCAATCGTAGACGACGATTGCCGGATGGATCGCGCGTAGGCGCTCGATTTCGGCCCGCAGGACTGCGTGATAAGGCTCGAAGAAGCGAGCGCGCCGCTCGGCGATGCTCTCCGGTGTCGGTTCCGCTCCCGGCCGATAGAGAGGCTCGCCGTCGAACGTAGTTGTCGGACAAAGTTCCGTCGTCGCCTGACCGGGATAGAGCGAGGCGCCGGACGGATCCCGGTTGACGTCGATGACGGTCCGGGAAACCGACGTCCGGATCACCGTCGCGCCGAGGCCACCGGCGAAGTCATAGAGTCGCTCGATCCACCAGTCGGCGTCCTTGCGGGACAACCATGGAGAGACGAGGCCATGTTCGTACTCATGCGGAATGTCCGTGCCCGTATGCGGCACGCTCACCACGAGCGGCGCATCGGCATGCTGCACCGAGAGCCAGGAGGTGGCGGTTCCAGGCATGTGATCCTCGCTTCTAATCCGTCGCTTCCGACACGAAGGGCAGCGCATCTGCGCCGACGGCAGCGACGAGCGCACCGGATGTCACCATGGCCGTTGCCTGCTCCATGTCGGGGGCCATGTGGCGGTCGTCGTACAGATGGGGCACATTGGTCCGGAGGAGCGCGCGGACTCGCTCCAGACGTTCGCTCGACTGCATCGGCGCATGAAAGTCGCATCCTTGCGCCGCGGCGAGAAGCTCGATGCCGATGACGTTCGCCGTGTTCATTGCCATGCCCAAGAGCCGTCTCGCGCCATGGGTCGCCATGGACACGTGGTCCTCCTGGTTGGCCGAGGTCGGGATCGAGTCGACGCTTGCCGGATAGGCGCGCTGCTTGTTCTCGGACACCAGCGCGGCTGCTGTCACCTGAGGGATCATGAAACCGGAATTGAGGCCGGGCCTCGGCGTGAGGAATGCCGGCAGCCCAGACAGGGCCGGATCCACTAGCATGGCGATGCGCCGTTCCGCGAGGGACCCGATTTCGCACAGGGCCATGGCGATCATGTCGGCCGCGAAGGCGACAGGCTCGGCATGGAAGTTGCCGCCGGAAATCACCTCTCCGGTCTCCGAGAAGACGAGCGGATTGTCGGAGACGCCGTTGGCCTCCGTCCCAAGGGTCGCGCCCGCCTGTCGCAGCAGATCGAGCACGGCGCCCATCACCTGCGGCTGGCAACGCAGGCAATAGGGATCCTGGACGCGGTCATCGTTGGTGAGATGCGAAGCTCTGATGGCGCTGTCCTGCATGAGCGTACGCAGGGAGGCCGCGACCTCGATCTGTCCGCGGTGGCGGCGAAGATTCTGGATCCTTGCGTCGAACGGGCCATCCGATCCCTTGGCGGCGTCGGTTGCAAGAGCGCCGGTGACGAGAGCGGCCTGGAACACGCGCTCTGCCTCGAAGAGACCCGCGAGCGCCAGGGCGGTCGAGACCTGCGTGCCATTGAGAAGGGCAAGTCCCTCCTTGGGGCCAAGGGCCATAGGGGCAAGGCCCGCTCTCGAAAGAGCGTCGGTTGCCGGAACCCGGACGCCATCCACGAAGAACTCGCCGACCCCCATGAGGGCAGCCGTCATGTGGGCGAGGGGGGCAAGATCGCCCGAGGCACCGACCGATCCCTGGCCGGGAATGACTGGAACCAGGCCGGCCCTCAGACAGGTGGCGAGGTGCTGAAGGGTAGACCAGCGCACACCGGAGGCGCCTTGCGCCAGGCTCGCGAGCTTGAGAGCCATCACTAATCTGACGACGGCAGCCGGGAGGGGCTCGCCGACGCCGGCGGCATGGGAGAGGACGATGTTGCGCTGCAGTGTCGAGAGATCGGATGTTCCGATGCGCACGCTCGCAAGCTTCCCGAAACCGGTGTTGATGCCATAGACCGGATCGCCCTTGGCGATAATGGCCTCGATCGTCCTGGCTCCGGCCTCGACCTGCGGGCGGCAGCCGTCATCCAGAGCGATTGCGGCGCCGAAATAGACCCGGCGCCACTCACTCAAGGAGACAGAGCCGGGATTGAGCAAGAGGGTTTCAGTCACTGTCCTCTCCAGATGCGGGCATGAAGCGGGTTGAAGCCGATGCGGTAGACGAGCTCCGCCGGGCGTTCGATGTTCCAGATGGCCAGATCGCACGACTTGCCGGGTTCGAGAGTTCCGATCTCATCGAGCCTTCCGAGTGCACGGGCCGCTTCCCGGGTCACGCCTGCGATGCATTCCTCCACGGTCAGCCGGAACAGGGTTGCGCCCATGTTCATGGTCAGCAGCAGCGAGGTCAGCGGCGAGGTCCCCGGGTTGCAGTCTGTCGCAAGCGCCATGTGGACGCCATTCTCGCGGAACGCGGCGACTGGTGGCGCCTGCGTCTCGCGAAGCATGTAGAAGGCGCCCGGCAGCAGCACGGCGACCGTGCCGGCCTTCGCCATCGCGACGGCCCCCTCGTGGTCCGTGTGTTCGAGATGATCGGCCGACAATGCTCCGAATTCTGCGGCCAGCCGGGCGCCGTGGAGATTGGAGAGTTGATCGGCGTGGAGCTTGACCCTCAGGCCAAGCTCCCTGGCTGCGGCAAAGACACGGGCCGTTTGTTCGGGCGAGAAGGCGATGCCTTCGCAGAAGGCATCGACCGCATCGGCAAGCCCCTCCTGCGCGATGGCAGGCAGCATGTCCCGGCAGACCTTGTCGATATAGGCATCCTTGTCGCCATTCGCCTCGGGCGGCAGGGCATGTGCACCGAGAAAGGTGGTGGTGACGGTGATGAGGCGCTCGTCGGCAAGGCGCCGCGCTGCACGCAGCATGCGCGCCTCGGTATCGAGATCGAGGCCGTAGCCGGATTTGATCTCGATGCTGGTGCAGCCTTCGGCGATCAGATGGTCGAGGCGGGGCAGGGCGCTGGCCATGAGAGCATCCTCGCTCGCGGCCCGGGTCGCCTTGACGGTCGAGACGATGCCGCCTCCGGCACGGGCGATCTCTTCGTAGCTGGCGCCCTTCAGGCGCAGCTCGAACTCGTGGGCGCGGTCGCCACCGAAGACCAGGTGGGTGTGGCAATCGACGAGGCCAGGTGTAATCCACCGGCCCGCGCAATCGATCCGCTCGGCCGCGTCCCATCCGGCAGGCAGGTCTCCAGTCGGTCCGGCGAAGGCGATTCGCCCATCCTTGGCCGCGACGGCGCCGTTCTCGACGATCCCCAGATCGTCCCGGTCGCGGGCGAGCGTCGCAAGGCGTGCATTGAACCAAACCCGGTCGAAGCGCATGTTTCTGCTCCGGTCGTTCGACGTTAATGTCTATACATAAGCGCGAGAAACAATTATTGTCTAGACATATTCCATCGGCTCTGGTGGTCTGGCGTTCCAACGCTCCAGGCCAGCCCCGATCATCCGGGGGAGGGGCATTGGAGCACGGTTTGGAGCGACCATGAAGGTGTCAGGCATACGCAAGCTCATTCTCGACCACGCCCTGCTGCCGAACGGGTGGGCACAGGATGTCGCTGTCGACATCGAACGCGGCGTCATCCGGGCCTTGCAGCCAAGGGCGACGCCCGATGGCCGGGAGCGTGTCGCGGGAATTGCGCTACCGGGGCTCCCCAACCTGCACAGCCACACCTTTCAGCGCGGCATGGCCGGCCTCGCCGAGACCCGCGGCCCGCAGGGCGACAGCTTCTGGACATGGCGTCAGGTGATGTATCGCTTCCTCGGCAACCTCGACCCCGACGATGTCGAGGCGATTGCGGCCTTCGCCATGATGGAGATGCTCGAGGGCGGATTCACGGCCCTCGCCGAGTTCCATTATCTGCACCACGACGCCGATGGCCGGCCGTATGCCGAGCCCGCGGAACTCGCAGCCCGGATCGCCGCGGCTGCGGAGCAGACAGGCATGGGGCTCACGCTGCTGCCGGTCTTCTATGCCAATGGGGGCTTCGGCGGCATAGCGCCTGCGGAAGGACAGCGCCGGTTCGTCAGCGATGTGGCGATGTATCATCGTCTCGTCGACGGAGCGCGCAAGGCCGTATCGAGCCTCGATGATGCGGTGGTTGGCATCGCGCCGCACAGCCTGCGTGCAGTGACGCCTCAAACCTTGGACGAAGTTTTAGCAATGGCCGGGAGCGGGCCGGTCCATATCCATATCGCCGAGCAGATGAAGGAGGTCGAGGATTGTGTCGCATGGTCGGGCCAGCGTCCTGTCACATGGCTGCTCGATCACGCTCCGGTCGACCATCGGTGGTGCCTTGTCCATGCGACCCATCTCGAACCCAGGGAGACGCAGGGTCTTGCAGCGTCGGGTGCCGTGGCGGGTCTGTGCCCGATCACCGAAGCCAATCTTGGCGACGGCATTTTCCAGGGTGTCGACTTCCTCGCGGCCAGAGGAGCTTTCGGCGTCGGCTCCGACTCCAATATTGAGATCAGCGCGCCTGGAGAACTCAAGCAGTTCGAATACAGCCAGCGTCTCAAGCATCGCGCCCGCAATGTCCTAGCGGAGCGCGAGGGTCAATCGACCGGACGGAGCCTCTATGATGCCGCCCTGGCTGGCGGGGCACGCGCCCTGGGACGCTCTCTCGGTGCCATTGATGTCGGCCATCGGGCGGACTTCGTCGTTCTCGACGCGGAGCATCCGGATCTCGCAGCCTTGTCGGGCGACCGCTGGATCGATGCTTACGTCTTCGTGGCCGGCAAGGCTGCGGTCGATACGGTCATCGTCGCCGGTGAACCCGTGGTGACGGGAGGGCGACATCGCGCCCGCGAGGCGATCACCGCCCGTTATATTCGAACTCTGGCTCGCATCCTGGCATGAAACATCTCTACCAACGCATCCGCGACGATATCGAGGCGCGCATCATGTCGGGAGAGTGGCCTCCCGGCCATCGTATTCCGTTCGAGCACGAGCTGATGGCCGAATATGACTGCTCGAGGATGACGGTGAACAAGGTGCTCTCGGCCCTTGCGGCCAACGGACTGATCACGCGCCGGCGACGGGCCGGGTCCGTTGTGGCCGAACCGAGCACCGAACGCGCCGTTCTGGAGATCCAGGATTTCGCCCTCGAGGCTGCACGAGCCGGGACCGTCTACAGCTTCAAGATCCTGCGCCGGGTTATCGAGCCCATCGATGCCGCCGCCGCACAGCGCACGGGGCTTCCGGTCGGGACCGAGATGCTCAGCATCGCCACGCTCCACATGATGGACGGTGTGCCCGGGGCCTATGAACAGCGTTTGATCAATCTAGCGACGGTTCCCGAGGCCGGAATGGAGCGCTTTGCCGGTGACCCTCCGGGCACATGGCTGCTCCGGCGCGTGCCGTGGACGGATGCCGAGCATATCGTGCGGGCCATCAATGCCGATAGCGTGCTTGCCAAGTGCCTCCATATCAAGACCGGCGCCGCCTGTCTGATGCTGGAGCGCCGAACCTGGCAGGCAGGTGCGTTCGTGACGGAAGCGCGTATCACGTATCCTGGAGACAGGCACCATCTGGTCGGGCGCTTCTCCCCAGCCGCACAGGGGGCGGGCATATCCTGAAGGCGCGCCGTCCGGTCAGGCCGTTCAGCGAACGGTCGGCACGCTTTCGGAGCTGAGCTTGCCGCTTGGCGGCGAACGTCGTTCCGTCCCGTGCATGGCTTGCAGGGCGGCGCCGATCTCGTTTTCGAGCACTCGCGCAATCGGGTGGCGATAATGAATCTGATCGATGAAGAGATCGGGGCTGGTCATTCCCGGTCGATCAAGCCACCAATCGACGACAGCCGTATTCGGCCGCCGCGCGGCCATGTCGGTCAAGCGCTTTCGGCAAGCCTGCTCGGCAGCGTATCGTGGGGTCCCCGGCTCTGGCTGCTTTGCGGTGAATACGGGCGGGAAGACCAAAACGACGGACAGGTCAGCGGACAGGGTCTGGAGCTTTCGCTCGAGCAAGCCGACGGCTGGAAAGGAGGCGTTGGGGTCGCCATGCTGATCGTTCACTTTCAGGAACATCTTTTCGAGCCGATGAGGATCCGCCATTTTGCCGGCCTCCGTGTAGAGCGGCTCATAATCCCAATACCCGTCCGCGGCTGACTCGGTTTTGGTATTCTTGATGATGCCCAAGCGACGCCCGGCCTGCTCGACACTGCTGACGCTCAACAACCCTCCGAAATACTCTACGGGGGATGTGCTGAAACGCCAGAACGGAAAAGGATTGTTGCCCGGCTGCTTGGGATCCTGCGTGCACCAGGTGTCGCGGTTGACCGAAATGACCAGCGCCTTGGCATTGTCGGCATGGTGCTTCATGAACCAGTCCAGAACCGTCAACTGCTCGGGGATCTGGGTGCCGGGCACCGACAGCTGAGCAAACGGGAGGCCGGTGAGCTCCGTCAGGCGCGAGGGCTTCACAAGCGCGATGGTCGAGTTGCCGATCACGGCGGCCGTGTATTTCGGGTTTCGGCCGACGCTGGCGGTTGCGTTCACGTCCTTCTGCCCGCGAACCCGCGGTTCGCCGGAGAGCGGAGACCGTCCCGTATCATAAGGATCGATCAGGTAGAGCGCGCCCAAGAGAGCGAGGAAGAGGCCCACGGTGGAGCATGTCGCCCAGACGGCGAAACGGGACCAGGCATCGTGCTGCGCTTGTTCGGTCATAGGTTGTCCCGTCGGTCAGAACTGGAAATAGATGAATTCATAGTTCGCGGCGTCGCCGATCTGGAGCACGACCGCAATGAGTGCCGCGGCGAAACCAACGGCAACCCAGCGCCTTGGCGGGGTGAGCTGAATGGCGGCCCAGGCTGTCGGTCCGAGACAGGCCGCGGCAGCCGCGATGACGATGGACCGCCATTTGAATCCATGCCCCAGGGACGTGAGCCCCATCATTCCATCATAGATGCGGAGTGCGGCCTCGAAGGTCGGGGCGCGGAACAAGACCCAGGTGAACATCACGAACAGCATCGTGAGCGCCCAGCCTGCCCATTGAGGCATGTGCAACCCAGCCCGGCGCCACAACACCCCCACGCCGAGGCCCACACCGTGAGCGACGCCCCAGGCAACGAAGGTAAGCCCGGCGCCATGCCACAGGCCTCCGAGAGCCATTGTGGCGAAGAGAGCTCCCACCTGAACCGCGAGACCGTTCCGGCTGCCGCCGAGAGGAATGTATAGATAATCGCGCAGGAAGCGGGACAAGGTCATATGCCAGCGCCGCCAGAAGTCCTGGAGGGAGGTCGCCGTATAGGGCTTGTTGAAATTCTGCGGCAGAACGATGCCGAGCATCAGGGCCATGCCCAGTGCCATGTCGGTATAGCCCGAGAAATCGAAATAGATCTGGAACGTAAAACCGAGTGTGGCCTGCCATGCCTCCAGGAACGTGACCGTGCCGCCGGTCGCGGCCTGGTTGAAGATCGGGTTCACGTATTCCGCCAGGGGATCTCCGATGAATACCTTTTTGACGAGGCCCAGGGTGAGCAGCATGAGGCCCTTGGCGAAGCGCTCCGCTGCATCCGGGCGCTTGTACGGCCGCTCGTCGAACTGGTGCATGATCTCGCTCCAGCGGACGAGCGGACCGGCGAGGACCTGGGGAAAGAACGCGATGTAGAGGGCATACCGGAGAAGGCCATAGCGAGGCGCGCGCCCGGCCTTCAGGTCGACGAGATACATCACGTGGTGGAACGTGAAAAACGAAATGCCGAGCGGCAGCGCGATGTCCCATTTCGGGGCCGAGACCCCGGGAAGCAGGGTGAAAATGCCGGCGAAGAAGTTGAAATACTTGAAAATTCCGAGAACGATGAGGTTTGCGGTCAGGGCCAGCGTAATCAGGATCCCACGCCCGGACTGCAGGAATACCTGCGCGACAAGCCAGTTGACGAGGATCGAGCCGGCCAAAAGGGGCGCAAAGCGCCAATCCCAATAGCCGTAGAACAGGAACGACAGAATGAGCAGGAGGGGCAAGCGCCACTCCGGTCGGAAGCGCTCGACGAGCCAGTGCATCGTCAGGGAGACAGGCAGGAAGACGAGCAGGAATGCGAACGAGTTAAAGAGCATCAGCGGCCAAGGTGTCTGGTTGTTTAAACGATACGGAGGCCAGTGGCGTCTGGAAACCCGCTCCCGAATCGTAGGTATCTGTTGCGGACAGCGTGGTCGGCGTCAAGGCTCTGGGAAGCCGCAAAGAGGCTCTTGTTTAACTTAGTCTTGTGCCAGCATCTCAAGAGGGCTGATTACCCTACGGGATAATCGCAGCACGATTATGCGAATACGACCCTCTCAAACCCGATCAAAATGCCGCACAATTACAAGCTCCCGTGAGCCCCGGCACGGCAGGCCAAGCGTAAGGTCCGACACGCCATAGGCAGAAGGCGCGTCCCGGATATTGTCCGCCGAACCGGGCAGCGGCCATCTCCAGTCGCCAGCTTGGCTGTACGGTTCCGGCTCGATCACGAACGGCCTCCCGACCCTACACGACGATCCTTCGGTAGAGGTGCCAGGTTGTGTGACCGAGGACCGGCAGCACTACGACAAGGCCGAGAAACATCGGGAGAGCGGCGGTAAGGAGCAGGAGCGAAACGCAGATCGCCCAACCCAGCATCGGGAGAGGATTGCCGACGACCGAGCGCACGCTCGTGATCATGGCCGTGACGAAGTCCACCTCGCGGTCGAGAAGAAGCGGAAACGAAATCACCGTTATGGAAAAGACGACGGTCGCCAGGACACCACCGACCACGTGCCCTACGGCCAGAAAGGCAAGTCCTTCCGGCGTGGAGAACAGAATGCCGGGGAACGATCCGGCCGGCAGGCCGTGCAGGCCGAAAAACACCGCGATCAGCAGCCGGACCTGATACATCCACACGATGAACAGAAACACCGTCACAAAGGCCATCCAGGAGATTTCCTTCCCGCCCTGTGAAAAGATTGCCCCGAAGACGGCCCGCCAGGAGGGTATCTGTTCGCGCTCCCGAAGCCTGCTGACCTCATAAAGACCGACCGCCACGAAGGGGCCGATCAGCGTGAATCCGGCGGCGAGCGGATAAACGAGGTACAGGAGGTCCCACCAGAGGGCGCACGCGAGAAGGATAAGGCCTCCGACGGCGTAGATGGACCCGAAGAGCAGCCCGAAGGCCGGATAGGCCTTGAAGTCCCGGAGCCCTTCGGAAAGGGCGTCCACGAGATCGCTGATGCTGATGTGGCGAATAACCGGATCCTGCCTTTGGCCCGATACGGTTGTTGGATTTCCCTCTGTCATCTTTCCCTCCCAGGCTGTCGTTATTCTCCGGAATGTCAGCCCTTTCCCTCTTGTGCGAGCCCGGACGCGACCCGGGGCGGGGCGGCTTCTTCCGAATGTTTTTTGAAACTATAGCCCAGATTAATTGAGCTTTCGACAGCAAACGGATGCCCCTGGAGGAGGGTGGTTATGGCGGGTCCATCTGGGTGGGAATTGCAGCTCGATAACGCCACAGCCGAATTCCCACTATGGTTGATCGCCCTTCCGTCCAGGCCCGTATTCGTACGAGGTTATTCCTGTTCGCCTGAATAGTATCAAGGGTGACGGGCCCTGAGATCCTTGCTCCACCCAACAACCGCTTTATTGATGACAGACAGGTTCACTGACATAGCCGCGCTGAAACCAGCGATCGCGCCGACCAGGGAGCGGGAGATGGCGGATCGCAGCCACTCCGACATTCCGCTTTGTGCCAAGGACTTCGCCGACGACGCTATTGGCACCCTTCGGAACGGACAGGAGGCCCGGATCAAGGCCTATGTCCGCACCATTCTTCACCGGTTGCGGGCGCATCAGGCGAAGCCGTCCGAGGATGCGGTGGCATAGCAGGGAAGGCCAACAAGGCTCGACCTGGAAGATCGACGCAAGATCTCGTTGATAGCCGCCGCCGCTCCAGAGCTTAAGAGGTACTCATTTCGGCCGATGACTCCGATGCCGTTCAAGAACGGAAAGCAAATCCATTCATGCGATGCGGAAATTCCGAATAAGGTCAAGCTTCGCCTGCCCGCGAAAACATTGACGTCGATGCATTGTGGTCATACGATCAACTACTAAAATTCAGCATGTTTGCTTGCAGTCTACAACAAAGCAAAAATAATGAGAGGAAGCGGTGGCAGGTATACTCTGCCACGTCAATTCTGAGACAATAAGCTTGCAATAATATCGTCCCAAGGGAGGAGTGCCATGAAATCGCGTTCCTGTGTGCGGCGTATCGCAAGTATCGGTGGTGCGTTGCTGCTCACCAGTGCCTTCACCTTGGCAGCCCAGGCGGCTGGGCCCAAGATCGTGAAGGGCGAAAGTTCGGATCCGAAGTGTTTCGTACCCTGGTCCGAGAGCGTGAAGATGTTCCAGTACGCGCAGAAGAAGGGCCCCTACCGGATTGCGCTTGCCAACGGTTTCATCGCCAATACCTGGCGCATCCAGATGATCAAGACGGCCAAGGCCTACGCAGCGCAGCCGGATGTCGCCTCCCAGCTGAAAGAGTTCAAGGTCGTCTCCACAGGCGAGGACGTGGCCGCGCAGATCGCCGCCGTCAACAACTTCATCGATTCCGGCTACGACGCCATCATCGTGAATGCCCAGAATCCGACCGCGTTCAAACCGGTAATCAAGCGGGCCAATGACGCGGGGGTCGTGCTTGTCGCGTTCGACAACACGCTGGACACCGAGGACGCGATCAATGTGAACGTCGATCAGAAAGGACTCGGCAAATACTGGGCTGATTGGCTCGTGAAGAACGTCCCGAATGGCGGCAAGGTTCTTGAGGTTCGGGGCGTCTCGGGTACATCGGTGGACCGGGATCGTCACGAGGGCATCCAGGAGGTCTTCAAGGCTTCAGGCAAGAAGTGGGACACTGTCGAGGTGTTCGGAAAGTGGGACGACCCGACGGCTCAGAAAGTCGCCGCCGATGCGATTGCCGTTCACAAGCACTTCGACGGATTCACCGCCCAGGGTGGCGATACCGGCGTCGTCCAGGCGATGATCGATGCCAAACATCCCTTCGTTCCCTTCGGGGGCGAGACGGAGAACGGTTTCCGCAAGTTCTGCGCCAAATACGCGGACCAGGGGCTGAAATGCGCATCGGGCGGCACCGGCCCCGCCCAAGTGGCTGTGGCGATCAAGACGGCACTCGCGGCTCTCGACGGCAAGGTCGTGCCGCAGGCCATCAAGCTGCCGCTGGCGCAGGTCGAATATCCGAACTTCAAGGAAGGCCAGGACTACTACCCGGATCAGTCCGACAACTTCTTCGTCGGCAATGCCTTCCCGACCTGCGGGATCAACTTCACCGCGCAGGAGATCATGGGGCAGTCGGAAGCGAACCAGTAGATCGTCGGAGAGGCTGGCGCCGCATCATTCATGCGGCGCTCCTTCCGGCACGGGGTGGACAGGTCTGAGATGGCTTTTTTCCGCATGGAGGGCATTTCCAAGCGCTTCGGCGGAGTGCATGCCCTCAGAGGCGCCGACCTCCAGGTCGAACCCGGGAGGATCCATGCGATCCTGGGCGAGAACGGAGCCGGCAAGTCCACCCTGATCAAGATCATGTCGGGCGTGATCCGACCCGACGAGGGCCGCATGCTGCTGGATGGCCGCGACGTGCAGTTCGCTGCGCCTGCCGCCGCCCAGGACGCCGGCATCGTCTGCATCTTTCAGGAATTGTCGCTCCTGCCGGACCTGACGGTGGCGGATAACATCGCCATCAGCCATCCGCCCAAACGTTTCGGGCTCATCGATCGACGTGCGCAGCGGCGGATCGCCGAGGAAGCGCTGGCGCGCGCAGGAGGGGAGGATATTCATCCGCTCTCTCCCGTGAAGGATCTGCCCCTGTCGCGGCGCCAGATCGTCGAGATCGCAAAGGCGCTGTCGCGCAACCCGCGCATTCTCATTCTCGATGAGGCCACGTCGGCCCTGACGGCGGCCGACGTCACCAAGGTCTACAAGGTCCTGAAGCGTTTGCGCTCGGAAGGTCTCGCGCTCATCTATATCTCGCACCGGATGCAGGAAATCGCCGAACTGGCCGACGATTGCACCGTCTTTCGCAATGGACGCAACGTCGCGACCTATGCGGCCGGCACCAAGTCTGACAGCGAGGTCGTCGAATTGATGATCGGGCGCGAATACACTCATGTCTTTCCGCCCAGACCCGCGGAGGTGCCGGGAGGAGGGGCGCCTCGTCTGGAGGCGCGAGGATTGTCTTGGACGCACCGGCTGAAGGATGTGTCGCTTCATGCGCATGCCGGCGAGATCGTCGGCCTCGGAGGGCTCGACGGGCAAGGGCAGCGTGAGCTGCTGCTGGCGCTGTTCGGCGTGCTGCGTGGCGTTTCGGGTCAGGTGCTGATCGACGGAAAACCGGCCCCTCCCATGAGCCCGAGCCGCGCCAAGAGCTCCGGCGTCGGAATGGCCCTTATCCCCGAGGACCGCAAGACGGAAGGGCTGATGCTGCCCATGTCGGTGCGTGACAACCTCTCGTTCGCGGCGCTCGACCGTCTGTCGCGGTTCGGTATCATCGACAGCGCGGCCGAGAACGCCGCCATCGACCGGATGATCAGTCTCCTGTCGATCCGCACCAATGGGACGGCCGTTCCCGTCGGGTCCCTGTCCGGGGGAAATCAGCAGAAGGTTCTGATTGCCAAATGGCTCATGGTCTCCCCGCGGATCATCCTTCTCAACGATCCAACCCGCGGTATCGATGTCGGCACCAAGCAGGAATTCTACCATCTCCTGCGCAAGCTCGCCGATGACGGCGCGGCCATCGTCTTCTACTCGACGGATTATGCCGAGCTGATCGGCTGCTGCGATCGCGTGCTGGTTCTCTACGATGGCGCCGTCAAGCGGGTGCTCGCCGGTCCCGAGATCACGGAACGAGCCCTGGTGGGAAGCGCGCTCAACATCACGAATGAAACCGGGGAGGCCGGAGTCATGCCGGCTGTCGACGCGTGAGGGACTGGGGATACCGTATCCGGGAGCATCGGGGGACGCTTTTAGCCTTCCTGGTCTTCATTCTCATGTTCGCCATCTATGCGAGCAATCACCCGGCCGGCTTCACGGCCAATGTCGTGACGACGGCCGCCAACAAGGGCGTGCTGCTCGCTCTCGTGGCGATGGCCCAGACGACCGTCGTGCTGACATCCGGCATCGACCTGTCGGTGGGCATGGTGTTCGTGCTCACGAACTGCCTTGCATCGTCGCTCGTCGTGGGCTCGCCGGCCGCAACAGCCCTGGGAGTGGCAGCGGTTCTATTCGCGGGGTTGCTCTGCGGCGTGCTGAACGGCCTCATCGTCATCTACGGTCGCCTCCAGCCGATCGTCGCGACCATCGCCACAGGGGCAATCTATTTCGGTATCGCCCTGGCCCTGCGCCCGGTACCGGGCGGCGATGTCAATTCGGATCTCGCCGACAGCTTCACCAGTCAGCTTCCGGGAGGCATCCCGGCGAGCCTTGTGGCGCTTCTCGCCGTGGTGTTGATCATCTGGATTCCATTCCGCCGCTCGGAAATCGGCCGGGGAGTCTATGCGGTCGGCTCCTCCGAGCTCGCCGCCTATATGTCGGGTGTGCCGGTCCGCCGCGCGAAATTCGCCGCCTACTGCCTTTCGGGCCTGCTCTCGGCCATGGGTGGGCTTTTCCTCACGTTTCTCACCTATTCGGGGGAGGCATCTGCCGCCAATGGCAACACCTACACGCTATACTCCATCGCGGCCGTGGTGCTCGGGGGCGTATCACTCTTCGGCGGATCGGGCAGTGCCGTCGGGGCGATCTTCGGCGCATTCGTGTTCAGGACCATCGGAGACCTTCTCTTCGTCTTCGATCTCGATCCCCTGTGGCAGCCTCTCTTCCAGGGCGTCATTCTCCTGGCTGCCGTATGCCTGGGAGCGTTCAGGCTGTTTCAGATCCGAAACCGTCTCGACTTGTTTGGGTGAGGGTGATCGATGTCAACGCTGAATGGCACACTCAAACGGCGCATCGACCCGGCAGTTCTGATGGCGTTCGGGTGCATTCTGGCGTTGCTATTTCTCGGCAGCCTCTATTCGACAAGCTTCGTCTCTCCCGAGTTCCTGCTCCAACAGCTGAAGGTGGCTTCCTTCCTCGGGGTGATCGCCACGGGCATGATGATCGTCATTCTGCTCGGGCAGATCGATCTTTCGGTTCCGTGGGTCGTCGCCGTGGGGGGCATGATGTCGACCGCCGTGGCTTCATGGGGGACGGCAGGAGCCGCTCTTGCGATCCCGTTCGGCATCCTATGCGGCGTAGCGTTGGGGCTCGTGAACGGCTTCGGTGTCGCTTACCTGCGGATCCCCTCCATGATCGTCACCCTTGCCGTGAACGCGGTGGCTCAAGGGCTGATGGTGGTTCATACGGGCGGATACTCGCCGCAGGATGCTTCCTCTCCGGCCATGCGGGCTCTCGCCACCGGAACCACAGCCTTCGGCATCCCGAATTCCCTGCTGGTTTGGGTCGTCATTGGGGCTGCGGCTGTCTTTCTCCTCACCCGCACGACCTTCGGACGCGCCGTTTATGCCATCGGCAATTCCGAACGGGCCGTTTACCTGTCGGGCATCAAATCCCAGCGCATCGTCATGCTGGCCTTTGCCCTGTCGGGCGGTCTATCGGCCTTCGGAGGCGTTCTGCTCGCCGGCTATGCCAGCAAGGCGGCGCAGGGCATGGGCGATGCCTACCTGTTGCCGTCGATCGCCGCCGTGGTGCTCGGCGGCACGTCCATCCTAGGCGGGCGCGGTACTTATCTCGGAACGGTCGCCGGGGTGATCCTCATCACGCTGCTTCAGTCGATCCTGTCGGTCATGCAGATCGAGGAGTCGGGACGCCAAGTTATTTACGGCGTCGTGATCATAGCCATGCTTCTGCTTTACGGGCGCGAGCGCCCCGTCCAGTAAGTCCGAAGAGGGTGAATTTCATCGTACCAGGAGCATTGCAATGCCCGATCATGGCGCCGGACCGCTCCATTCTTACCTTGCCGGTATAGGAACCGATTACCGCGGACGCCACGCCGCCGATGCTCTCGGCTTCTCCGACGACCAGCTCGAGGCGACACATGATTACATCCAGTGGCTTTTCCCGTTGCAGACCCGGAGCGCAGCGCAACCCGGTGCGCCTGTCCTGACCCAGGCGGAGATCGATGCAATCCGGGCCGATCCAAGAGCTCAGGACATGCTGAACCGGGCAACCGATCGCATGCTGAGCTTCTATCGCGCCACAAACTGGTGGCTGAGCGGGCAGGATCACAACCATCTGCGGATCACCCGCATCATTCATAGCCTCAAGCTCCTTATCGGCCCGGAGGCAGCCCGGCGGTTCCACGAGGCTATTCTCGCCCTGAACACCGCTGCCGGATCGCCGGTTAATGCCCGCAGTCTGCGGTTCTGGGCCGACGCCGAAAGGGGCTGAAGGGCCTCCGGTCCCGTCGCGGAGTGCCCAAGACCGCACCCCAGGGCGTCAAGGCAAGCCTGGGCTTGGCGCCGGGCCTCGCGTCTCGTCTTGATGCTCCCCGAGATCCGGCTTTAGGATCAAAGTCGGTGATCCGTTCCGAGCCCCGATGCTCGGGCCCAGGGCACGAGGAGGCTCCACAGTGACCGCCATTCTCCCCTTCATCCAGCGCACGACCATCGCGTATTTTTCCATGGAGATCGCCCTGCGGCCCGAGATCCATACCTATAGCGGCGGTCTCGGGATCCTGGCGGGCGACACGGCACGGTCCTGTGCCGATCTCGAGCTGCCGGTGGTGTTCGTGACATTGGCGAGCCGGGCGGGCTACCTGCGCCAGGAGATCGCCGACGATGGCTCTCAGGTCGGGTACGATGATCCATGGAACCCCGCGGAATGGGCGGTGCCGCTCGAGGCCATGATCGCCGTGAGCATCGAGGGGCGGCCCGTCTGGATCAGGCCTTGGCTCTACATCGTGACCTGCCCCATCTGCCATCAGATCCCGGTGCTCCTGCTCGATACGGATCTTGAACAAAATGCGCCCGAGGACCGCTCGATCACGGACCACCTCTATGGCGGTGATGACATCTACCGTCTCAAGCAGGAAATCGTCCTGGGGATCGGCGGCGCACGCATTCTCCGGGCTCTTGGTTTCGACATCCGCACCTATCACCTCAACGAAGGGCATGCCGCCCTTCTGACACTGGAGCTGCTGCGCCGGAGGCGCCGGGCGGCGTCCGACCCGAATGTGCCTCATCCCAACGGGCTGGTTCATGAGGCCGACCACGTCCGCGACATGTGCGTGTTCACCACCCATACGCCGGTCGAAGCCGGGCACGATCGCTTCTCCTACGAGGAAGTAGGCCGCATCCTGGGGAACGACTTCGTTTCGCTCGATGAGATCAAGCCTCTGGCGGGTGAGGACCGGCTCAACATGACCCGGCTGGCGCTGAACCTCAGCGGTTACGTGAACGGCGTTGCGCGGCGCCATGCAGAAACGACGGAGCGGATGTTTCCAGGCTATAAGATCGCCGCGATCACGAACGGGGTGCATGCCCCGACCTGGACTCACCGGGCTTTCGCCCGGCTCTATCAGGAGATCATGCCGAAATGGGGACACGAACCGGAGGTCCTCGTCTGGGCCGACCGGCTCCCGGACGAGGAGGTCTGGGCTGCGCACCAGACGGCGAAGCGAGACCTCCTGGCTGAAATCCGGCGCAGCACCGGCGTTGTCATGGATCCCGATGTCCCCCTCATCGGGTTCGCCCGGCGCATGACGGGCTACAAGCGCCCGGATCTCCTGTTCTCCGACATGCAGCGGCTTCGCTCGATTCATGCCCGTTTTCCCTTCCAGATCGTAATGGCCGGCAAGGCGCATCCGCATGACGAGCCGGGCAAGAAGCTCATCCGGAATGTGCACGACCGGATGCGCCAACTATCCCCCGGCCTGCGCGTCGCGTTTCTTCCGAACTACGACATGGCGTTGGCCCAGATCCTGGTTGCCGGACCCGACCTGTGGCTCAACACGCCCCAGCCGCCGCTCGAAGCCTCTGGGACGAGCGGCATGAAGGCCGCCATGAACGGCGTGCTGAACCTGAGCGTGCTCGACGGCTGGTGGATCGAGGCCTGTGCCGATGGGGTCACCGGCTGGTCCATCGGGGGGCAGGGCGCGACCGGAGGGGGCGAGCACCACGGTCATGAGCTGTACGACAAGCTCGAAGGGCAGATCCTGCCTCTCTACTACCAGAACCGCGCCCAGTGGATCTGGATGATGAAGCAGAGCATTTCCAAGATCGCCTCCTACTTCAACAGCCAAAGGATGATGCGCCGTTACACGACGGAGGCTTATGTCCGGGTCTGAGCAGGTGCGTTCTTAGAAGGAATAGCCCACCCGCAAGCCGACATTGGTGAGGCCGCGGTTGTTGGAACACAGACCGGCATTGGAGAGGTGCTCGACCGTCGCCATCACGCTCCAATTGGAGGTAAGGCGCATACCGACGGAGCCTGACTCGCGGAACAGCGCCCTGCAGCCGAGCGCGTTCCAATGCGGCGAGACCGGATCTGTTTCCCCATTATGAACCGCACCGCCGAAACTGGCTTCCACGAAGATGCTCTGCGTGACATCGAAAGTCCATGTCAGGCCCGCGTAGCCAAAGCTTGTGCGCCCTTCGAGATTGAGGCTGCCACCCAGGTGAAATCGGGGTATGAAAAGGTTGAGAACGGGGTCTGTCGCCGTAAAGGGACGAACCGACAGGATCTCTCCGGTGATATTGGCCGATCCGCTCTCCGGCCCGGTGGGATCCTGGGCAGAGCCCCCCAGGCGGATCTCGGAGACGAATGTCGGCGGGGAGGCGGCCAGAACGGGCAGGGAATGAGCGCTCTGGGGCCCGATATCGGCCGCATGGACCCCTGTCCCGGCAGCCAGGACGGCAATGATCGCAGGTAACAGTCGGCGCATGAATGCCCCCAGACGACTCGATTTTTCGGCAACCTTAGCCGCGAGCTCTTTTTTTGGCTTCCTGCCCTAACGGAAAAGGTAGAAAAAGTAGACCTCTGGTGCATTTGGGTGACAGGCTCCCCATCACGCGCCGTTTGCGGGTCGAGGGAGCTGGGAGGCGGATCGGCGCGGCGCGATGGCTCGTCAAATTTCGGACGTGAAGTCAGCGTTTTAAAGTAACGGCGATCCGCCGTGGCACTTTTGGGTCGTCGAATTGAGCAATCGCAAACTCGCTCGCGCGGATCGGGAGACATTGCCGGGTGTCTTACGCGTGCCCGTCGCCCAATGAGTGGATATGCCTGTGCGGCGGCAGAAACGGGCAGCGTTTCATGGCAGGGCGAGATGGCGCAGGCGAGCCAAGCAGGAGAGGATGACCCCATGCGGAATGCCTTGCACGCTCCATCCTCATCCTGCACGGCCGGGCCTCAGGCGCAGTCCGGACGGTTCCATGCAGCCGCGCGGGTGCCGTTCGGGATCGGCGCTTTGGAAATAGCAGGAGAGAGGGTTCCCGTGGCTCAGGCAGATGCCGAGGTCCGACCCTTTGGTATCTTAACCACCTTCTCTCACGGCTGGGTCGGCGAACGTCAGATCCTGGTCGTTGCGCCGCTGGCTGGCGGCTTTCCCGTCCTGCTTCGAGACCTCGTCGTCGGCCTGCTGGAGCATGGTACCGTCAGCGTGACCGACTGGCTCGATGCACGTTATGTCGCGGCTCAGGAAGGGCAATTCGGTTTCGAGGATAATGTCGCCTATGTGGCTGCGATGATGCGGCAGTTGGGGCCGCAGCTTGACGTGGTTGCAGTCTGCCAAGGTGTCGTTGCCGCCTTGGCTGCCACGTCCCTGATTTCCACCGAGAACCCGGACCTCGCTCCACGATCGCTGACCCTCATCGGCGGGCCGGTCGATCCGCTCGCCAATCCGAGCCGCGTGGTGCGTCTGCTTCGGGAGCACTCCTTGGAGTGGTTCGAGGATAACGTCATCGAGGCCGTGCCTATCGGGTATCCGGGCGAGGGGCGTCTCATCTATCCTGCCTGGCGCCAATTGATGACGTTCTCAGGCTATCTGGCCCGCCATGTGATCGGTCGCGGCGAGCTGTTCTGGAAGCTGCTGCGGGATGATGGCGACGACCCGATCCATTTCTCGTTCCTGAAGCTGTGCCTCCTGCAGATGGACCTGACGGCTCAGCACTTTTTGGAGAATGTTCATAACGTGTTTCATAAACGGGCGCTCCTGACGGGAGAGGTGATCGTGCAGAACACCCGTATCGACCTCAAGGCGATCCGCCATACGGCCCTGATGACGATCGAGGGAGAACACGACGACATCGCGGCGCCGGGGCAAACATACGCCGCTCATGCAGCGTGCTCTTGCATCCCAGAGGAGCGGCACGCTCATCTGCTGGTGCCGGGCAGCGGCCACTTTTCCCTATTCCACGGGGAGGTCCTGCGCCGGATCGTTCTCCCAACCATCGCCGGCTTCTTCGAGAGAAGCGCAGACCGATAGGCGGCGGTGCAACGAAGCCCCGTGGTCTCGGACCATTCCAACTCAGGAGGAGAGATGCTTGGCGTCCCAGGAGTGAAGGATCTGGGCGCTCCGTTGGAGAGCCATCATGATCTGTCGCCTCAGGAGAGAGAGGCTCTCGCCGCCCTGGAACTGCGTCTCGGCCATTGGCACGTCAGGCAAAGGCTCGGGCTGGAACAGGATTACGAAGCCGAGGCTCGTCGCCGCGCTGCCCAGCCTTTCGATTTCGGAAACTGGTCGTCGAATCCGTCCGTGATCCGAAGCGTCCTGAAGCTCCTCGGCCTCTACAGGAGGAGCCAGCGCAACGCTCTTGCGATCGAAGTCCGGCGGAACGAGGTCTATCTCCCGAAGCTGCCGGGGAGCTTCGAGGGCTTCTCGCTGCTCCAGCTGTCCGACCTGCATTTCGGAATGAGCGACGGGTTCATGGAGGCACTTGTTCGATGCATCGAGCCCCTGAGCTACGATCTCTGCGTTCTGACTGGCGATTACCGGGCTCTCACATATGGGCCGTTTCAGGAGGCCCTCGAGGGATTGAGACACCTGAAAGAGTTTATCAACGGCCCAGCCTATGCGATTTTGGGCAATCACGACACGATACGCATGGTCCCGGCGATGGAGGAGATGGGATATCGCCTGCTGCTGAATGAAGCCGTGAGGATCCCGCGCGAAGGGGAGGCGATCTATTTGGCGGGGATCGACGATGCACATTTCTATCGAATGGAAAATTTTCAGCTGGCGGCACGCGACATACCGCCTTCAGCCATATCGGTGCTTCTCTCGCACACACCCGAGACATACCGCGATGCGGCACGCGCCGCCTTCGACCTGATACTGTGCGGGCACACGCATGGCGGCCAGCTCTGCCTGCCGGGCGGATTTCCGGTTCGCACCGATTCCACGAGCCCGCGTCGCTATGCACGGGGAGCCTGGCGGTATGGCGATATGATCGGCTACACGTCCACGGGGGCGGGCACGTCCATCGTCGGTGCGCGGTTGAACTGCCCGCCCGAGATCGTCCTCCATCGGCTGCGGCAAGGGAATGTCCCGCCTCAATAGGGGCGGTCCCGAATTCCTAGCCGGAACAGCACCCTTGAGAGAACGATCTCGAGCAGGACGAAAATAAGGACCAGTACGGCAATTTGTGCCGCCGTGAGGCCGAATTGCGTCCTGACAGCGAGAAGTGGCAAGAGCGCCTCGGGTATCTGGTCCAGACCGAATGCCTGGGCATGAGGCTTGAAGCGGAAGCGGCGTTTGATGAAGCTCGAGAGAAGGTCGCCGACCATGGCGAAAGTCGCAGTCTTTGCTCCCGTGCTCCAGCCGATCTGCAGCACCGCTGCCGCGGCTGTGGTGCAGGCCACGGAAGAAACGATGCCTCGAATGGTTTTCGACGGCCCGAAAAGTGGCTGGCCATCGGGCATGATGGTTCTGCAATCCAGAGGCAGGCTCAGCCGTTCGTTGAACAGCCGCGTGGCAAAAATCGGCGCGCCGTTCGCGATGCCAAGGAGCACCAAAAGCTCGATGGGCAGCATCCAGTCAGTCAATCCGACCGCCGCCTCTGCATTCGCGCTGGTGTCGAGAGGGCTCACTGGGCTGTGTAGCCTCCGTCGATAACGAGTTCGGCCCCCGTGACGAATTTGGACTCATCGGAAGCGAGATAGACGACCCCATAGGCCACGTCATCCGGTTCTCCGATGTGACCGAGCGGGTGCAGGGCATCCGCGCCCCGACGCCCTTCCTCGACATCGCCGTGCTGCGCGAGATAGTTTTCGACCATCGGGGTCCAGATGTAACCTGGATGAATGGAATTGACCCGAATGTTCCATCCAGCCTTGGCGCAATAGAGCGCGACCGATTTGGTAAAGAGCCGGACGCCGCCTTTCGACGTGCTGTAGGCCCCGAGATCGGGAATCCCGACGATGCCCGCAATCGAGGAGAGATTGATGATCGATCCTCCCGCTGGCTTCTTATCCTTCATCACCCTGAGCGCGTGCTTTGTGCCCAGAAATACGCCGTCGAGATTGATGCTCAACAACCAGCGCCAATGCTCAAGCGTCTCATCCTCGGGCGGACGAGCATCTGCAACGCCGGCATTGTTGACCAAGACATCGAGGCGCCCGAACCGGTCGAGCGTCGTCTCTATAGTGTGCTCCCAGTCTGTCTCAGAGGAAACGTCGTGGTGCAGGTAAAGAGCCTTGCCGCCCGCTTCCTGGATGGACTTTGCGACCAACTCGCCCTCGGTGTCCTTAAGATCGGTCAGGACGACCTTGGCGCCTTCACGCGCCAGCATCCGGGCCGATGCTTGGCCGAGGCCGAGCGCAGCGCCTGTTACGATGGCAACCTTGTCTTTGACACGGTCCATGTCGCTCGCTCCTTCGCGGACCCGACGTCAATAAAACGTCATTTGGCTCGAAACGACGTATGCGCCCGTGAGGATGTTTCGAAAATATTACGGACTGCTTCCACAGTGGGAGCGCTAATCTCTACATTGCCGACACCAATGATATCGGGATAATAATCCTGAAACCCTCGATGATCGCCAGATGAGGCCCGCGCTTCATGTGACGAGAGAAGAGCACGTTTCAGCGAAGTGGATCCGATTCGCCGTCAAACAATGCGGCATGGCAAAGAAAAGAGATGACTCCCCGCCAGTGGATACAGCCCTCGAGATAGATGGTGCCCGGAAACGCAAACCGAAACACTCGGCGGCATTGCCACGCTTTTGGCCGATTTGGAGTTAACATAAAGCAAGATTTCGGTTCTGCGGCCACAATGCGGGGTGTAGTATCTTGCCCCGATCCATCTCGGAATGCTCCCTCTCCACGATGGAGCGCCTTCCAATCGGTTGAGAGCATGGTTGAAATTCAGCCAACCCGAGTTCGTCTCCTTGTCGTGGATGACGATGTGCGCATCCGCACGATGATGTCTCGTTATTTCGAAGGCGAGGGCTTTCAGGTCGGCCTTGCCGAGAGCGGAGCGCAGATGCGGCAGCATATGGCCGCACATCCTGTCGATTTGATCCTTCTGGATCTCGGCCTTCCGGACGCGGATGGATTGGATTTAGCAAGGGAAGTCCGCGTTCGGTCGGAGGCCGGTCTCATCATCGTTACAGGGCGCAGCGACGACCTGGATCGCATCGTCGGACTGGAGATCGGAGCGGACGACTACATTTCCAAGCCCTTCAACCTGCGGGAGGTCCTGGCCCGCGTGAAGAGCGTCCTGAGGCGACTGCAGCCAGCGGGATCCTCCCGGCAGACGGAGAAGACGGGTCACGAGCCGGTGCTCACGTTCGATGGCTGGGTTCTGGACCAGGAGCGCCGCCAGCTGGTCTCCCCAGAGGGTCACGATGTTCCCCTCACGACCGGTGAGTTCGAGATCCTGTCGGCTTTCGTCCAGCACGCCGGTCGCGTCCTGACACGCGACTACCTGATGGACCAGACACGGGGGCGCACATGGGAGGCATTCGACCGCACCATAGACGCCCAGGTCTCGCGCCTGCGGCGCAAGATAGAAGGCGATCCTAAGAATCCCAAGCTCGTCAAATCGGTCCGTGGGGTCGGCTATATGTTTACGGCCAAGGTGGTCCAGTCCGGATCGGAGCTGGCCGGTGAGCCAGCCGAGCATGCCTGAGATAGCCTCACCGCTTGGCAGGCATGTCGAGAATGGACCGCAGCTTCCGGGCAAGGTCGGCGGCCGTATAGGGCTTTCTGATCCAGTTGTGGCTTTCTGCATCGGCCTGCTTGAGGATATCCGGTTCCGCGTATCCTGAGGTAAACAGGACACGGAGATCAGGGCGGGTCCGGTGGGCCTCCATGGCAAGCTTCGCTCCAGACATGCCGCCCGGCATCACCATGTCGGTGAAAAGGAGACCGACGTTCGGGTTGCGGGCAAGCACTTCCAGTGCGCCTGGCCCGTTTCCCGCCTCGAAGACTTCGTAGCCCAGGCCCTTGAGCCGCTCAGCCGTAATCCGGCGCACACGAGCGTCATCCTCAACGACAAGAATCGTTTCGCCCTTTGAACGCGGAAGGGGCGAGGAGGGCGTCACGGGCCTGAAGGCTGCTTCCGCCTCCGCGAAGGGGAGATAGATCCGAACGGTCGTCCCGCGCCCAGGCTCGCTGTAAAGAGCGATATGCCCGCCGGATTGCTTGACAAAGCCGTAGACGGAACTGAGACCGAGTCCGGTGCCTGAACCGGTCGGCTTCGTCGTGAAGAAGGGTTCGAAGGCTCGGTCCCTGACCTCGGGCGTCATGCCCATGCCTGTGTCGGTGACGGAGATCAGGATATAGGAGCCGGGGCTTACCTCGGGATGAGCCTCGGCATAGTCCACATCGAGTTCTACGTCGGAGACCTCGATCGTCATCCTTCCCCCATTGGGCATGGCGTCACGGGCGTTGATCCCGAGATTGAGGAGAGCGTTCTGGAGCTGGGCAGGGTCGATGACGGCTTGGTGCGAACTCTCGACGATGGTCCTGATCGTGATCGTCTCACCCAACGTGCGGCGCAGCAGATCGCTTGTCCCCGAGACGAGCGGTCCGACATCGACGAGCTTGGGATTGAGCGGCATCCGCCGCCCGAATGCCAGGAGACTCGCGGTCAGCTCGGCCGCGAGGTCCGCCGCTTCCTGGACGTCCGCGATCAGATCCTTGTACTCGTCCCCGGGAAGCTTCGTCTCAAGGATCTCCAGATTGCCCTTGATGACTGTTAGAAGATTGTTGAAGTCGTGAGCCACGCCGCCGGTGAGCTTTCCAATGGCTTCCATTTTCTGGGTTTGCCGCAACTCCTGTTCGATCTGCTGCGCCTCGGACAGGTCGCGGATGAAACCGGTAAATATGATCTCGCCATTGGCCCGCGCCTCTCCGACGTTGAGCTCCACCGGGAATGTCGAACCGTCCTTGCGCTGCCCGGTTACAACGCGGACTTTGCCGATCACCCGTCGTTCTCCCGTGGCGATGTATCGGGCGATGTAGCCGTCATGAGCGCTGCGGTCAGGCTCCGGCATGAGCATGCTCACATTGCGTCCAAGCGCTTCGCCGGCCTCATATCCGAACAGCTGCTCGGCAGTCGCGCTGAAGGATCGGATGGTCCCGCGGCTGTCGATGACGACCATCGCACTTGGGACGGTGTCCAGGATCGATCGAAGATGAGCTTCCCGCTCGAGCGCCAAGCTCGCCGCCACCGAGAGATTGCGCCCGACCTCGTTGACCTCCCGGACGGGCGTTTCAATCGGCTTCACGTTCTCCCCGCGGGCCACAGCGGCCCCGGCGCCTCGGAGGCTCCAGATCGACTTGGACAGGCTCGATCCCGTCCAATAGGCGAGGGCTGCCGTCAGGACGAGCAGCAGGGTGCCGATCAGCGCAAGGGTCCACAGGGCCCGCCGCAACGGAGCATTGAGAAGCTGCTCCGGCACGCTGACGAAGACGGCCCAATGGGATTGAGGGGATATGACATAAGCCGATGTGACCTCGACACCTTCCAGGTTGCGCCCGGTCCATATTCCTTCCGTTGCATCAGATCGGGACCGCCACGCCCCAGGAGCCACTTTGCCGACGAACCGATCATGATCGACGGACCGGGCGATGACGACGTTCCGCCGGTCCAGGATTCCGGAAAACCATCCGGTGTCGATTGGCGTCTGTTTCAGCACCTCGGCCAGTCGAGCCGCAGGAATCTCGGCCGAGAGAAAATAGGTGACTTCATGGTTGCGAATGACGGGAGCAATGATGAGCGTGGCCCAATGGTGCTGAAACCCTTCTTCAAAGAGATCGGTGACCAGGGGCTTCTTTGTGCGGAGGACCTCCTGCTCGAAGGGCAGGATGTCGGGATCGGTCTCGCCGAGCGGCGTCCCGAAAGGGACGGCCGTGTCGAGCTGCGGCCGCGGCTCACCTGGGGCTCTCAAGATAATCGCCAGCCCGAGGGCGCGGGTGACCTCGCTGGCCCGGGCGTGAAACTCTCCGAGATTACCCGTTTGAAGCAGCGGGGAGGCGGCCAGCGTCTGCAGGATGAGACGCGGAGCCTCGAGCTCCCGATCGACCGCGACGACAATCTCGCGGCCGAACAGATGAGCGCGTTCCTGGGCTCGCTGGCGTTCGACATTCGCATAGAACCAGATCAGGACGCTCGCGAAAAGAAGGATCGGCAGGAACAGCGCGCCCGCGAAGGTCAGGAGATGCGTGCGCGCAGACCAGGCCCGCTTCGGCCCGACGCCTTGCCAGATCCACTTCCTCCCCGTGTTGGAAGATCCGTCATCCGGACCGGAGGGACTTCGGCTATGGGCAAAACTGCGGGAAGAGGGTGCGTTCATCTCCGGAATACTCTACGGGCATGGTGTCAGTTTATGCTCTAAAATTCCTGAATCCTCCTGCGGCATGGACCCTTGAAGTCAGTTTCGGGTGAACAGGGGCCTTCTTCGATATCCCGGCCGAGAGGCTTCGATATTGACTAAACGCAAGTGATGAGGCGCCTGCACGGGTTTCTCTCCAGTCCTGGTTCGTCTGGAATGTCGACCATGCCTCGGGCATGCTCCTCCGAACCGACACCGGACAAAGGAGCGACAGGATGGGCCGCTCCCGAAACGGGAGTTCCGGCGGATGCTTCGGGATTGCCATCGAGAACCATCACAGCCAAAAAATTAACATACTTCAGTAAAAAACTAGCGTCCGCGCCTGCGAAAGAAAGCAAATTCTAGGAAGGCGTGCCTGCGTAATGGCAGCATACCCGCAACTTTTATGATTTGCGGAATAAGATGCTGACCCAATTCAGTTTTATGCGTTCCGTGTAAGGCCTTGCCGCCTCGTTGGACCATCGGACGTCGGTGTCGCTCCAAGAGAGGCTGCAGGGCATTGGTCATTATTCGACAGTGCGAGAGGGAAGATGCCCGCAAACAGACGGTTCAGTCAGACACCCCCGGATCGGGCGAACGAGCTCTTTGATAAGCTCCTCGCGACATCCGACAATGCGGTCAAGACTCGAGAACGCTTATTCTCCGATCTCAAGGAGGAGCTTGAACTCCTGGCCACTCTTCAGGAGCAGCATCTCTTTCCGGTCCTTCGAAAGCACCAGATGCAGGATCTGGTGGAGGAGGCCGTCAACGATAATCAGGAGACGAGCGCCCTCCTGACAGAACTGGAGACCATGCCGAAGAACAGCGGCGAATTTCTCAAGAAGGTCGCCGAACTGCGCAGGGTGTTCCAGCAGCATATCCGCGATGACAAGAAGGAGCTGCTTCCTGCCGTGCTCAGCGTTCTGAGCGCGGAGGAGGCCGAGGCCGTCGTCGAGAAAGTGGAGGATGACATGGCGAGCATCGACGAGATGAAGAGGGGGGACTCTCGACGGACGCGCGAGGAGATCGAAAACGTTCAGCGGGTCACCGAGGATATGGCCGGCACCATGCAGGCGGCGACCGAAGGCATTCAGGCGCTGGCCCAAACCGTTCGCGAGGCGATGGAGAACAGCTTCGGGGCGGTATCGGAGATGACACGGTTGTCCACGGATCACGCCCTGGACCCGTTCAGGCACCCAGATCGAGGAGCCCAGGGTGTGACTGAGCAGGCTTCGCAGAACATCCGCGCTGTTGCCCAGTCGAGCGCAACCGTGGCCCGAGGCCTCCAGGATGTGACCCGCGAGGTCTTCGAGCTGAGCCAAAAGCGCTGGCAGGCCAACCTGGATGGTCTGAACCAGCTCGCCCGTTGCCGTTCTCTGACGGATTTCATGGCGGTTCAGAGCTCTCTCATCCGGGATAACCTGGAGCAGACCCTCAACAACAGCCGCCGCATCGCCGAATTGACGGCTCAGATTGCCGATGAAGCGACGCGAACGGTCACGGTCCAAGTCGAGAGGACGGCGCAACGGATCAATCGCGCGGCATAAAACGCGACCAATCCGTTCTTGTATCATGCTCCCGGTGTCGAGCCGGGAGCTTTTTCAGTTCGGTCGCTGTGAGAGGCCGGAATCGGCGCGATCATGCCTTTCCGCGGTGCTCCTCGATTGGGGTAACCAATGCCTTTTCCAAAGCGTTCAATCAGGCCGGTAACGCGAAAAATTCACGTGCATGAGGAGAAGGCGGTCTTAGGGATTGAACCGGCTGCGTGTAAGATGGTTGCCTGTCCAGGCAACCTCCGCTACGGAAAGTTGAACGCCCATGCCCCGCTATTTCTTCAACATCCGAGACGGCTACGACCTCGACGAAGATGAGGAGGGGATTGAACTCCCGGACGTCGAGGCTGCTCGCGCCGAGGCGATGGCGACGGTCGAGGAGCTTCGGGATGAACTGGCCGATGCGGGCAATATCGAACTCGAAATCACCGACGAAACAGGGCGTCGTCTGTTGACCGTTCCGTTCTTCCGTGGGGGAAGGGGCGGCAAGCGGCGCTGATTTCGTTCACAAGAAAGGCCCGGCATTCATGCCGGGCCCGCTATGCGGAGCGCTGAGGGCCTTCAGCACTCGGTCTTCTTCTTGGTCGTGGTGTCGCCGAACTCGTCCGTCTTCTGCTTGGTCTTGGTCGTGCAGCCGACGGTCCCGGTGCTGGTCGTCACGGACGTGGACGATGTCGTGCTCGGTTCGGATTTGCGTTCGATAGTGGTGTGGCTGCCGAGGACGCCCTCTTCCTTTTTGATGGTCGTGGTCGTCTCCTGAGCGAAGGCGGCCGTGCCGAGGAAGGTGGCTGCAACGACGATGGCAAGCTTCTTCATCATGATACTCCGTCAATAGACCGTTGTTTCTGAGAACGCCGATTTTCCAAGGCAGTTCCTGCGAGGCTTGCGGCAGAATAGGATAATAAGGCATTCCACGGCCCTGGAACGGCCAAGCCAGACATTCTCACCGGGTGCTGAGAGCCTTCCAAGCCGACGCGAAATCGCGGGCATTCCGGCTGATCTCTTCGACCGCCATCGCAGGGGTGAAAAGGGCGGAGCCTAGCCCGAAGCCATTCGCGCCCGCATCCACGTAAGCCTTCATGGTCTCGGGTTTGATTCCGCCGACGGGCAGCACGAGGGTGTCCTTCGGCAGAACAGCCCGCCACGCCTTCACCACGGCAGGGGGCATCGCCTCGGCAGGAAAGATCTTGATCGCGTCCGCGCCCGCCTTGAGGGCCGCGAAGGCCTCTGTCGGGGTTGCGACCCCGGGCGTGCAGACAAGGCCCTGCTGCTTCGCGCGCCGGATCACGTCAAGATCCGCGTGCGGCATGACGATCAGCCTGCCGCCGACATCATGAACCCCGTTGACCTGTTCCGGATCGAGCACGGTTCCGGCGCCGACGAGCACGTTCTTTGGCAGCTCCTTGGCCAGGATCTCAATGCTGCGGAAGGGCTCCGGCGAGTTCAGCGGAACCTCTATCACCCGAAATCCGGCCTCCGCCAGGGCAAAGCCGACAGCCTTGGCATTATCGGGCGTCAGGCCCCGGAGGATGGCCACCAGAGGAAGGTCGATCAAATAGTCCCGCAGCAAGGCAGCACCTCATGGGCAGAGTGAGACATCATGGAGGTCAACGCAGAAGACGCCGGAGCTTTCCCCGGTTCCCTGCTCGGATTCGACGCCGATCCGAGGGCGCTTCCGCCGACGGCTGTCGGCATTCTTCAGAGAGAGCGAAGCAATCAGGCCCCGTGCCGCTGCCGGTCAAGTATTCCAAAGAATTTTCCAGACATCCGGGGCCGTGGAATTGCAACGATCCTTGCTCGTAAGATAGACACCTGCTCGACGTCCGCATAGGCAAGAGTTCATCTTCGAGGGCGTTGTCCGGGAAGAACCATGAAGCCGCCCGCAAAATCGCCCTTTCGCAGCGCCAAACCCGCTCTCGACAGGATCGACCTCCAAATTCTCGAAGCGCTGCGCCAAAACGGGCGCATCACCTATCAGGCCCTGTCGGAGCGGGTCGGGCTGTCGCCGCGGCCCTGCCTTGAACGGGTCAGGCGCCTCGAGCAGAAGGGCGTCATCCGTGGCTATACGGCCCTGGTGGAGCCTTCTGCTCTCGGACACGATATCATTGCCCTCGCGGGGATCAGCATGCGGGATCCCTCCGCAGCCGCCCGGCAGCGGCTGGAGCGGGCGTTCGCGACTCTCCCGGCCGTGGTGGAACTGCAGGTCGTCAACGGCGAATACGACTATATCGCCCGCATTGTGGCGCCGACCCTAGCGGCCTACGAAGCGTTGACCGAAGATTTTCTGGCCGACCCCGCATTCGGCATCGGACGCATTCACACCACCTTCGTCCTGAAGACCCTCAAGGACTTCGAGGGGTATCCAGTGTCAGACAACAAGGATTGATCTCCCGAGTTGCGGCCGCGACAGAATCGGCTGCGCCCCGCCGCAATTTCAGCCTCACCCGGAGCGGGAGGCATTTAAGCTTATCCATGGAGGAACCCATGGACAGCATCGCACTCGAAAGATCGGTCACGGCCGCCAATTACGATCCCTTGCCCGTCGTTCTCAGAGAGGCGAAGGGCGTCTGGGCGACGGACACCGAAGGACGGCGCTACCTCGACATGATGAGCGCCTATTCGGCTGTGAGCCTTGGGCATGGGCACCCGCGCATCCTGAAGGCCATGATGGAGCAGGCGGCGAAGCTTGCCGTCACCAGCCGGGCCTATCACACGGAACTGCTCGGTCCCTTCCTCCAGCGCCTGGTGCAGATCTCCGGGCTGGACATGGCCCTGCCGATGAATACCGGTGCGGAGGCGGTCGAGACGGCTATTAAGGCGGCCCGGCGCTGGGGCTATCAGTCGAAGCGGATACCGAAGGACCGGGCCGAGATTATCGTCGCCAATAACAACTTTCACGGACGGACCACAACGATCATCGGGTTTTCGTCGGACGAAGACTACCGTGAAGGCTTCGGCCCCTTTTCGGGCGGCTTCAAGCTCGTGCCGTTCGGGGACGCTAAGGCCGTCGAGAAGGCGATCACCGATAACACCTGCGCCGTTCTGATCGAGCCGATCCAGGGGGAGGCGGGCATCGTGGTGCCGCCGGAGGGGTACCTGAGGGACCTGCGGGCTCTGTGCGACAAGCACAATGTTCTCCTGATCCTCGACGAGGTTCAGTCAGGCCTCGGGCGGACGGGGCGCTGGTTCGCTCACCAGCACGAGGGCATCAGGCCGGACGGACTCATTCTCGGCAAGGCTCTGGGCGGTGGCGTCTATCCTGTCTCTGCCTTTGTCGGAACACGGGACCTTATGAGCGTCTTCAATCCAGGATCACACGGCTCCACCTTCGGCGGCAATGCGTTGGCGGCCAGGATCGGTCTGGAGGCGCTTGCCGTTATCGAGGAGGAGCATCTCGTCGAGCGGAGCGCCGAGATGGGCGGCTATCTCCTCGACAGGCTGCGCGCCATGCGCAGCAACATCGTGAAGGATGTCCGGGGCCGTGGCCTCTGGGTGGGCGTGGAGGTCGACCCCAATGTCACGTCGGCGCGCTCCCTTTGTGACGAACTGCTCGCGAACGGCATTCTCTCGAAGGACACGCACGGCACGGTCCTGCGCTTTGCGCCGCCGCTCACCATCACCCGCGATGAGATCGACTGGGGGATGGAACGTATCGAGCGGGTGTTTGCCCGCGCCATTCATTGAATCGAAGGACAACCGTTCATGGCACAGAATTTGAAGAAGAAGACGGAAGCCACGACCCGCGAGCAGCGGCTTGAGGCTTATCAGCCGCTGTCGGGTATGGTGGTGCCGCGGTTCGCCGGCATCTCCACCTTCATGCGTCTGCCTTACCTTCCCCCGACACAAGCCCCGGACGAAATCGATATCGCTCTCCTGGGCATTCCCTTCGACGGGGCGACGACCAATCGGCCAGGCACGCGGCTCGGGCCCCGGCAGGTGCGCGAGGCCTCCTCGTTGATGCGTCTCGTCAATTACGGAACCCTGGTCGCGCCCTTTGATCTTTGCGCCTGCGCCGACGTGGGAGACGTTCCGGTCAATCCGATCGATGTCCAGGACACGCTTCGCCGCATCGAAGCGGAGGTGTCGTACCTCTTCGAGGGCGGCGTAACGCCCCTGTCCATCGGCGGCGATCACATCATCTCTTATCCGATCCTGCGTGCGCTCGGCGCGAAGGAGCCCGTCGGTCTGATCCATGTCGACGCGCATAGCGATACGGGCGACACCTATTTCGGTGGGCAGAAGCTCACGCATGGCACCCCGTTCCGGCGCGCCATCGAAGACGGCGTCCTCGATCCGAAGCGCATGGTGCAGATCGGCATCCGCGGACACATGTATTCCACCGATGAGCGCGACTGGGCGCTCGGGCAGGGCATCCGCATCATCGACATGGAGGAGGTCGGGGAGAAGGGCGTTCCCTATGCCATCGCCGAAGCCCGCCGTATCATCGGAACGGGGTCGACCTACTTCACCTTCGACATCGACTCTATCGATCCCGCCTTCGCGCCAGGCACCGGCACGCCGGAAATCGGGGGCTTCACCAGCCGGGAGGCGCTTCAGCTCGTGCGCGGTTTCCGTCACCTGAACCTGATCGGCGCCGATATGGTCGAAGTCTCGCCTCCGCTCGATCAGTCCGGCGGGACGGCCCTCGTCGGAGCCTCCATCGCCTTCGAGCTCCTGTGCCTCCTGGCGGAGGCGCGCACGGAGAGGCAGTCCGGCGAGACCCGTCTGAACGTGGTCTAGGACGGAGGGGCGCGCATGCATTGCTGCGCGGCCCGCGAAATCCGCGTCTGGTCCTCGGCCGAAAGATCGTTGTCGAGGACCTTTCGCCAGAAAGTCCTTTCCGGCACCTGTTCCGTGATGCAGGAGCAGACCGAGGGACACAGAGCCGGCTGGCCGCCCTGTACCAAGCAGGCCTGCTGGCAAGCCCCCGCCGCATTCGGGCCAGCGATCTGAAGCAGGCCATAAAAGATGGTCAGCAAAATAATCTGGTGGATCAAGTAGATCGGCAGGCTCTTTTTCCCTGCCCAGACCAGAAGCCTAGAAAAACCGTTCTTCGCGCGCCACCGGGCGAGGCTCAACGTCTCGCGAAGGGGGAGAAGCATTTTCCCGGCGACAACGCCGATCAGCACAAGGCCGAACCAGGGAAAGATCGGCACGTAGTCATTCGTGACGGGGTCGGCCGATCCAAGCCCCAGCCAGTCGAGCCAGGGCGCGTCCAGGGAAGGGCTCGTGAAAAGCCAAGGTGCGACGAGGCATAAGGCGGCCGTGAGGAGGGTGAGGGCAGGGGGCAGTCTCAGGAAGGGCAGGGCCAGCACGCTCGATACGGCGATGCAGTGCAGGATACCGAAGAAGATGTAGCTTTCGGGAAAGACGAAGAACGTCGCGATGGTGATGGCGACGGCCGCACCGCCGACCTTCGCCAGGCGCTTCAGGAAGGGCCTTCGGCGGAAGCCCTCCACATGCGCGAGAGCAAGGCCGAGACCGGCCAGGATGAGGAACGAGCCAGCGATGCCCCGGGCGAACCAGCGCCACGCGGGAACCTGGATGATGTTCGTCTCGATCAGCTTCAGGAAGCTCACGTCCCAGCCCGAATGATAGAGGACCATGGCGAAGATCGCGACGCCGCGGGCGACGTCGATCGCGTCCCAGCGCTGTGAGGCGGCGATTCGGGCTTGCGGAGGGGCAACTTTCACGTCGGTTCGTCCCTTTGGGGCCACGGGAAGGCGTTACGACCCGGCAGCGCCTCCTATATAAGGGGCATGACCGACCGCCTCGCTACGTCAATCGCCACACTCAGGGACATGATTCAAGAGGCTCGCCTCGTCGCCGGCTTCACCGGGGCCGGAATCTCGACCGAGAGCGGGATCCCGGATTTCCGGTCTCCCGGTAGCCCTTGGACGCGGCACAAGCCGATTTCGTTCGACCTGTTCCTGCAAAGTCCGGAAGCCCGTCGGGAGGCATGGCGGCGGAAATTCGCCATGGACGACCTCTATCGGGATGCGCGCCCGAACCAAGGGCACCTCGGGGTCGCCTCCCTGATTGCATCGGGCCGGATGCCGGCCGTGATCACCCAGAACATCGATGGGCTGCATCAGGCCTCTGGCCTTGCCGAGGACCAGGTGATCGAACTGCACGGAAACGGCACCTATGCAAGGTGTCTCGGCTGCGGGCGCCGTCATGAACTCGACTGGGTGAGGCGGCACTTCGAGGCGAGCGGCGATCCACCCGAATGCGTTTTCTGCGGCGGCACCCTCAAGTCCGCCACGATCTCATTCGGGCAGACCATGCCCGAAGGGCCCATGCGCAGGGCCCAGAAACTCACGGCCTCGTGCGATCTTTTCCTCGTCCTCGGATCGTCGCTCGTGGTCTACCCGGCTGCCGCCTTCCCGCTGTTCGCGAAGGAGAACGGAGCCAGGCTTGTCATCGTCAACCGGAACCCGACACCGCTGGACGAGGCTGCCGATCTTGTAATCCGGGCCGAAATCGGTTCTGTTCTTTCTGAATTTATGTCGTGATTTCAAAGCCTTCGATGGTTGCTTAAAAAATCATCGCTGTCCTGAGCGCGTTTCTGGCTTCCCCTGATTCAGGACGATGTTATCCTCTTATTAAGAATCGGGTTCTTGATTCGAGTCTGGGTTATTTCATGACTAACGATTACGGCTCTCGCTCTTTCAATGTCCAAGGGGAGAACTCCTCTTTCGATCAGGGTCGCCGTGAGGTCACCCAGCAGCCCTCGGAAGAGACACCCCTCGATCTCGTTCAAGTCAGCGGCCGAATCAAATGGTTCGACGTGGCCAAGGGCTTCGGCTTCATTGTGCCGGACAACGGCCTGCCTGATGTTCTTCTGCACGTGACGTGCCTGCGCCGGGACGGTTATCAGGCCGCGAACGAGGGCGCCCGGATCGTCGTGGAGGCGGTGAAGCGTCCACGGGGACTCCAGGCGTTCCGGATCCTGTCCCTCGACGAGTCCACGGCTCTGCATCCCTCGGAGCTGCCGCTGCCCCGCACCCATGTTCAGGTCGTGCCGACGAGCGGTCTGGAGCCCGCAGTCGTGAAGTGGTTCAATCGGCTTCGGGGATTCGGCTTCCTGACCCAGGGCGAGGGCAAGCCTGACATCTTCGTGCACATGGAGACCCTCAGGCGCTACGGCATCGCCGAGCTGAAGCCGGGTGAGCGCGTCTTCGTCCGCTTCGGCGACGGCTCGAAGGGGCTTATGGCCGCCGAGGTCCGTCTCGCCGACATGGCCCTGCCGCACTCCCACTGAAGAGTCCTTTCGTGCTGCGTTTCAATCCGGTTGTTCCGGCTCTCTGCCTCACGCTCGCGACCGCGGGAGCTGCTTACGCTCAGGGGTTGGAGCCGTTGGGGATCGCCCTCCAGAACGGCCAGAAGCAGACGTTCCAGGTGGAGGTGGCCCGCAACGAAGCCGACCGGGCACAGGGGCTGATGTTCCGCCGCTCCATGGCCCCCGACCGGGGCATGCTGTTCGACTTCGGGCAGGTCGAGCCGGTCTCCATGTGGATGCAGAACACATATATTCCCCTGGATATGCTGTTCATCCGGCCCGATGGCACCATCGCGCGGATCGCCGCCAATACGGAACCTTTGTCCACCCGCACAATTCCCTCAGGCGAGCCGGTTCTTGCCGTTTTGGAGTTGAATGCCGGGACGGCGGCCCGGCTGGGGATCAAGCCGGGCGACCGGATCGAGCATTCCCTGTTCAGACGGTAACGCCCAGGCGCTTGCTGAACCCAGGGTGGACGTGATAGCGAACAATCTTATCGGCGATAGAGACGGGGCGTAGCGCAGTCTGGTAGCGCATCTGCTTTGGGAGCAGAGGGTCGCGGGTTCAAATCCTGCCGCCCCGACCATTTCGCCGGCCGCGTATGGAAGAGAGTGCCGAAACCAATGCCTGCACGGATTTATAAGCCAGCCAAGTCCGCAACGCAGTCCGGCATGGCCCGGACCAAGCAATGGCTCCTTGTCTTCGAGCAGGACAAGCCACGCGAGATCGAGCCACTGATGGGCTGGACCAGCTCAGGCGACACCCGCCAGCAGCTTCGCCTCTGGTTCGACACCAAGGAAGAGGCCATTGCCTATGCCCAGCGCGAAGGCATCGCCTATCGGGTCGAGGAACCCCACGAGATCAAGCGGCGCACGATGTCCTATTCGGACAACTTCAAGTTCAACCGCGTCGGCCCCTGGACCCATTAAGGCCCAGGCCCCGGCGCGGAGGGCCCCGTAGCTCAGCTGGATAGAGCAACTGCCTTCTAAGCAGTAGGTCGCAGGTTCGAGCCCTGCCGGGGTCGCCATAACAAGCCTCGCAATTCCTTGGATTTGCGGGGTTTTTTATGGCCCTAGAGCATCGTGCGCCGCCTTCGCGCGGCGTGGCCAAAAGTGGACTTGCACTTTTGGGGTCAACTCCGATGCTCCTTCTCTGGGCTGCGCATCGTTCAACGCGGAAAACCGGATCCACTTTTCGCTGACGCGGACCTCCGGTTCCGCACGATGCGCTAGCCTTGGGTGTTGCTGCACTTCCGGTCTGGGTAGGGCCTCAGACGAGCCCTATGCTCTTTCTCTTAGAGCCTCGAACGCAAGAGTGGGAACCGGTTTTGCGTGAATAGGCGCCCTGAACCAGATTTCCGAAGTGGCATGACGGCTCCTGCCTTGCGACACCGACCGATGCAGCAGGAGGTATCCTGGCGCCCCTTCTCGCCCCAACGACGCGGAGTAGCTGCCCACGCAGGCACGATCTGTGGTCGATTCTGAACGCAGTCCTATCCTGCGTGGAGGGAGCCCTGCGTCTCTTGCCGCTCGACCTCCCACCCAGTCCGGGGTGTGGGGGACGCGACCATCCTCATGCCGCCATTCTCAACAGTCAAACCGCCCGCACGAGCGGGGCAGATGGAACCCGGTTAGGTGGCGCGTGTTCTCCAAAAAAATAACAACCCTTGAGTGCGTCTCCTATCGAGGAAGGAGCTACTATGAAAACGGGATTGTTAATTTCAACCGCTAGCTTGATCCTGTTGTTTACCCCGATCGAAAGCCGGGCCGGGCCCTGCACCGATCAGATCAGTGACTTGCAGAAGATTCTGGACAGCAGTGATGCCGGTTCGGGACCGACCATGAGAACCGGTTCCACGAATCCCTCGACGACTGGCTCGACACAGTCGCGGGCGGGCAGCGCCGAAGCTCCGGTCTCCGCGACACCGCGCCAAGTGCCGCCCGCCGGGGAGGCGCCGAAGACCAATGCCACCACAGCTATGAATGCTGCAACGCAGGACAAGGCCGCCTCACCTCAGGACGTTCGCTCGCAGATCCAGGGGCAGCCCACAAGCTCCCAGATCGCATCTGGCGCTAAGCCCGCACCTGATCGGGCAAAGCAGGTGGAAGCTGCTCTCGGCCGCGCGCGGTCTGCCGACCAAAGTGGGGATGCGAGAGGCTGTACCGACGCCGTCAACGAAGCCAGGAGCATTCTCGGCACCAAGTAGCATTCTTGGCACCAAATCGACAGGAGGGAGCGTTCATCCGCCCCCTCTCGGGCCTTCGCATCGTGGCAGTGTTCCGGCGCGCACGGGAAGCCTCTTTTCTCAAAGGAACGATGCATGATGCGTATCGTGACAATGCTGGCATTTTTGGCGGTTGGCTTCGCAGCAATGGCCGAGCCGCTGAGGACAGCGGTATTTGACATTGAACTCGTAGACACGAGCCAGGAGGCGGAGCGCGGGCCGAGAGACGACCAGACCCGCCGGCTGAAGCTCGTCAGCGACGAATTGCGGACCTTGCTGCAGGCTTCGCCGCAGATCCAAATCGTCGATCTGACCCCAAAGCTCGACGAGATCAATCAAAAGACGCCTCTGTCCAGCTGCAATGGCTGCGCTGAGGACATCGCTACGAAGCTCGGGGCCGAACTCTTGGTCTCCGGGATCGTGCAGAAGACGTCGGACCTGATCCTGAGTTTTGCCATCTCGGTCACGGATGTCCGGTCCGGCAAGCTCGTCCGCGGAGGGCAGGCTGACATCCGCGGAAATACCGACGAGAGCTGGCTGCGGGGCATCCGCTGGATCGTGAAGAACCGCCTCCTGGTCGAGCCGTTGCCGACATCGCCCTGACATCACGGGACGCGGAGCCCGTTTCTGTCATGGGCAGCGCGGGTCCTCCCTCACGCTCAGACTCCAGGCCGAGGAAACCGGAAAGGGGCTGGCGAGGCAGGGCAATATGAGCCCTCTGCGTTCAAAGGGACCTGGAAATCTCGGACTGCCTCTATAGAGTCAGTGTTCCGGGACGATCAGCTTTCGGGACGGTCGTTCCTATTCGCTCTTATGGCCGGATCGGCGTAAACTTCAAATCCATAACGATAACGGGCGGTCGCGGGGCCTGGTGCCTGCGCGAGGCTGCGTCCGAGGGAGGAACCCGATGTTGTCGAGGCGTGATGTTCTTCTGGCCGCAGCGACCCTCCCGACCTTGGCGCGCGCGGCTGCTCCACGAGCGGTGAGGGTAGGCGTACTCCCGTTCGGTACGGTGATGTGGGAAGTCGAGACTATTCGCAGAACCGGCCTCGACACGGCAAACGGCCTCACGCTTCAACCGGTTCAACTGGCGACGAACGATGCCGCCCGTATTGCGTTCCAGGCTGGGCAGGTTGACACCATTGTCACCGATCTCCTGCTGGCTGCACGCCTCAGGAACGAGGGACGCAAGGTGAAATTCATTCCCTTCTCGGCGACGGAAGGGGGGGTGATGGTTCCCGCCGGATCCCCCATTCAGAGTGTGGCGGATCTTCTAGGGAAGCGGATCGGGGTGGCCGGGGGGCCTCTGGACAAGAGTTGGCTTCTTCTGAAAGCGGAGGTTCAGAACAAGACCGGCGTCGATCTGAGCACGGGGGCGGCCCCAGCCTACGGTGCCCCGCCGCTCCTGATGAACAAGCTTGAAGCGGGCGAACTCGACGCCGCCCTGCTGTTCTGGAATTTCTGTGCGCGGTTGGAGGCGAAGGGCTACCGGCGCCTCGTCAGCGCCGGCGACATTGCGAGGTCGTTTGGCGTCGAAGGTGACATCGCCCTCCTGGGCTATGTGTTCAAGGAAGAGACCGATCCGGCCATTCTCGGCGCTTTCTCGATGGCGTCTCAAGGTGCCAAGCAGGTCCTGCAGGATCAGGATGATGCGTGGATCCCGATCCGCTCCCTCATGAGCGCGGAGGACGAGACGACGTTCCAGGCTTTGAAGCGATACTTCATCGAAGGCATCCCGCGCCGCAGCATCCCCGATGAGAGGGCTGATGCGGAACGGCTCTTCAGTGTCCTGGCGCGGATCGGTGGCGACAAGCTGGTCGGTCCGGGGCAGAGCTTGCCCGTCGGGCTCTATTGGAATGACGAACGCAAGCCGATGTGATCAGCTCGATGCCCGCCGGTCTCCTTTCACGCCTGCTGTCGCTCCTGCTGCTCCTTCTCCTATGGCAGGTGGTGACCGGCTTCCTCGGCAGCGGAGAGCTGCCGGCCCCTGCCAGCGTCTTCGCCTTCGTCGTGGAGGAGGCCCGGTCAGGCGACTTGCTCCGCAACCTTACGGCGACGCTGAGGCGCGTCTTCACGTCCTTCGCCCTGGCCATGGTCGTTGGGGGAGCCATCGGATTGGCGCTGGGTCGGTCGCCCAGGTTCGACCGGCTTCTGGATTCATGGCTCATGATCCTGCTCAATACGCCGGCTCTTGTGATCATCATCCTGTGTTATGTCTGGCTCGGCCTGTCCGAAACCGCCGCCATCGCGGCGGTCACGCTCAACAAGGTGCCCAATGTCGCCGTGATCATGCGTGAGGGCGCCCGCTCCCTCGACCCCCAGATCGAGGAAATGCGCCAAGCGTTCCGATTCGATCGTCTGACCTGGATTCGCCACGTCCTGTTTCCGCAGGTCGAGCCCTACGCGATTGCCGCTGCCCGTTCCGGCCTCGCCCTGGTCTGGAAGATCGTTCTCGTGGTCGAGTTGCTCGGACGTCCGGACGGAGTCGGATACGCGCTCTCCTACTACTTTCAATTGTTCAATGTGGCGGCCCTTCTGGGTTACAGCCTCGTCTTCACGGCCGTCGTCCTCGTCATCGACTCCCTCATCCTTCAGCCTCTGGAAGCCTATGCAAGACGCTGGCGCCCTGTTCCCTCTGCAGCTTGACGTCGAACGGAAAGTGTACCGGCGGAAGGGTTTGCCGTCCCTGGAAGTCCTCCGCGAATTCCATCTCGTCATCAATCGCGAGGAAACGCTCTGCCTGATCGGCCCTTCGGGCGTCGGCAAGACGACCATTCTGCGGATTCTGATGGGCTTGGACCGGGATTTCGAAGGCTGGATCCGTCCCGCGCCGCGCGAGTTCAGGATCGGCCCTGTTTTCCAGGAGCCGCGCCTCCTGCCATGGCGCACGGCCGAGAAAAACGTTCGCCTGGCTATGCCGAGAAACCAACGTCATCGATCGCTCGACGGCTTATTTGCCGATTTGGGGCTGAGCGAGTGGAGACAGCGATATCCGGGCGAACTCTCGGGCGGCTTGGCTCGGCGCGTTGCCCTTGCTCGTGCGCTGGCAATCGATCCGTCCCTGCTCGTGCTCGACGAGCCTTTCGTATCCCTGGACGAGAACGCCGCGGCTGATCTGCGGACCACGGTCTTCGACATCGTTGCCAGACATCGGTTGAGCGTCCTCATGGTAACGCACAATGTCCGGGAGGCATTGGCCTTCGCGGACCGGCTTGTCCTTCTGGAAGGCCGGCCCGCAAGGCTGCTTGCCGAAATCCAGATTACGACGCCTCGGTCCCTCCGCTCCGGCCGGTGGATTGAGGCGATGTTGGAGCAGCTTGCTGTGGACCATCCACAAGCGATATCGTCCGGTCGTTGAACACTTCACCGTTAACGGACCGGAGCATGAGCGGGACTGCAGGCTTCGCGAGACGTTGGGGCGAGCTGGCGCATCGTGCGAAAAAGTGGATCCGGCCTTCCGCCCCCAACAATACGACAGACAAGGGAGGGCGCATCGTCCGTCTTTGTGCTCTCGTCGTGAGCCTGGGAGCCGTCGCGTCGCCCCTGCCGGTTGCCGAAGACACAGCCCCGTTCCCCGTCAAGGAGGTCGCATCGGGCGTCTTCGTTTATGAAGCTCCGGTCGCTCTCGCGGATGCGAGCAATCTCGGGGCAATCGCAAATCTTGGGTTCGTCATCGGCAGGGACGGGGTTGCCGTCATCGACACCGGCGGAAGCTTGGCCGCAGGGAGAAGGCTCCTTGCAGCGATCCGGCAGCGGACAAACCTGCCGATCCGATATGTCATCAACACCCACGTGCATCCGGACCATGTCCTGGGCAACGCGGCGTTCGAGGCGGACGGAGCCACGTTCGTCGGGCACCGCAACCTTCCCCAAGCGCTCGCCGAACGCGCAAAGAGCTACTTGGCGGCCAACAACACGTTGGTGGGGCCGTCGTTCAAGGGAACCGAGATCGTTCCACCTGCGCTGCTCGTCGGGGACGCAATGGAACTTGATCTCGGCAACAGGAAAATGCGGGTTGAGGCTTGGCGCACGGCCCACACCAACACCGACGTCACGGTGCTCGACGAGGCAACGGACACATGGTTCCTCGGAGATCTGCTTTTCATGAACCATGTCCCGGCTCTGGACGGGAGTCTGGCTGGATGGATCCGCACGTTGAACGAGTTGCGTTCCCGTCCTGTAGCTCGTGTCGTACCTGGCCACGGGCCCTCGGTCGCATCATGGCCGGATGCTGCGGGGCCGACGGAACAGTACCTGGTCAACCTCCAGACCGACGTGCGTTCGGCGATCCGTCAGGGGCACACGATCAGCGAGGTAGCCCGCCAAGCCGCCCAACACGAGGCCGGCCCGTGGCTGCTGTTTGACGCGTTCAATGCCAGAAATGCGACAGCCGCTTTCCATGAACTCGAATGGGAATGACGGCATCACGCGGTACTTGCCTCTACGAGGCGAATATTGGCGGTTATTTCGATATATGGCGGTGCTCAGGAGTATATGACGCACGTTTACTGGCACATGCGGAGTTGTGTCATTGCTAAGCATCTGAATTGGCCTTATGATTCAAATCAGCTTCGGTTGTTTAAGGCTTCGCTTAGGGAGGCGAAGCTTGTCGTTGACTCCGTGGCTTCCTCCCGGGTTCTAGCGATCCCGGGCACAGCTGCCTGTCCCGATGGTGTGCCGAGGCTCTCGATCCCCCTAACGCTAAATAGCGGGTGCTCAGTGTGCCGCTCGTGCAGATCGCGGCACGAGCATCCCGGGAGGAAACAGCATGAGAGCGTTGCGCCTGGTATCCGCGTTAGCAGTCGCAGCCGGTATTGTACCGGCCAGTGCGAACGAAGAAGTTCAGAAACTCATTCAGGACCCCAACCAGTGGGTGATTCAAACGGGTGACTACGCCAACACCCGATTCTCCAAGCTCGATCAGATCAACGCGTCCAATGTAAACAAACTTCAGGTCGCATGGACGTTCTCGACCGGTGTCCTGCGCGGCCATGAGGGCTCGCCCCTTGTGGTCGGTAACGTCATGTATGTTCATGCGCCGTTCCCCAACACGGTCTTCGCGCTTGATCTCAACAACGACGGCAAGATCCTCTGGAAGTACGAGCCCAGACAGGATCCGAACGTCATTCCGGTCATGTGCTGCGATACCGTCAATCGTGGTCTGGCCTATGCGGACGGCAAGGTTTTCCTCCATCAGGCCGACACCACGGTCGTGGCCCTTGATGCCAAGACCGGAAAGCCGGTCTGGACGGCCGTGAATGGAGATCCCAAGAAGGGTGAGACGAATACGGCTACCGTGCTGCCGGTGAAGGACAAGATCATCGTCGGCATTTCGGGCGGTGAGTTCGGCGTACGCTGCCATGTCACCGCATACGACATGAAAACCGGCAAGCAAGTCTGGCGGGCCTATTCCACAGGGCCTGACAGCGAGGTGCTGATCGATCCTGAGAAGACGACGGAACTGGGCAAGCCCGTCGGCAAGGATTCCAGCCTCAAGACATGGCAGGGCGACCAATGGAAGACGGGCGGCGGCTGCACATGGGGCTGGTACGCCTATGACCCGCAGCAGAACGCCTTCTATTACGGCTCTGGCAACCCCTCGACCTGGAACCCGAAGCAGCGTCCCGGCGACAACAAATGGTCGATGACCATTTTCGCTCGCGACGTCGACACGGGAATGGCGAAGTGGGTCTACCAGATGACCCCGCACGACGAGTGGGACTATGACGGCGTCAACGAGATGATCCTGTCCGACCAGGACATCGGCGGGCAGCGTCGTCCAACGCTCGTCCATTTCGATCGAAACGGCTTCGGCTATACGCTCGATCGGGTCACCGGCGAGTTGCTCGTCGCCCAGAAGTACGATCCGGCGGTGAACTGGGCGACAAAGGTCGACATGGACAAGAACAGCAAGACCTATGGCCGTCCGCTGGTCGTGGCGCAGTACTCGACCGAACAGAACGGCGAGGACGTGAACACGAAAGGAGTCTGCCCCGCAGCGCTCGGTACCAAGGATCAGCAGCCGGCAGCCTACTCTCCGCGGACCAACCTGTTCTATGTTCCGACCAACCATGTCTGCATGGACTACGAGCCCTACAAGGTCAGCTACACGCCGGGCCAACCGTATGTCGGCGCGACGTTGTCGATGTATCCGGCTCCGAACAGCCATGGCGGCATGGGCAACTTCATCGCCTGGGACGCTCGTGAGGGCAAGATCGTCTGGTCGCTGCCCGAGGCGTTCTCGGTGTGGTCGGGCGCTCTCGCGACGGCAGGCGACATCGTGTTCTACGGCACCCTCGAAGGCTACCTGAAGGCCGTCGACGCCAAGACCGGTAAGGAACTCTACAAGTTCAAGACCCCGTCCGGCATCATCGGCAATGTCATGACGTACACGCACGGAGGCAAGCAGTACGTTGCAGTCCTCTCGGGTGTCGGCGGCTGGGCCGGGATCGGCTTGGCGGCCGGCTTGACCGATCCGCATGCGGGTCTCGGTGCTGTCGGTGGCTATGCCGGTCTGAGCGACTACACGGCGCTCGGAGGTCAGCTCACGGTCTTCACCCTCCCGCAATAGGCGAATGGCCGACATCGCTTCTCAAAGATCGGAACTGGCGCAGGCAACTGCGCCAGTTCCGCCTGTTGTCGTCGATCCCCCAGGCAAGGAGAGGGTTCGTGTCACCGAGAAAGTTTCGTTCAGTTGTGCACCTGAAGGCCAGGAGCGTCATCAAGGCCGGAGCGCTTGTGTCGTTGCTGTTCGCACCAGGAATGTTGCGCGCCGAGCCCGCCGCTCCAGCCCGCGAGGAGAATGGAAAGTTCTTTGATGCTCAAGGCAATCCAACCTACCGCATCAAACCGGATGGGACCGTCGACTGGTACACCTATTCCGGTTTCCGGCGTTATCACTCGGATTGCCATACCTGCCACGGTCCCGATGGCGCTGGATCGACGTATGCCCCGGCGTTGGCGGAGTCCCTGAAGGCCCTGACCTATCAGCAGTTCACGGAGGTCGTCATCCAGGGCCGCCAAAATCTCCAGAATGGCAACACCAATGTCATGCCGTCCTTCGGCACGAACCCGAACGTCGTCTGCTACCTGGACGACATTTATGTCTATCTTCGGGCCCGCGCCGATGGGGCCCTTGGTCGGGGGCGGCCGGAGAAGAGGGATGACAAGCCACAGGCTGCGAAAGATGCCGAGAAGGCGTGCCTCGGGGGATGATACGCCGCGTCCCGGGCAATCGGGGCGCGACATCGGTCCACCGGCCTCTGCGCCAGGGCAGAAACGGCGGAGCATCGGATCTGATAGTCGATGGGCGAGCCTCAGGCGAATGCTCGCTTGCGCTGGTCTTGCAGTCTGCGCCGCCGGGGGCATCTCGTCCCATCCGGCTCGAGCGCAGCACGTCCCCGATCTCGTCACCCCAAATGTCCTGCGCGTCTGCGCCGATCCGGCCAATATGCCATTCACGAACCGGGCGGGGCAGGGCTTCGAGAACCGTATCGCGGCCGTTCTGGCTGACGAACTCAAGATCCCTTTGCGGTACTATTGGCTCCCGCAAGGGCCGGGATTCGTTCGCAATACGCTTGGCATGAAGCTTTGCGATGTCATCATCGGCTATGCCGCCGGTACCGATATCGTGCAGCATTCCAACCCGTATTACCGTTCGGTCTATACGGCTCTCGTCAGGGCCGGGGGAGAACTGGCGGATCTCAAGCAGCTCTCGGATCCACGGATCCGGTCAAAGCGCATTGGCGTGATCGCCGCGACGCCACCGGTCGATCATCTCGAGGCCCTCGGTCTCGGGCAGAACATGAAATCCTACTCGCTCTTGGTCGACCGGCGTTTCGAATCTCCGGGGGAAGACATGATTGCAGATCTCCTGGCAGACCGTCTCGATGTCGCAATCCTCTGGGGACCCGTCGCCGGTTATGGTGCGATGCAACACGAGGGCGCGCTCATCAAGGTTCCCCTGATCAATGAGGCCGAGCGTCCGCCTCTGACGTATCGCATCACCCTCGGGCTGCGACCGAATGAAATCGAATGGAAGCGAACCCTCAACAGCGCACTTCATAATCGGCAAGCGGACATCGACCGTGTGCTCCTCTCGTATGGTGTGCCTCTCGTCGACGATGACGGCCGTCTCATTGAGGAGCCAGCATCGGACGCCAAGCCATGAAACGCTCGTATCGAAACGCGCGGGCATTCGGCCTCGGCATTCTCCTGTGGGGCCTCAATGGCCCATACGCCTACGGTCAAGTTCCGCCGGAGCCCGAAGGCTACCGGCTCGGGGACTACAGAGCGCTGACACCCGCTACCCTCCAGGGGGCGACCGTGATCGACACCCCTGCAGCCGAGGCGTTGTGGCGCACGGGCAGCGCTGCTTTCATCGACGTTCTCCCGCAGCCCGGACGTCCCGCCAATCTTCCTCCGGGCACGCTTTGGCACCCTCCATCCCATGAGAGCATTCCGGGTTCCATGTGGTTGCCGAATGTCGGCTTCGGCGAGATCGCACCGGAGACAGAAGCCTACTTCCGACACGGCCTGTCCGTCGCCTCCCAAGGGGATTCCTCGCACGCGCTTGTCTTTTTCTGCCAGCGGAACTGCTGGATGTCCTGGAACGCCGCCAAGCGCGCCCTAAGCTATCGCTATTCTGCCGTATACTGGTATCCTGAGGGAGCCGACGGGTGGCAGGCCGCAGGCCTTCCCGTCGAGGAGGCAAGGAAGGCTCCATAGGTCGAAGGCTGAGAGGCACGGATCGCATCCGTCCGATCTCGCATCGCCATTCGAACCTTGTCCTTAACAGGGAGACTGTTCATGACCTCGAATCCGCGCGTCATCGCATCGCTGTGGGCTGGCGTCGCCACTCTCCTGCTGCTCGCAAGCCCGTCGTTCGCGGACGACGAGAAGACATGGTCGGAAATCCGATCTGCCATCGTCGGCGAACACGTCCCGGAGGACGGGGCAGGGCGATTGTCTCTCGTCGCGCCGGTCCGTGCCGAGGATGCCGCAATCGTCCCAATCGAGATGCATGTGAGGCTGCCCGGTGAGGAAAAGGGCAGGGTGACCCAGATCACGCTGGTGGCGGATGAGAATCCGGCCCCGCTCATTGGCGTCTTCCATTTTGGAGAGGGGCAATCCGCCTTCGACTTGGCCACAAGAGTGCGGATTGACTCCTATACATTCGTCCGTGCCATCGCGAAGATGGATGACGGACGCCTTTACATGACGAAGGCCTACGTAAAGGCCGCCGGTGGGTGCTCGGCGCCAGCCGCCAAGGATCCGGAGGAGGCGAAAGCCCATCTGGGTGAGATGAGATTCAGGGTGTTTGCCGATAGGGGCGATGCGCAGGTCCAGGTGCGGCACCCCAATTATTCAGGTCTGCAGATGGACCAGGTCACCCGCCTGTACACGCCCGCTTGGTTCGTCGAGCAACTCGACGTTCGTCAAGGAGAGAAGACTCTCTTCAGAGTGGAGGGCGGCATCTCCATCAGCGAGGATCCGACTTTCCGGTTCAGCTACAGCAACACGGGCGAACCTATGACGGTCGAAGCGAAGGACAACGAGGGGAACGTTTTCAGGCAGACCTTCCCGGCATCCGGCTCGTGAGAACCCGCCTCAGCGGAAGCAGCGGATCTCGGCCTCGGCCTGGGCACGGCGGAGGTCGGCCACGATGTCGTCGAACATCTTGGCATTGCGGAACAGCGAAAGCTGCTGGCCGACTCCCTGTCGCATGGAAAGGATCGTCTCGGCTTGGACATAGCGGTCGTACGGGATAATCGAGGCTAGGACGTCGACGGAGCAGGAGCACCGTTCGAGCATGTCGCGGGACTGTCCGTTCGCCGCCATGCAGCCGAACACGTAATCGGCCCGGGCGTTCGTGGGATAATCGTTGGCGGGTTCACCCTCGGCTGCCCGGCCCGCCATGGTGAAGAGGACCAGAACAGCACCGACCCGCACGCACGTCTCAACGGCTGTCCGGAACATAGCTGAGGGCCTCCTGAAAAAGCTGTCGACCATCTGTCGTATCAGCCCTGACATCGATCGAGAGGATCTTTCCGGGCACTTGGTCCGACACCACGAACGAATAGGTCAGGGCGTCGAGACCCACCATCTGGTCGCGATGGGGATCCTGAAGGAATGGCCGTGTCACGACTCTCCATGCCGGGACCTGCCCATCCCGATAGGCAGTTGTGAGCTTGGCGACTGATGCGTTGTCGCGCAGACCCGCCCGGATGGCGTTTCTAAGGTAGCGTGGATTGGCCCCTATAGCCGCAACGAGGGTTTGAAGGTGTTGCTCCAGGAACAGGACGAGGATGGGATTGCCCGCGACGTCATCGAAAGGCCCGGCGGGCCGCCGCTGGGCCCCGGAAAACATCTCGACCTGCACGTTGCGGGTCTCTGCAGATGGTCCGGGTGCGACGAGGAGACGGATCATGTCGGAAATCCCGGGCACACGTTCCGAGGGGAGGCTGCTTGTACGCTCGTACCGGTAGATCAGGGACGTGTCCGACGGGGCGGCCTTCCAGTCCTGTGTTTCAAAGAGCAGGTCGGACGCAGCGGGCGCTTCCTGGGAAGAAGCTGATGCGGTGGCCGTCCATGCCAGGAGCGCGACGACGAAGGTTAAACTTCGCATGTCGGCTCCTCGACAAGCTGCCGCCCGGCTGGGGCGCCGAAGCCGCGATAAACCGGCGTGGCGGAGACGGTCGACGCCTCGGACGCAGCGAGATTTCGGATCGATTCATGGTGGGGCGAGAGGTGGCAGGCCGGATCGGTGGCCGCTGCGTCGCCGGTCAGGGCCAGAGCCTGGCAGCGGCAGCCGCCCCAGTCCCGCTCACGCCGTTCGCAGCTCCGGCACGGATCCGGCATCCAGTCGGTGCCACGGAAAGCGTTGAAGGCCGGGGAGTGTGTCCAGATCTCACCCAGCGAATGGTCTCGCACGGTCCAGAACTCCAGGTCCGGGATGGTCTCCGCCGCATGGCACGGCAGCACCTTTCCCGACGGCGTGACATTCATTAGGCGACGCCCCCAGCCGCCGGCGCAAGCCTTCGGGTAAGTGGCGTAATAATCCGGCAGAACGTGATCGATGACCAAGCGCCCCTGCAGGCGCTTCCGTGCCTCCTCTACGGTGGCGATCGCACGGTCGACGGCGGTGCGGGTCGGCATGAGAGCGGCCCGGTTCACATAAGCCCAGCCATAATATTGAGTGTGGGCGATCTCGACACGCTTTGCACCCAGGTCGACCGCGAGATCCATGATCCCCGGAATGCTGTCGATGTTGCCCCGATGGATGACGGCGTTGATCGTCAGCGGCAGATCGAGCTCGATCACATGTCTGGCGAAGGCGATCTTTCGATCATGGGCGCCCTTCAGGTGCGCGATGGCATCCGCGTCGGCGGCCTCCGCAGCCTGGATGGAGAGTTGCACATGGTCGAGGCCAGCTTCGGCAAGCCCGCGAAGCTTCTCCATGGCAGGACCGACGCCGGAGGTGATCAAGTTGGTATAGAGGCCGGCTTTCGCGCAATACGCCGTGATCTCCTCGATATCGGCGCGCGCCGTCGGTTCTCCCCCCGAGAGGTGGACATGGAGCACGCCGAGTTCCGCAGCCTCGCCGAGCACCCGGCACCAGGTTGCGGTGTCGAGCTCCGCCGAGCGTCGGTCGAGCTCGACCGGATTGGAACAATAGGGGCAATGCAGCGGGCAGCGATGCGTGAGTTCGGCAAGGAGCCCAATCGGGGCAGGGAGGTCGTTTAGAGCTTCGCTCATGGCTTCCGATCCGCTTCCGGACCCGTGGTTCCCAGGATCCGTCTGTTCAGCAGGCCATTCAACATATCGATCACATCCGCCTCGATTACGGTGCGATCCCCATCGAACCGGGCGGCAAGATCGTCGGCAATCTCTCGAATGCTTCTTCGGCCATCGATGAGCCTGAGCACCTCCAGGGCTGTGGCGTCGAGGTCAAAGGCCCGTTCCGGTGCGAGGAGAACGTGTGTGCTCCGAATCCTGTCATGGTGGAGCCTGACGCCTCGCGGCAGACAGGGGATGCTTTCCGCGCTTAGCCCTGCGGCCATCATGCCGTCTCCGCGCCCGGTGTCCATGCCCCGGGAGGCACGAGGCCGGGCTCCACATAGCTGAAGTAAAGAGCGTCCAGCTGAGCCCAGAGCACGTCGCACTTAAAGGACAGCGCATCGATGACCGCCTGCTGCTGGGCACGGGTGACGGCATTCCGCTTCACATAGTCAAGGGCGAAGTCCGCATCGCGCGGAGCCTGCGATAACCGCTTCTCGAAATAGCTGAGCGTTTCGCTCGAGATGAAACTGTACCCTGACAACATTCCGGCGACGCGTTCGGAGATGATGCCTGGACTGAACAGCTCCGTCAGGGATGAGGCGACTGCCTCAAGGAGCGAACGTTCCCGCACGAAGTGAACATAGGCCTCGACGGCGAAGCGCGTTGCTGGCAATGCCCCGCGCATCGACATGACATAGGCCCGCGGCAGTTCGAGCCCATCGGTCAGGCGGAGCCAGCGTTCGATGCCACCTTCGCCCTCCCGCTCTCCGTCGTGATCTATGATCCTCTGAAGCCAGGCACGTCGCAGCGTACGGTCGTCCGCCCGGGCGATGAGGCTGGCATCCTTGATCGGGATCGCCGCCTGGTAGCAGTAGCGGTTCAAGGCCCAGGCGCGTACCTGATCGCGATCAAGCCGGCCGTCATGCAGGAGACGGTGAAACGGATGGAGGTTGTGATAGCGCCGGGCCCCGAGAGCCCGCAGTTCCTCCTCGAGTTCGAACCCGGAGAGAGGCCGGTCGTCGAATGGAGCGGAATGTCGATCTACGGACCAGCTTTCCATCATGGAAAAATCCTCAAACCATCGTGCGCTACGATCCATCCGTTCTGCTCGACGAGGCGGCGCTCGGCCGAATCCTCGATGAGCACGGGGTTGGTGTTGTTGATATGGACAAAGATCCGCCGCGGTACATGGATGTCTGCCAGCCGAGCAACCGAGCCCTCCTCGCCGGCCATTGGAATGTGCCCCATGCGACGTCCGGTCTTTTCGCTTACGCCCGCTCGGACGAGTTCGTCATCGTGGAGAACGGTTCCGTCGAAGAGCAGCACGTCCACTCCCGAGATCCGGGCAAGCAGGTCGCTGTCGATCCGTGCACAGCCTGGAATGAAAGCGACGCGCTTGCCGAGCGCCTCAAGGATGACCCCGACTGTCGCATCCGGATCCTCTCCGCCGACGTAGTTCTCGGCCTCGCGCCACAGAGGGATCTTGCCTGGAACGGGAAAGACCGTTGCGGCCAAACCGGAGACGGGTTCAAAGGACTGCCCGAGACAAACAGGGTGCCGCCCGACGATCTCCGGCGCAAGCGCGGCAAAGATGGGATTCTGCGCCAAGGTATCGAGGGTCTCGGCCGTGGCGAATATCGCGAAAGGCTGTCGTTCCCTGAGCGTAAGCAGCCCGGCCACATGGTCGATCTCGGCACTCGTAAGGAGCACTGCCTTGATCGGGGAGTGACGCGACCCGGTCCGGGGATGCAGATCGCCGGTCTCGGCGATCTGCTGCCGGATGTCCGGCGACGCATTCAGCACAAGCCAGTTCTCACCGTCAGGTGAAACTGCCAAGCTCGATTGCGTACGGTGACGTACCCTCGGATCCCCGTTCCACGCCATTCGGCAGACCGGACAGCGGCAATTCCATTGCGGGACGCCGCCGCCTGCTGCAGACCCGAGAACGATGGCCTGCACCTGTGACCTGCCCGCGCGGCGATCGGATTACCTGAAGGGATCGATTTCGATTGTCGGATCGATGTCGGCCGACTCGTAGCTCGTCACTTCCATGCCGACGCAGTACTCGCGAACAGAAGGCTTTGACCACTTCATGCTCATGGCTTCCTCCGCAGCTTGCCACACGATTTTTCGTCGTGAATGTCGTGGGCTTCGACTTGGCGATTTCCTCACCATGATCAAATATGCTGAATCCTGGGAGTCTAGGCAAGCAGAATTACCCGCATCAATGGGCATTGCGCCTATGCTCCGGCGGCAGGAAGCCGCGGCTGGTTTTTCATTGAGGATGCCGAGGCCGGTCAAATCGGGTTCTGAACGGCGTTTCGCGCCACGCAGCGCCAACGGTTGATCCGCCACGCGGGATGGCTCTGCTGCCATTCCGCAAGCGTCGACTGCGCATGGACGATGCAACCCATGTAGTTGGCATCCTCATACGAGAAGGTTAGCCGCTCCTCCTGACAGCTTTGGGGGCTGCTGAGAAGGCAGATGGTCATCAACACTAGCATCGGCTGTCTCCTAAACTCTTCAGTTCCTTGATCGATCAGCAGTTCCAACGAATAACGCGGTATGGGGTTTAAAGGGTGAACCGTGACGTTGGAAATGCATGGAATGGGTGGAGGCGAAGCTACCAAAGAGCCAATGGAAGTTCGGGCGGCAATAGGATACTGTGCAGTATTCGGAGGAGGGCGCTGCAACTGTGCTCGGCGGCACGACGTTTCAGGATGGCTCGGTCAAGCTGCCGCATGGGCTAGGCCGTCTCGCCGCTGCGCTGGTCCTGCTTTGGGTCGGGTCGCTTGCGGCCGCCGCGGCGCCGATCGATGTTCGAATGGCGTTCCTGGCTCACCCACCTCCCGCACCACCAGCCTACGAATTCGACCCCACTCCAGAGGACGAGGGGCTTGCCGGAGGGCGCCTCGGAATCCGGGACAACAACACGACTGGAGCGTTCACGGGCCAGCACTACAGCCTGGACGAAGCTTGGCTTTCCGAGAATGAGGATCCGGCTGCCAAGGCCCGGTCGCTTGTCGCCGAGGGCGTTCGTGTCCTGATCGTCAATCTCCCGGCACCCGAACTCCTGTCGGTCGCCGATGCCTTGAAGGACCAGCCTGCCCTGGTGTTCAATGTGGGGGCGCCTGACGACCGCCTTCGCGGAGCCGATTGCCGCGCGAACGTGCTGCACATGGCCCCGAGCAGGGCGATGCTGACCGATGCCCTTGCACAATTCCTAGCCTTCCGACGCTGGTCGAAGGTGTTTCTTGTCACGGGTCCTCATCCCGATGACCGGCTCTATGCGGAGGCGATGAAGCGTTCTGCTCGGAAACTAGGACTGACGGTCGTGGCTGAAAAGCCATGGGAATTTGGCCCCCTTGCCCGCTCCAAGGCCGATGCGCCGACCACCGCCGAGGCGCTCGTTTTCACGCGTGACGTCGATTACCAGGTTCTCGTGGTGGCGGACGAAGCCGGCGATTTCGGCGATTATCTGCCGTATCGCACTTGGAACCCCTTGATCGTCGCCGGGACGCAGGGGCTGACGGCAACCACATGGCACCCGACGCTTGAGGCATGGGGGGCTGCCCAGGCGCAAAACCGGTTCCATCAGTTAGCGAACCGACCCATGCGACCTTTGGATTATCAAGCCTGGATGGCCGTGCGCGCCATAGGCGAAGCAATCACGCGTGGCGCCAGAGCGGACGCGGCGGATATCCGCCGTGCGCTGCTCGATCAGCAATTCGGTCTGCCGGCCTACAAGGGCGTTCCGGTGAGCTTCCGATCCTGGGATCACCAGCTCCGCCAGCCTATCCTCATCGTGCAACCGAGGTTCCTCGTTTCTGTTGCGCCGGAAGACGGGTTTCTGCATCAAAGAACGCCTCTCGACACACTGGGCTTCGACGAGCCCGAGAGCGAGTGCCGGATGCGATGAAGCCGCAAGAGGGGACAGGTCCATGATCCTGAGGTTCAAGGTTTCCAGCATTTATGCGGCTTGCACCCTGATCCTCGCGGGGTTCGTCCCTTGCACAGCAAGTGCCTATACGGTGTTCGTCTCCAACGAAAAAGACAACACGATTACGGTGATCGACTCGAATAAGCTCCAAGTCGTCTCGACAGTGAAGGTCGGCCGGCGCCCCCGCGGCATCCTCGTCACGAAAGATGGGAATAATCTCCTGATATGCGCCAGCGACGACAACCGGATCGACGTCATGGACACCAGGACTCTGAAGCTGCTGCGATCCTTGAGGTCGGGTGCGGATCCGGAACTCTTTACTCTGCATCCGTCGGGAAACCCTCTCTACATTGCGAACGAGAACGACAATCAGGTCACGGTCCTCGATATCGAAAAGAACGTCGTGGTGGCCGAGGTGCCGGTTGGGGTCGAGCCGGAGGGGCTGGGCGTCAGTCCCGATGGAGGGGTGCTCGTGAACACCTCCGAGACGACCAACATGGCGCATTTCATCGACACCAAGACGTATAAGCTGCTCGATAATGTGCTCGTCGATCCCCGGCCCCGCTTCGCCGAGTTTTCCTCGGACGGCAAAATGCTCTGGGTCTCTGCCGAGCTTGGGGGCACGGTCAGCGTCATCGACGCCGAGACACGCAAGATCGTCAAGAAGATCGACTTCAAGATTCCGGGCCTGCCGAAGGAGGCGATCCAACCGGTCGGCGTGAGATTGACCCGCGATGGGAGCAGGGCCTTCGTGGCGCTCGGCCCTGCCAACAGGGTTGCAGTCGTGAATACGGATTCCCTTGAGGTCGAGAAGTATCTGCTCGTCGGCCAGCGTGTGTGGCAACTCGCGTTCACTCCCGATGAAAAGCTCCTTTTTGCGACGAACGGCGTCTCCAACGACGTATCGGTGATCGATGTAGATCGCCTGAAGGTTGTCAAGAGCATCGGAGTCGGTCGCGCCCCTTGGGGCGTAGCCGTCGCACCGGAATGAGGGCTGCAAGGGATGAACGAAATCGGTGAAATCACCGGAATGGAACAAGCGCTCAACGGTCCGAACGATGCCCTGAGCGTCGAGAACGTGAGTCACTGGTTCGGGGAGCGGCAGGTCCTGCGGGATGTCTCTCTGCACGTTCCGCAAGGCCGCCTCGTCGCGCTCCTCGGTCCCAACGGAGCCGGCAAGACGACGTTGTTTGCAATCATCACGCGGCTGTATCATAGCCGCACCGGGACCGTGCGGGTCTTCGGCCATGATATGCATCGGGAGCCGTCCCGGGCGCTGGCCAATATCGGCATCGTGTTCCAGACCCGAACCCTCGACCCGGATTTGACGATCCGCCAGAATCTCACTTATCACGCATCGCTCCATGGAATCACGAGGCGTCATGCGCAGGAGCGGTCCGCCGAGCTTCTCGATCGCGTGGGACTGACGGAGCGAATGGACGAAAAGGTGCGGAACTTGTCGGGCGGTCAAGCCCGGCGGGCCGAGATTGCCCGGGCACTCGTCCACCGGCCGCGCCTCCTCCTGCTCGACGAGCCGACCGTCGGGTTGGATGTGGCATCGCGAGCCGACATCGTCGCGGACATCCGGGCGCTTATGCGCGAGGATGGGTTGTCCGTCCTGTGGGCCACCCACATCCTGGACGAGGTCGAGCCTGACGATGATCTCGTGGTGCTCCACGAAGGCAGGGTGATTGCGAACGGACCGGTCCGGACGATTGCGTCCAAAGACGACCTCGCCAGCACGTTCCGGAGGCTCACGAGCAACAGGCGGAGCAAAGAGAACGCATGAGCAGTATGGCAACCCTCGAAGGCAGGCTCGGTCTGGCAGGATACGTGACCTGCTTCTCCGGCATTGCGCGCCGGGAGTTCCTGCGCTTTCTCAATCAGAGAGAGCGCTTTCTCTCGGCGCTGGTCAGGCCTCTCGTGTGGCTCTTCATCTTCGCCGCAGGGTTTCGCAGCGTCCTCGGGGTCTCGATCATGCCCCCGTACGAGACCTATGTTCTGTACGAAGTGTACGTCGTCCCTGGTCTTGCCGTCATGATCCAGCTCTTCAACGGCATGCAATCGTCTCTGTCCATGGTTTACGACCGTGAGGTCGGCTCGATGCGGGTTCTCCTCACCAGCCCGTTTCCGCGCTGGTCGCTTCTCCTGGCCAAGCTTGCGGCCGGCGTCCTCGTGTCGCTCGCTCAGGTCTACGTCTTCCTCGCCATCGCCCATTTCTGGGAGGTCGATATCCCGCCTTTAGGCTACCTGACCGCACTGCCGGCTTTCGTGCTCTCAGGGCTGATGCTGGGCGCAATCGGCCTGTTCCTGTCATCGCTCGTTCGCCAGCTCGAGAATTTCGCCAGCGTGATGAACTTCGTCATCTTTCCGATGTTCTTCGCGTCGTCCGCCCTCTATCCGCTGTGGCGAATCCGTGAGTCCAGCGAGGCGCTCTATCTGACTTGCCTGGCAAACCCGTTCACGCACGCGGTCGAACTGGTTCGCCACGCGCTCTACGGCTCCTTCGAGCCCATCGCACTGGGCGTTGTTGCCTCCGCGACAGTCGGATTCTTCCTGCTCGCCGTTATGGCGTATGATCCTGCGCGCGGAATCATGACCCGTCGAGGCGGTCCCCCGGGAGAGCCGACATGAAGCCTTTTTCGTGGTGTGGCGTGGCGATCGTGACGGCGGGGCTTTGTCCTGCGGCGTGGGCGCAGGCGCCATCGGAGCCCGAGTGGCCTTGCGTCCAGCAGAAGGTGCCGGTGGTCGCAGCCGCTACGGTGTGGTCCGGGCCAGACCTGCAAGAGGCCGGGGCCTGGCAGGCGGATGCGGACGCGGCGGCGCTGGCCCAGCGTCTGGCCTCGCGCCGCACGCGGACGGAAGAGATCGATGCCTTGGTTGACGCCTTCGCGGAGCAGGCTGGGGAGCGGAAGGCGGAGCGCCTCACTCGGGTGTTCGCGGGCGTTCTCGACATTGTCAACACGGAGAGGTCCCGTATCATGGCCGGTATCGAGCGCTATGCTCGCGGCCAGAGTCAGCTTGCCGAGAGAATACGCGAGGAGGCGGACGAGATCACCGCTGCGCAGGACGAGCCGGCCGCCGAACCCGCGAAGGATCTTCGGGAACTAGAGACCCGCTTCCAATGGGACAAGCGAATCTTCGAGGAGAGATCCCACGCGCTCAGCTCGGTTTGCGAGACGCCGGTTCTGCTGGAGCAACGCCTCCTCGAAATCGCAAGGAGCATCCAGGCGCATCTCTAGCCAGATCTGCCGAGAAGGAGCAATCTACGGCTTTGGCCGGCATTCTCACAGGTCAGCCCCGCACAGGGCGCTGCGAAGGAACAAAGGGAGGAATATGAAATGGACACGCGAGCCGCGGTGGCATGGGAGGCCGGCAAGCCTCTGACGATCGAGACGATCAGCCTGGAAGGGCCGAAGGCGGGCGAGGTTCTGGTGGAAGTGATGGCCACAGGGGTATGCCACACAGACGCCTACACCCTCTCGGGCCTCGATTCCGAGGGCAAGTTCCCGGCGATCCTGGGCCACGAGGGTGCCGGCATCGTGCGCGAGGTCGGCCCGGGCGTCACCACCGTCAAGCCGGGCGATCACGTGATTCCGCTCTACACGCCCGAATGCCGCAACTGCAAATCCTGCCTGTCGCGCCGGACCAATCTGTGCACCGCCATCCGCGCCACGCAGGGCCAGGGCCTCATGCCCGACGGCACCAGCCGCTTCCGCTGCGACGGTGACACGGTGTTTCACTACATGGGCTGCTCGACCTTCTCCAACTTCACCGTCCTGCCCGAGATCGCCATAGCCAAGGTGCGTGAGGACGCACCCTTCGACAAGATCTGCTATATCGGCTGCGGCGTCACGACTGGAATCGGCGCGGTGATCTACACTGCCAAGGTGTGGCCCGGCGCGAATGTGGTGGTGTTCGGTCTCGGCGGCATCGGCCTCAACGTGATCCAGGGCGCCCGCATGGTCGGCGCTGACAAGATCATCGGGGTCGACATCAACCCGGGAAAGCGCGCCATGGCCGAGAAGTTCGGCATGACGCATTTCATCAATCCCACCGAGGTCGGCAACGACAAGGTCGTGCAGGCGATCCAGGACCTCACAGACGGGGGCGCCGATTTCTCGTTCGATGCCACCGGCAACGTCAACGTGATGCGCCAGGCGCTGGAATGCTGCCATCGCGGCTGGGGCGAGAGCATCATCATCGGGGTGGCGGAGGCCGGTAAGGAGATCGCCACGCGACCGTTCCAGCTCGTCACCGGCCGGGTATGGCGGGGCACGGCCTTCGGCGGCGCCAGGGGCCGCACCGACGTGCCGAAGATCGTCGACTGGTACATGGAGGGCAAGATCAACATTGACGACCTGATCACCCACACCATGCCGCTGGAGGAGATCAACACGGCCTTCGACCTCATGCACGAGGGCAAGTCGATCCGTTCCGTCATCATCTACTGAGCGGGAGAGCCAGGGTGAGCCTCGAGGTCGTCTCGCAGTCGCGCTGCTTCGGCGGCACGCAGTTCGTCTATCGCCATGCCTCGGTCGAGACCGGCACGCCGATGCGGGTCGCCGTCTTCGTGCCGCCGCAGGCGCAGGACACCAAGAGACCCGTTGTATGGTTCCTGTCCGGGCTGACCTGCACGGAGGAAAACTTCACCGTGAAGGCGGGCGCACAGCGCGTCGCGTCGGAACTCGGCCTGATCCTGATCGCCCCGGATACGAGCCCCCGGGGGGAGGGTGTGCCGGACGACCCTGAGGGCGCCTACGACTTCGGTTTAGGCGCGGGCTTCTATGTAGATGCCGTGCAGGATCCCTGGGCGCGGAACTATCGCATGCGCTCCTATCTTGAGCACGAATTGCCGGAACTCATGGAGCAAAACCTCCCTGCCGACATGAGCCGGCAGGGCATCACCGGCCATTCAATGGGCGGGCACGGAGCGCTCACGATTGCGCTTCGCAATCCGGGGCGGTTCGGAGCGGTTTCCGCCTTCGCTCCGATCTCCTCGCCGATGAACTGTCCTTGGGGCGAGAAGGCCCTGTCGAACTATCTCGGTCCGGACCGGGGGAACTGGCGGGAGTACGACGCCTGCGCGCTGATCCAGGATGGTGCGCGGCTGTCCGACCTGCTGGTCGACCAGGGCACGGCGGACGGCTTCCTCGAAAACCAGCTCAAGCCGGAGCTGCTGGAGGCAGCCTGCGCAAAGGCGGGCATCCCCCTGACCCTACGCCGCCAGGAAGGCTACGATCACTCCTACTTCTTCATTGCGACCTTCATTGAGGATCATCTGCGCTGGCACGCAGAAAGGCTGATTGGCCCATAGAACTCGGAAGCAGTAGCCAAAGCGTCCTGCCGACTACTTGCGATGTGGCCAATACAGGCTTGCGGCATTCAGGCTGACTCTTTTTTTCGTCTGCAGCGTGGACGCTCGGCGTGATAAGCTGCGCCGGTCTGTGGACCAGACTTACGCCGCACAAAGGAGAGTTCTATGACAGCATCTCTCGCGATCCACCCAGCCGTCGATAATGGTATAAGCCCTGGCGATGCAAACTTTGCTGGTGGCAAGCTCACGTGCAAGTGTGCCGATGATCCCGTCGTCGTCGAGATCAAGGGTAACAGTGCTCACAACCACTTGTGCGGCTGCACCAAGTGCTGGAAGCCGAAGGGCGCGCTGTTCGCCATGGTCGCCGTTGTGCCACGTGAGAACGTGACCGTCACGGCGAATGCGGACAAGCTCCAGGTTGTCGATCCGACGGCCACGATCCAACGGCATGCATGCAAGGTTTGTGGCGTCCACATGTTCGGCCGGATTGAAAACCCCAATCATCCCTTCTACGGCCTCGATTTCATTCATACGGAACTCTCGCCCGAAAAAGGGTGGTCGGCTCCGGGGTTCGCCGCTTTCGTGTCCTCCATCATCGAGTCTGGAGCCGACCCGGCTCAGATGCCGCAAGTGCGGGCGCGCTTGAGAGAGCTTGGCCTGGAGCCCTACGATTGTCTTTCCCCGGAACTGATGGATCTGATCGCAGCCCATACGGCCAAGTCCAAACAGGCCGCTGCCGCATAGCACGGCGTCTTGCGAGCGCTGCCAGTCGGATGACACGCAGCGTTCGCAGGCACGTTTGCCGTGGGAGAGGTCCTAGGGTAAGCTCTCGCCACGCTACGGAGGCGTAGCGCTCAGGTGAGTGAGGTGCATCGTTGCTCCTGTTGCTATGGATGCAGCGACCTTGTTTCGCGCCCATGGCAGCATTCCGAGGGCCGCCCCTCATTTGCCTTTGTCATCGGGAAAGCCGCCTCGAAGCCCCAGGCTTTCGACGGTCTGCAACTTGTGATGTGCGCCGCGAACAAACCGGATTGCATATCGCGCCCAAGACGCGCACTCTCCCAAAAAACATAGATAAATCAGGTGAGGAAATGCTTAAGCTTGTCGAGAGCGATCTGACGCGGATACGCGAGATCATCGCGGCACACTCTACTCTGGATGGACCGACGCTGCCGATCCTTCATGCCCTGCAGGAGGAGTTTGGCCATGTTCCGGAAGAGGCGGTGTCATTGATTGCATCGGCTCTCAACCTGTCGCGAGCCGAGATCCACGGAGTCGTTACCTTCTATCACGATTTCCGCCATGCGCCTGCCGGAAAGCATGTTCTCAAGCTCTGCCGAGCCGAAGCCTGCCAGTCGATGCACGGCCCTCAGGTGGCACGGGCTCTCCTTGACACTCTCGGGATCGATTGGGGCGAGACCACATCGGATGGGGCCTTGACCGTCGAGGGTGTCTATTGCCTGGGCCTTTGCGCCTGCGCTCCGTCCGCCCTCTTCGACGGCGAACCTCTGGGAAGGCTCGATCAACAGGTGCTGGATGAAGTGATCCGGGAGGCGAGGGGATCATGACCAGGATCTTCATCTCCGGCGATTCCGCATCGGTCGCGCTCGGATCATCCCGCATGGGCCGAAAGATCGCCGAGGAGGCTGCCGCGCGAGGCAAGGATCTGGAAATCGTCTCCACTGGGTCCCGAGGGCTGTTCTGGCTCGAGCCTCTGGTCGAGGTGGAGACCGGAGAGAGCCGGATAGCCTATGGCCCCATCAAGCCTTCCGATATTGCGGGCCTCTTCGACGCAGGCTTTCTGGACGGTGGGGCGCATCCCCTGCGACTGGGACGGCTGGAGGATCAGCCATATCTATCCCGTCAGGCGCGCCTGACCTTCGCGCGGTGCGGCCTCGTCGATGCGCTTTCGCTGGACGATTATTGCGCCCATGGCGGTTATTCAGGCCTGGAGCGCGCGCTTCGGCTGGAACCTGCTGCAATCATCGACGAGGTGAAACTCTCCGGCCTGCGCGGGCGCGGCGGCGCCGGCTTCCCGACCGGTATCAAATGGGACACGGTGCTGAATGCGCAGGCAGACCGGAAATATGTGGTCTGCAACGCGGATGAGGGCGACAGCGGCACCTTCGCCGACCGCATGCTCATGGAAGGCGATCCCTTCTCGCTGATCGAAGGAATGACGATTGCCGGGCTCGCCGTGGGAGCCACGAAGGGCTTCGTCTACATCCGGTCTGAATACCCGTACGCCTACCGAGCCATGACACGCGCCATCGAGATCGCCACAAGAGCGGGCTATCTCGGCGCATCCGTGCGGGGCTCGGGCCGCGCATTCACCATCGAGACGCGACTGGGCGCCGGAGCCTACATCTGTGGTGAGGAGACGTCTCTCCTCGACAGCCTCGAAGGCAAGCGCGGAATGGTGCGGGCGAAGCCGCCTCTGCCAGCCTCGAAGGGGCTGTTCGGCAAGCCGACGGTCGTCAACAATGTCATCTCTCTTGCGACCGTGCCGTGGATCCTCACGCATGGAGCAAAAGCCTACGCCGATTTCGGCATGGGGCGCTCGCGGGGAACGCTCCCCGTTCAACTGGCCGGTAACGTGAAGCGAGGCGGCCTCATCGAACTCGCCTTCGGCGCAACCCTTCGCGAGATCGTTGAGGATTTCGGCGGAGGAACGGCCTCCGGGCGACCTGTGAAGGCGGTTCAGGTCGGCGGGCCCCTCGGGGCCTACTTCCCTGAGAGCATGCTCGATCTCCCCGTGGACTACGAGGCGCTCGCGGCGGAGAAGGGGCTTCTCGGGCATGGCGGCATCGTGGTGTTCGACGACAGCGTGGATCTGGCCCAGCAGGCCCGCTTCGCCTTCGAGTTCTGCTCGGTGGAGAGTTGCGGAAAATGTACGCCCTGCCGCGTCGGCGCGGTGCGCGGTGTCGAGGTGATGGATCGGATTATCGCCGGCGTCGAGCCCGAGAAGAACTTCGAGGTGCTTCAGGATCTCTGCACCCTCATGACCGATGCTTCGTTGTGCGCGATGGGCGGCTTGACCCCTGTGCCGGTGATGAGCGCACTCACCCATTTCCCCGAGGATTTCGACAAGGCGCCGCGCCTGCCCACGGCCGCTGAGTAATGGAGCGGAGTCATGGCTCTGATTAGAGAAGTTGATTACGGCACGCCGATCCGCGTTGCGGACAAGACGGTTACCCTTACCATCGACGGCAATTCCATCTCGGTCCCGGACGGCACATCGGTCATGGCCGCCGCCATGATGCTGGGGACGGAAATCCCGAAGCTCTGCGCCACGGACATGCTGGAGCCCTTCGGGTCCTGTCGCCTTTGTCTCGTCGAGATCGAGGGGCGGCGGGGAACGCCTGCCTCCTGCACGACGCCGGTCGAGGAAGGCATGGTCGTTCACACCCAGACAAAACGGCTTGCCGATCTCCGCCGCGGCGTGATGGAACTTTATATTTCCGACCATCCTCTGGATTGCCTGACCTGCTCGGCCAACGGAGATTGTGAACTTCAGGACATGGCGGGCGCCGTCGGCCTGCGTGAGGTCCGTTACGGCTATGAGGGCGCCAACCACCTTGACGCGCCGAAGGACGAATCCAACCCGTACTTCACCTTCGAAGACTCCAAATGCATCGTCTGCTCGCGCTGCGTGCGGGCCTGCGAAGAGGTGCAGGGCACCTTTGCCCTGACCATTCAGGGCAGGGGGTTCGACTCGCGCGTGTCACCGGGAGGCCTGGACTTTTTCGGCTCGGAATGCGTCTCGTGCGGGGCCTGCGTGCAGGCCTGCCCGACCGCGACGCTGAACGAGAACTCCGTCATCGAAATGGGGAAGCCGGAGCATTCGGTCATTACGACCTGCGCCTATTGCGGCGTCGGCTGTTCCTTCAAGGCCGAGATGAAGGGAAGCACGGTCGTGCGCATGGTGCCCTACAAGGATGGCAAGGCGAACGAGGGGCATTCCTGTGTCAAGGGCCGGTTCGCCTGGGGTTACGCGACGCACAAGGATCGGATCACCAAGCCGATGATCCGCGAGAGGATCACCGACCCCTGGCGGGAGGTCTCCTGGGACGAGGCCATCACCCATGCGGCCAGCGAGTTCAAGCGCATCCAGGCGCAATATGGCCGAGACGCCATCGGCGGCATAACGTCGTCACGGTGCACCAACGAGGAAACGTTTCTGGTCCAGAAGCTGGTCCGGGCAGGATTCGGCAACAACAATGTCGACACCTGCGCCCGTGTCTGCCACTCCCCGACAGGTTACGGATTGAAGACGACGCTTGGAACATCGGCCGGTACCCAGGACTTCGCTTCCGTCGCGCATGCCGACGTCATCGTCGTCATCGGAGCCAATCCGACCGACGGGCATCCGGTCTTTGCGTCCCGCATGAAGAGGCGCCTGCGCGAGGGAGGGCGGCTCATCGTCATCGATCCACGCCGGATCGACCTCGTGAGAACGCCCCATGTGGAAGCGGACTATTTTCTGGCTCTGAAGCCGGGAACGAACGTGGCGATCATCAATGCGCTTGCGCATGTGGTCGTGACGGAGGGGCTGGTCGACGAAGACTACGTTCGCGAACGCTGCGAGCTCGAGGAATTCGAGAACTGGGCCCGCTTTATCGCCGACGAGCGCCATTCTCCCGAAGCCGTGGAGCACCTGACGGGCGTTCCGGCTGCGGATGTGCGGGCCGCCGCTCGCCTCTATGCCACCGGCGGCCACGCGGCGATCTATTATGGACTTGGCGTCACCGAGCACAGCCAGGGATCGACCATGGTCATGGGCATGGCCAATCTCGCCATGGCCACCGGGAATATCGGAAAGCCCGGGACCGGTGTGAATCCCCTTCGGGGTCAGAACAACGTGCAGGGCTCCTGCGATATGGGCTCCTTCCCGCACGAGTTTTCCGGCTACCGGCATGTGGCGGACGACGCCACGCGGCAGACATTCGAGAGTCTTTGGGGAGTAGATCTCCCAAGCGAGCCCGGGCTTCGCATTCCGAACATGCTGGATGAAGCCGTGGAAGGCACCTTCAAAGGCCTCTACATTCAGGGCGAGGACATTGCCCAATCCGATCCCGATACGCAGCATGTCACGGCTGGCCTGAGGGCCATGGAATGCTTGGTGATCCAGGACATCTTCCTGAACGAGACCGCCAAATTTGCCCACGTGTTCCTGCCGGGCTCCTCCTTCCTGGAGAAGGACGGGACTTTCACGAACTCGGAGCGGCGGATCAACCGGGTGCGGAAAGTGATGCCACCTCTCGGAGGAATGGCCGATTGGGAGGTGACGATGGCGCTCTCCAATGCGCTCGGCTACCCCATGAGCTATTCGCATCCCAGCGAGATCATGGACGAGATCGCCCGCCTGACGCCGACCTTCGCGGGAGTGTCCTACGAGAAGCTGGATCGACTCGGCTCCATCCAGTGGCCATGCAATGAGGCCGCTCCCGACGGAACGCCCATGATGCATGTGGGCCGGTTCGTCCGCGGCAAGGGCAAGTTCATGCTCACCGAGTTCGTGCCGACAGAGGAGAGGACAGGGCCGCGCTTCCCGCTGATCCTCACGACAGGGCGTATCCTCACCCAGTACAATGTCGGCGCGCAGACGAGACGAACGGAGAACAGCCGCTGGCACGAGGAGGACGTGCTGGAAATCCACCCCTTCGATGCGGAAAGCCGGGGCATTCTTGACGGCGACCTGGTGTCGCTCGAGAGCCGTTCGGGGGATGTCTCCCTGCGGGCCCGGATCAGCGAGCGGATGCAGCCGGGTGTGGTCTACACGACCTTCCACCACGCCCAGACCGGCACGAACGTGATCACGACGGATTATTCCGACTGGGCGACCAATTGTCCGGAATACAAAGTAACGGCGGTGCAGGTGCGCCGCACGAACCATCTCTCGAACTGGCAGGATCGCTTCCTTGAGGAGGACAGGACTCTGAAACGGATCAGTACCAATGCCAATGCGGCGGAATAAGGAGAACCCCCAGATCCTTGACGCGGTGGAGGCATCGGCAACCGTACTTGCATTCGACGGCAGCAGACCTGTTCGAACAATGCGCTCCGTCGCGTCCGAGGTGGCGGTCAATCTCGTGTATGGCGGCATCCCGTTCGCGGTCATGATGGCGACCCCTTCCGATCTGGAGGATTTTGCGGTGGGCTTCAGTTTGACCGAAGGCGTGATCCAGGCGCCGGAGGATATTCGGGGAATTCGCCTTGAGCCCGAGGAGAGGGGCCTGCGTCTTGCCATCGACCTGACGCCTGACCGACTTCACGAGCATCTGGCCCGCAAGCGCGCCCTTTCCGGACGGACAGGCTGTGGCTTATGCGGGATCGACGACTTCAGGGCGCTGCCTCATGCGCCTCGGCCCGTCGGATCCGCGCCCGATATTTCCCTGGATGCGATCCGCTCGGCTCTCGCAACACTCGAAAGGAAGCAGGTGCTGAACGAGCGCACGCATGCGGTCCATGCGGCGGCCTGGGCCGATCTCGACGGCACGATCGTGCAGGTTCGCGAGGATGTCGGGCGTCACAACGCGCTCGACAAGCTCATCGGTGCGCTGTGCCGGGCCGATATCAGGCCTGACAGCGGCTTTATCGTCGTCACGAGCCGCTGCTCATTCGAGCTGGTCGAGAAGATCGCTGCTTTCGGCGCCCGAACGCTGGTCGCCATTTCGGCCCCGACCTCGCTTGCCCTGGAGCGGGCCCGGCATCTCGACATTACGTTGATCGGGATTGCGCGGCGGGATTCCGTAGCGGTCTTCCATGGTTTGGAGCACATTGTCTCACAGGATGTCGTTGCATGACTACCGAGAAGCTCATCCGGATGGCCAACCAGATCGCCGACTTCTTCCGTCTTTATCCAGAAGGCCAGGCCGTCAAAGGGATCCACGATCACCTCGTGGCATTCTGGACGCCGCGCATGCGCGCCGCGCTCCTCGCGTGCTCGGGTCCGGACTGCGACAAGCTGGATCCACTCGTCACCAAGGCGTTGCTCGGTCTCAGAACGGGCAGGAGCCCGATCGAGAAGGGAATCGCAGGTCCGGAAAAGGTCGGCGAGCTGGGGAGTGACGCCGGATGACATCCGATCCTGGTATTGGATAGGCCTACCTGGCATTGTCTGCGTGCGCGGTTCCGACAATTACCCTCTGCCCTACGAATTGGCATTTTTCCATGGCCAGCACTTCCAGACCTCATGAGGCCCTGACATCGCCTTCAGTGGCCCGTAATCGAGACCCCATTCTGACCATCCTCCGTCGGGTGCTCCCTTCGTCCGGCACCGTCCTGGAGATCGCCAGCGGGACAGGGGAGCATGCCGTTTATTTCGCGGGTGCTCTTCCCCATCTCACCTGGCAGCCGACGGACCGTGACGAGGCAGCCCTCGAAAGCATTGCGGCTCATCGTGAAGCGTCGGCCTTGCCCAACCTTCTTGCGCCGCTGGCGCTCGATGCCGCGGCTTCGGAATGGCCCGTCGACCGGGCTGACGCCATCGTGGCGATCAACATGGTGCATATTTCCCCCTGGCGGGCCACGCAGGGGCTGATGATCGGCGCGGGGCGGATTCTCCCTCCGGGAGGCGTGCTCTATCTCTATGGTGCCTACAAGGAAAACGGCGCCCATACGGCTCCGAGCAACGAAGCCTTCGACCATGATCTCAGACGAAGGAACCCGGAATGGGGCGTCAGGGATCTGGAGGAGGTGGCGAAGCTCGCGAAGTCTCGCGGCCTCGAGCTTGTCGAGCGCATCCCGATGCCGGCGAACAACCTCAGCCTTGTCTTTCGCCGGTAGGGGCTGCTTGCCGGAACAATCGACTCGCGCCGGAAGCCATTATCGCGCATCATTCCGCACAGGAATGGACAGCCGATGAGGTCCACTTCGAATGGAGATGGCGACATGAACTCCAATGTCGAACCAACTGGCCTCGCCCAGGATCCGGCCGCGGGTGTTGTGCCTGTCGAAGACGCAAGCCTGACTGCCTTCTACAAAGATATGACGGCGCCGGAACGGCGGACCTTCTGGGCCTGTGCTGCCGGATGGGCGCTCGACGGGATGGACTTCATGATCTACCCGCTGGTGATCGGAACGATCATCAAGCTCTGGAATGTCGACGCTGGTTCCGCGGGATTGGCCGCCACCGTAACGCTGCTCGCTTCAGCCATCGGAGGCTGGGGAGCCGGCTACCTGGCAGACCGGATCGGCCGGGTCAGAACGCTTCAGCTCACCATTCTGTGGTTCTCGATCTTTTCGCTCATTTGTGCCTTCGCGCAGAACTTCACCCAGTTGCTCATCGCCCGGGCCCTCCTTGGCCTTGGCTTCGGTGGCGAATGGGCGGCCGGGGCCGTCCTCATGGGCGAAACGATCCGGGCACAGTACAGAGGCCGGGCCGTCGGCTCGGTCCAGTCCGGCTGGGCAATCGGCTGGGGCTTCGCGGTTCTGGCACAGGCCGTACTCTTCTCCATCTTTCCGCCGGAGACGGCTTGGCGGTGGATGTTCGTGATCGGCGCATTGCCAGCCCTCCTGGTGTTTTATCTCAGAGCCTATGTGGAGGAGCCAAAGGTCGCGGCCGAGACCCGGGCTCGCGTGGCCGCACGGGGTGAGAGCCCGGCGATCTGGGAAATCTTCACGGGGCCAATCCTCAAGACCACGATCCTGGCCTCCCTTCTCTCGACCGGGTGCCAAGGCGGCTATTATGCGATCACCACTTGGCTGCCGCGCTTCCTCACCACAGAGCGCAACCTCTCGATCGTGAGCTCAACCGGATATCTGGCGGCGCTCATCGTCGGATCGTTCGCAGGCTACCTGGTCGGAGCTTGGCTCGCAGATCGAATCGGCCGCCGCAACCTGTTTCTCGTGTTCTCCCTCGGGGCAATCGCGGTCGTCCTGGCCTACACCCAGCTGCCCCTGTCGAACCAGTTTCTCTGGATCCTGGGGTTCCCCCTGGGCTTCTTCGCCTCCGGCTATTTTTCCGGCATGGGAGCCTTCCTGACCGAATTGTACCCGACGCGCCTGCGCGGCTCAGGGCAAGGGTTCTGCTACAATTTCGGACGAGGGATCGGAGCGCTCTTCCCCGCGCTCGTCGGCTATATCTCAGCGGGCATGAGCCTTGCGAATGCCATCGCGATCTTCTCGGTCATCGCTTATGGGGTTTTCTTCATCGCGGCATTCGCGCTTCCCGAAACACGAGGCAAGGTGCTTCACGCTGATGTCTGAGCCGCCTCGAACCAAATCCGCGCCAGCCTGCCCCGGTCCCGATCCGCGTCCCCACGGGCCGACACGGTACATGGTACCGCCCGGGGCCGTCGACACCCATGCTCACGTGATCGGGGCCCCACCGGCTTATCCGCTCGTCGAGACGCGCAGTTATACGCCACCGGACGCTCCGGCTGCGGCCTACCTCGCAATGCTGGACGCAACCGGCATGACCTATGGGGTCTTGGTTCAGGTCAGCGTGCATGGCACCGACAACCGCCTGATGCTGGAAAGCCTGCGGGCCCATCCGGATCGTCTGCGGGGGATTGCCGTGATCCCGCTGGATTTACCGGATCGGGACCTCGCCTATCTCAAGGAGAACGGCGTTGTCGGCCTTCGGCTCAACATCCTGTATGGCGGGGGCATTGGGTTCGATGCCCTTGAATCGTATGGTGCCCTCTGTCGCGAGATGGGATGGCATCTGCAGTTCCTCATCGACGCCAAGGATCTTGTGTCTCTCGCACCAAGGATCCGGCAACTCCCTGTACCCATCGTCGTCGACCACTGGGGACACTTCCCGACATCCCGGGGCTTGGACGATCCGGGCTTTCGCACACTCATCGAACTGGTCCGGGACGGCGCGTGGGTGAAACTGTCAGGCGCCTATCGCAATTCCGTCGAAGGGCCACCCTACCGGGACACGGTGCCGTTTGCCCGCGCCCTGCATGAAGCCGCGCCGGACCGGTGCCTCTGGGGGTCCGATTGGCCGCACGTCTCCCATTGGGGACCCATGATGAATGTCGGGGATCTGCTCGATCTCCTGGCCGACTGGGTGCCAGATCACGATGCCCGGCGCCACGTGCTCGTCGATAATCCCCACCGTCTCTATGGCTTCGGGATGGTCCCATAGACTGAGGCTCCTGCATACAGGCGTGTTGCTGAAACAGAATTCGGCGACAAATTTCGAAATTGTAAAATAAGTTACATCGGCCTTGTCACTGTCCTGAGAGAGCTGGCCGCATTGAGGACAATCCGGTCCATATGCGCCTTTAGAAGTAGACAACATTCATAAATATCAAACAGATAATCGGGTTTGTAGGAGCGCTTAGTCGTTTGTCATGTATTTTCATGGAGTTACCGTTCCTCCGGTAAAATTTCGATATTGTAAATTTTTGACACGTTTTCATTGCCTCGAATGTAAAGATTTTCACATCCACCTTTACTAAACTTCACGGGTCTGCTGGCGCCCTATACTGCCAATCCAGTCACTCAATTTGCCGAGGAACATGGACATGGCGTACCAAGATCAGATCACCCAGGCTCAAATGCTCATCGAGGGTCAGAGCTCCTGGAGCGGCATTAACCCGGAATCCGTGGCCCGTATGCGGCTGCAGAACCAGTTCAAGACCGGCCTCGACATCGCGCGCTACACCGCCAGGATCATGCGCGAGGACATGGCCGCCTATGATGCCGATCCCTCCCTTTACACCCAGTCGCTGGGCTGCTGGCACGGATTCATCGGCCAGCAGAAGATGATTTCGATCAAGAAGCACTTCGGCTCGACCAAGCGCCGCTATCTCTATCTGTCCGGCTGGATGGTCGCTGCGCTGCGCTCGGAGTTCGGTCCGCTTCCCGACCAGTCGATGCATGAGAAGACCAGTGTTCCGGCCCTGATCGAAGAACTCTACACTTTCCTGCGCCAGGCTGACGCTCGCGAACTCGGCCTGCTGTTCCGCGATCTCGATGCCGCCCGCAAGGCCGGCAATACGGCCAAGGAACGGGAGATCCAGAATGCAATCGACAGCCATCAGACGCACGTGGTTCCGATCATTGCCGATATCGACGCGGGTTTCGGTAACGCCGAGGCGACGTATCTGCTGGCCAGGAAGATGATCGAGGCTGGCGCCTGTTGCCTCCAGATCGAGAACCAGGTCTCGGACGAGAAGCAGTGCGGTCACCAGGACGGCAAGGTGACCGTTCCGCACGAGGACTTCCTCGCGAAAATCCGCGCGATCCGCTATGCCTTCCTCGAACTCGGGGTCGACGACGGCCTCATCGTTGCACGCACCGACTCTCTGGGAGCCGGTCTCACCAAGCAGATCGCGTTCAGCCGGACGCCAGGCGATATCGGCGATCTCTACAACGGTTTCCTCGATTGCGAGGAGATCACGCCGGAAAACTGCGTCAACGGCGACGTGGTGATCAATCGCAACGGCAAGCTGCTGCGCCCGAAGCGGCTGGCCAGCAACCTGTTCCAGTTCCGCTCCGGCACGGGTGAAGATCGTTGCGTGCTCGACTGCGTCACAGCTCTCCAGAATGGTGCCGACCTTCTGTGGATCGAGACCGAGAAGCCGCATGTCGAGCAGATCGCCGGCATGGTGGACCGCATTCGTGAGGTGATCCCGAACGCAAAGCTCGTCTACAACAATTCACCGTCCTTCAACTGGACCATCAACTTCCGCCAGCAGGTCTATGACGCGTGGCAGAAGGCCGGCAAGGATGTGTCGACGTATGAGCGCGCCAAGCTGATGGGCGTGGAATACGACGACACGGAGTTGGCCAAGGAGGCCGACGAGCGCATTCGTACCTTCCAGGCGGACGGTTCGAGGCGCGCTGGCATCTTCCACCACCTCATCACGCTGCCGACCTACCACACGGCGGCGCTCTCCACCGACAACCTGGCGAGGGAATACTTCGGCAGCGAGGGCATGCTCGGCTACGTGCGCAACGTTCAGCGTCAGGAAATCCGCCAGGGCATCGCCTGCGTGAAGCATCAGAACATGGCCGGCTCCGACATCGGCGACGACCATAAGGAATACTTCGCGGGCGAGGCCGCCCTCAAGGCGGGAGGTACACACAATACGATGAACCAGTTCGGCTAGGCCCGGATCGTTCATCATGGCGGCATTCTGCCACGAACCAGAGATGTCGGCCTACGGAGTGGTTCGTGCTGTAGATGCCTCTACCGGCTACTCATTGAGCAGGAGTGAAATCCATGACTGCATCGGAAAAACCGCAACTGAAGAACAGGATTGAGGAGGCGGCCAGCTCCATGTCTCCGGAACAGGAATCGGCCCTCCGGATCCTCGCAAACGAACTCCACCGGGTGAACGAGGCCGTGATGAATTGCGTCAGCCACGGCCTGTCGATAGAGCTGCAGAGGGTCAAACGCTTCCATTCCGACAAGGGATACTGGGGCGATATGATCGTGCCGATCGTCGTCAAGAAAGACGATGAACTGAACTGAACAGAGAGGCCCCGCCCAAGTGGAAACCGAGCGGGGTTTTCTTTTCCTGAGGGCGCTATCGACGCTGGGGCTTCGAATCTTCTTTCGTTCGTCTGGAAGACTCCGGCCGCTCTCTGCCATGAACCAAGAGATGCGGGCCGCCTGCCTAACCAAGCGACATGTCCAAAGGAGGTTCTACACCCTCTCGCAAAGGGCTCACATAGGGAGTTTCCCGTGTCCTCTCCGCGAGGTCGGCCTTGGCTGCAGCAAGGAGGGACGGGTCAGTGATCGCAGCCATGCCGGTCGCCGCCATCGCCTTGGCGACATGAACCATGGCCTTGTGCGCGGCCGGCATCTTGCCCTGGGCGACGACCTGCCAAGTATGGAACGGCGTTCCGATTGCCACCGTCGGAGCATGCGCCTGAACCGTCGGGACCACCCAACTCACATCGCCGATATCAGTCGAACCGATCATTGGCTTCCGTGGGGACTCAAGCGGAACAAGGAAATCGGCGAGAGGAGAGTCTGTCTGCGGCTGGCCGATGGCGCGGTAAACCGATGCGATCTCCTGCTGGGACAATGTGGCACGGATTTCCCGGGCGAAGTCACGATCCGCCTGCTCGAATGGTGGAGGGCCGAGTTCTTCCATGGCATTGTGCAGGGCATGTTCGAGCGGCGTATTGCCGAGAGTGTTCGATACCGCGCTGACAATGCGCATCTCGACGCTCGTCTCCGTCATCAGGGCCGCTCCCTGCGCGATCTTATGCACGCGCTCGACGAGGTCGAGCATCCCTTGCAGGTCCATGGCCCGGATCGAGTAGCGGACGCGGGCATAGGCCTGCACTACGTTTGGTGCAATGCCACCCGTGTCGAGCAAGGCATAGTGCACGCGGGCGTCAGAGGGCATGTGCTCGCGCATGTAGTTCACGCCCACGTTCATGAGCTCCACCGCATCGAGCGCGCTGCGACCCAGATGGGGGGAGGCGGCAGCGTGTGCTGCCCGCCCTGTAAAGGCGAAATCGGCGCGCGTGTTGGCCAGCGACAGCGCCGGTGCGACCTCCCAGAAGCTGTAGGGATGCCAGGAGATGGCAATGTCGGCATCGTCGAAGGCGCCTGCACGCACCATGAAGGCCTTTGCCGCCCCTCCTTCCTCCGCAGGGCAGCCATAGTATCGGACCCGCCCGGGAATGCCTTTTTCGGCCAGCCAGTTCTTCAGGGCTATCGCGGCCAGCAGGGAACCGGCCCCGAGCAGGTTATGTCCGCATCCATGCCCGTGTCCGCCGGGCTCGATAGGGCGATGCTCGGCGGCTCCGGCCTCCTGGCTCAGGCCCGGAAGGGCATCATACTCACCCAGGAAGGCGATGACCGGACCGCCGTCTCCAGCCTCACCGATGACGGCGGTCGGGATGCCTGCAACACCTTCGGTGACACGAAAACCCTGATGCCGCAATTCCGCAGCGTGCTCGGCTGCCGAACGGACTTCGGTGTAGCAGACCTCCGGCATCCCCCAGACCCGATCGCTCAGGTCAATGAGGCGGTCCTTTGCCGCATCCACCTGCTGCCAGATCTCGTTTCGAACGTTCATGGTCTTGCTCCGAAGTCAGTCGTGTATGTACGTTAGAGGGCGCCCGCTTCGACGGACACGAGCTCTTCAGCAGGTGGAATTCGTCCCTCGAACCAATAGGCGGCGGCGGCACGCGACATCGCTGCACCGTCATGGCCGACACCTTCGACGGGGACCAGTTTCCAGCGGAACGGGAGACCGAGGCGCTCGGCCTCACGCCGCGCGAAATCATAAGCGAAATGGGCGCGGGTATACCGGTTCGGCCCCTGTCTCAAAGCCTCGCCCTGGGCGGGGAGATTGGGATCGCTCGCATCTGTGTCCTGATCGCCTGCGAAGATGTGCATCGGATATGAAAACCAGCGCGCCAGGACGTCTCCCTTGAGGCTGATCCCGCCAAGTCCTTCCGGAAAGTTCCGTTGCAGCGTCGGCAGTGTATACCAGCCGGGATTGGCGGCAACGACAGCTTCGAAAGACTCGTGGGTTTGGGTCGCGAGCAGGCGGTGAGCGAACTGCCCGCCGGCGGAGTGGCCGAAGAGCCTCGCCTTAGCGCGGCGTGTCGCGCCGCCGTTCTGCAAAGCGGCGAATACGCGAGCAGGGACCGCATAGAGCCAGTTCTCGAAAGGATTTACGCTTCCGTCATCTCCGATGACCAATCCGTTGTTGTAGGATTCTGCGTTTGGAAACCGCTCGTCGGAGAAAGTCGGCGCGGCAATCAGGATGCGATGCTTCTCCGCCGCCGGAATCCAGAAATCCCGATATTCGTCGCCATTGCGGAGCATGCCGTGCTGGACGATGACGACAGGATCGTCGGGCCCATGGGCAGCCGGACGATAGAAGTTCACCTCGATAGGGCGATCCGGATGGAACGGATCGACGAACGGGAGCGTGCTACGGCCGATCTCGGGAGTAAGCGTTGTTGTGATCATGTGTTGTCCGAATTGTGCAGGTGGCAGGCTGCGCTGCGTCCGGGGGCGATCTCTTTCAGGGCCGGACGGACCTCACGGCATTTCGACATGGCGTGATCGCAGCGGGGATGAAAGGGGCAGCCGGGCGGCGGCGCCAAAGGTGAAGGCAACTCACCCTTGATCTGTCGGAATTCGCGTTTGCGGCGGGCGGCAGAGGGGCTCGCTGCAATCAGCGCCGCACTGTACGGATGCGCGGGTTCGGCGAAAATCGCGGAAGCCGCTCCGATCTCGACGATCCGCCCGAGATACATGATTGCGACCCGGTCGCTGATATGACGGACAATTCCAAGATCGTGGCTAACGAACAAATACGTCAGCCCATGCCGTTCGCGTATGTCCATGAACAGGTTGATGACCTGAGCCTGAATGGAAACATCGAGCGCGGAGACAGGCTCGTCGCAAACCAGGAAGTCCGGCTTCACCGCAAGGGCCCGGGCAATGCCAATACGCTGCCGCTGCCCGCCGGAAAACTGATGCGGGTAACGATTTTTGTAGGCGAGATCGAGACCGACTTCGGTCAGGGCCTTGTCCACTGCGGCCTCGATTTCGCTCTTCGGCAGCAGACGATGAACCCGCAGGGCCTCTCCAATGATATTGCCCACCTGCATGCGCGGATTAAGCGAAGCATAGGGGTCTTGAAAAATCATCTGCACTTTCAGCAGATAATCCAGTCGATCCTTTCCCCGGAGTTCGACGATGGGCCGTTGCTCGTAAACGATATCTCCCGCGCTGGGCCTGGAAATGCCGGTTGCGATGCGGGCAAGAGTGGACTTACCGCAGCCGGACTCGCCTACGAGCCCCAGAACCTCTCCGCGTGTCACGCTGAGATCGACGCCATCGACGGCTTTCAGAACGGGCGGCGGGGGAGCATTGCCGGTCACAGCGAGGAGGCGCTGTGCGAATGTCTGCTTGCCGCGGAAGTGTTTCTTGACGCCTCGCAACTCGAACAAAGGAGCGTTCATGGGGCGCTGCCCTCCGGCACGGGATTGTGGCAACGATAGCTGTGTCCGTTCGCCTGGATCTCCGGCAGGGGATCCATCTCAGCGCAGAGAGGAAGAGCGCATTCGCATCGCGGACGGAACGGGCAACCGCTCGGGCGCGCGTCGATGCTGGGAGCCGCTCCGTTGATCTGCTTCAGGCGCTCACCTGGAGCTACGGCTGCAGCAGAAGAGCCGAGCAGGCCGAGCGTGTACGGATGGCGAGGGCGATCCAGAACATCGTCGACGGTTCCCGTCTCCACGATCCGCCCGGCATACATGACGGCGACGCGATCAGCGAGTTCCGCCACGACGGCGAGATCGTGCGTGATCCAGAGGACTGCTGTGCCGGTCTCGCGGCTGAGCTTCTGGACCTCGAACAGGATCTGGCTTTGGATCGTTACGTCGAGAGCGGTGGTCGGCTCATCGGCGATGATCAGGTCGGGCGCGTTCAGGAGCGCCGTTGCAATGGCAACGCGTTGGCGCATGCCACCCGAGAACTCGTGCGGATACTGCTTCAGGCGAGCATCCGGAGAGGAAATGCCGACCCGCGACAGGGCGCGTGAAGCCTCCTTCAGGGCTTCCTGTTTGCCGCATGGGCGATGCTGCTGGATGGCCTCGCACATCTGCTCGCCGATGGTGAGGACCGGGTTGAGGGTCATCAGCGGATCCTGAAAGATCATCGCGATGCGGTCGCCGCGCAGACTGCACAGACGCTCATCCGAGGCCTGCCGCAAATCCTCGCCCTTGAAGAGCACGTCGCCGGCAACGACCTCGCCCGGGGGATCGATCAGCTGGACCACCGAGAAGCCGGTCACGGATTTGCCCGAACCAGATTCACCGACGAGTCCGACAATCTCTCCCGGCTGCACGACGAGATCGACACCGTCCACCGCCGGCCAAGCCCCGACGGGATCGTGAAACACCGTCCTGAGACCACGAACTTCGAGCAGCGGCGATGTCATTAGCCCCTCACGTTGAAGCTGCGGCGCAGGCGTTCGCCCACGAGATTAAGAGACATGATCAGCAGCACAAGAGCGATGCCGGGGAAGGCAGCGATCCAGTACTCTCCCGAGAGCAGAAACTCGAAGCCATTGGCGATCAGGAGGCCGAGCGAGGGTTGCGTTACCGGAACCCCGACACCGAGGAAGGAAAGCGTGGCCTCCAGGGTGATCGCGCCCGCAATACTGATCGTTGATATGACCAGCACCGATCCTATGGAGTTCGGCAGCAAGTGCATCAGCATGATGTGTCGCGTGGGCAGGCCGAGATTGATTGCGGCCTCGATATACTCCTTTCGCCGTTCGACTAACGCCGCCGCTCGCATCAGACGGGCATATTGAGCCCACTGCACCAGGATGATCGCCAGGATCACTTTGTCGATACCCCGACCGATCGATGCGAGTAGGACAAGAGCAATGAGAATCGACGGGAAGCCGAGCATGAAATCCACGACACGCATGATCGTCGCGTCGATCGCGCCTCCGAACTGCGCCGCGACAAGTCCCGCAGCAATTCCGATGACCAGCGCACCTGCGGTGGAGGACAGACCGACGAGAAGGCTCGTCCGAAGCCCATACAGGATCGCGCTGAGCATGTCCCGTCCCTGCGCGTCGGTGCCGAGCCAGTAGGTGATGCCGGTCATCCCCTGGGACCCAGGCTCCAGACGGTTGTCCATCACGCTGAGCGATGCAAGGTCGTACGGGTTTTGCGGAGCGATGAAAGGAGCAAAGAGCGCGAGAAGCAGAAGGATCCCCAGAAGGATGGCCGCGCCACGCGTCGTGGGGCGATTTTTGATCCGTTGCAGAACCTTCCTGCGCAGCGACGTATCGGCATAGGTCGGAACGTTGGTCGCGGCCGGTTTCGACAGGATCATGCCATATCTCCTGTGAGCTTCACGCGTGGGTCGAGCGCAGCATAGAGGATATCGACGAGGAAATTCACGGCCACGAAAAGCAGCGTCGCGAGCATGACGTACGCGACGACGACAGGGCGATCGAGTTGATAGATGCTGTCGATGAGGAGCTTGCCCATGCCCGGCCAAGCGAACACCGTCTCGGTGATGGTCGAGAAGGCGACCAGGCTGCCGAACTCCATGCCAGCCACCGTCACGATGGGGATCAGGATGTTCCGAAGCACATGCCGGCCGACGATGCGCTTTCGGCGAACGCCCTTGGCGCGGGCATATTTGACGTAATCCTGCGTCATCGCTTCCGTCGTTCCGGCCGCGACGAGCCGGATCATCAGGGCCATGTTCGGAATGGCAAGGTTGAGAGCGGGCAGGGTGATATGCCTGAGTCCATCAAGGGTCAGCAAACTTGTCGAAAGGCCAAAGAGCGAGACGGTTTCACCGCGCCCCGCCGTCGGCAGCCAGCCGAGGGCAACGCTGAAGAGGAGGATCAGCATCATTCCCTTCCAGAAGCTCGGAAGGGAAAATCCGAGGATCGTCCCGGCCATGATGGCGCGGCTCGGGCGGCTCTCTGGATTGAGACCGGCGAAGAGACCGAGAGGGACCCCAATGACGGCCGCCAGACTCATTGCCACGAGGACGAGTTCGAAGGTGGCCGGCAGCCTCGCCACGATCAATTCAACGGCCGGTACACCATGCACGAAGGAGCGCCCGAGGTCGCCCGTGAGGGCGTGCCCCAGGAATGTGAGGTACTGCTGCATCACGGGCAGATCGAGCCCGAGGCGACGGATCATCGCTGCGCGCTCGGCCGCGCTCACCTGGGGAGGAACCAGAAGCTCGATCGGGTCCCCAATGCCGTAGACGGCGAGGAAGACCACGATCGAAACCGCAAGCAGAACCAGGACGCTCTGGATCAGACGCTGCAAAATGTAGGCCGTCATGGAAGGCGTTCCGGTCTGCTCGCGGTTTCATTTATTGTTGACTTACTTCGCCGGCTTGACCTGCATGGCCATCGTGAACTGGTCCGCACGGCCGGCATAGGTCAGGTTCGACTTATAAGCCCAGACGGTGCTTTCGAAATGCAGCGGGATGAACGCGCCGCCTTCGAGAGCCTTCGCGCCAGCCTGCTGGAGAAGTTCCGACCGTTTGGCGTCGTCGAGGGTTGCGATGGCCGCACGGATCAGCTTGTCGAATTCCGGATCCGAATAGCCCCCGTAATTCGAGCCGCCGATGGTCTTCGCCTCGTCCGGCGTTGCGGGCCACTGACGCAAGAAGGAGGAGGCTTCTCCGCTCGTGGAACCCCAACCGCCGAGCGCGACGCTGAACTCCTTCTTGGAGCGGCGCGGGAAGTAGATGGCGCGGGCCATCGCGTCCACATCGGCGCGGATGCCGACCTGGGTCAGGTACTGCGCGACGGCCTGCGTGATCTGACTGTCGTTGATGTAACGGTCATTTGTCGTCGAGAGCGTGACCTGGAAGCCATTCGGATATCCGGCTTCGGCCAGCAGCTTTTTCGCCTCGGCAGGGTTGTAGGCCAGTTTGGGCGGATTCGGCAGAGACCCGAACATGCCGGTGGGCAGGAACTGATAGGCAGGCTCCGCCGCTCCATCCATGATACGCTTGACGATGGCGTCGCGATCGATGGCCAGCGACATCGCCTTACGCACGCGCGGGTCCTTGAGCGGATTCTTGCCGTTGTCGGCCTTCACGAAGGGGCTCGGCTCGCGCTCCACGTCTAGCTGGAAATAAATCACGCGGGTCGAGGGGGTGACGACATAGCCGAAGCGCTTGTCGTCCTTGATGCGGCCCAGATCACGCGCGGCCGGGTTCTCGATCACGTCGTAGTCGCCGGCGAGCAGGCCTGCGAGGCGCGGGCCCGCGTTGGGAACCGGCACGAAAGTCACACTGGCCCAGGGTTCGGCCGGCCCCCAGTATTTCTCGTTGCGCTCCAGTTCGATCCCCGTGCCCTTCACATAGCTCTTGAACTTGTAGGGCCCCGTGCCGATGGTCAGCTTGCCGTCGTTGAAATCACCGACGACCGGCCACTTCCCGGTGACGCCGCAGTTGTTGGCGACATCGAACGCCAGCTTGTCATGCGGGAGGATCGACGAGCTCAGGATGCCGACGCTGGAGAGAAAGTTCGGCAGCAGCGGATCCGGTGTTTTCGTGGTGATGACGATCGTGTGCGAATCGGGGGTCTCGACAGCCGTGAAATTGCCGGTGACGTCGGCGAAGGAGCCTGCAATCGCGGTCTCGTTCTTCAAGGTCCGGCAGAAGCTGAAAACGACGTCGTCCGCTGTAAAGGGCTGGCCGTTCGAAAACGTCACTCCCTGGCGGAGCTTGAACGTCCAGCGATTTTTGCCATCGTTCTCCCAGGAGGTCGCGAGGCTCGGCAGGACATTCTGCTTCTCGTCCTGCTTGGTCAGGCTGTCGAAGATATGTGCCGCCAGGGCATTGTTCGGCGACAGATCGTGATAGTGTGGATCGATTGCCGTCGGCTCCGAGCTGAGCGCGATCTTGAGGGACTGGGCCCAGGCGGGCGCGCCAAGCAGGCACGTGCCTGCCATGAAGGCGAATAGGATGCGGTTACGCATTGGATTTCTTCTCCGTTCCCGATTGCTGTCTTTTTGACAGTTTTATTTTCTCAAATTAAAGATCATGAAAATTTTCTGACGTCAATCTGCGCGGAACGCCCATGTCGCACGCCCTGAAGCCGACAACGGATCTCGCCAATCGGATCGCGCTCCTCTATCCGTCGCTGAGCGGTGCCCATAGGCGGGCAGCGGATTTCGTTTTGCAGAATCCGCTCGACACCGCGACAATGACGATCGAGGGATTGGCCGAGCGGAGTGGCGCCTCGACCGCGACGGTCACGCGGTTCGTCCGTACCCTCGGCTATGGGGGCTACAGCGAGTTCCGGGCCGCCCTTTCGGCTGCACTCAGGCTCGCGATGGCTCCGGTCGACAGCCTTGCGGATGCCCACGCCTCGAAAAGCTCTCCATTCTCAACCCTCGTCACAGCTCTCAAGGATCAATTGGCCAATCTCGAGGAGACGCTGGCGGCCATCGACGAAGGTGCCTGCTCCCGGGCGATTGAGGCTCTGTTAAGTGCACGCCGTATCTTCATCGTCGGATCCGGTGCGAGCCATCACGTCGCGGCACATCTTGAAGAAGGGCTGACGCTTTACCTCGACGCCAATGTGATTTTCGCGTCGTCCCGCGGCGGGCCCGAAAAGGCGATCCGGCACATCATGACGGTGGGCTCAGATGATCTCGTGCTTGCCATCTCGATGCCACGGTACTCCCGGGGAACCGTGGATCTGGCAAAACTGGCCAAAAATCGGGGGGCAACCGTGTTAGCCTTCACCGACGCGCCAACCTCGCCGCTGGTACCCATCGCGGACATGACTCTGTTTGCTTCGGCGCGAAGCAGGCTGCTGCCGAACTCCCCGTCAGCAACCTTCGCCCTTGCCGACGCCATCATCGCGGCCATCGCGCGAGAACGGCCTGATGCGGTCGAGGCTCTCAAGGAGCTTAGCGAGAGCCTTCTGTGGACGTTTTATTAGGAAGACGTGTTCTGAGGCGGCGCTGCCCTACCGGTTGTGCAGGGGCTCAGGATGCCCCGGACGCGCGGCGGGACTGCCGCAGAGAAGTCTATATGCTATCCCTCATCCCGCACGTCTCGACAGGCGACCTGTCCATTCAGTATCAAGAATGAGACGAGACGCAAAGGTGACACCCGATGACGGTGCAATTTGAAGAGATCGGCAGCCGTTTGCGGGCCTATCGGCTTGGCCAGAACCTGAGCGCGGCCGAGATCGCCGAGATGATCGGCGTTTCGCGGGCTGCCGTTTACCGGCTCGAGAAGGGGGAACTCGTCAAGATCGAGACCCTGGAAAAGCTCTCGGAGCTTCTGAACGTCTCGCTTCCCTCCCTCTTGGGCGTCGGCGTGGAGTACCACAGTAATGCGGTCGCCTTTTTCGAGCGTATGCGCCAGCTGGAGGAAAAGAGCATCCAGATTCTCGGCAATTTCTCGCCGATCTCGTTCTTGCTTCTCTCCGACGATTACGTGCCGTATTTGCGGAAGATGCTGTACGAAGCCATCCCAGATGGGCTGGTGGATCGAAAAGCGGCCGAACACTATGCCGGGAGAGTGCTTGAAATCCTGGAAGAAAGGCGGCGGACTGCGGCAGTGCGGCGGATCCCCGTCGTGAGCATCGTAGGCGCCCAGGACATCGAACGTTTTCTGCGGTTTGGCCTTGTCGGGCGGTTTGACATGCCCGCATCCGAGGTCCATGACCGTCGCATGGCCGCACGGCGGGAGATCGAGCGCCTGGCTGCCTTCATGAAGCGCCAGCCGATCGGAATTCAGGTGGGAGTCATCGAGGACATGCCGCCCAATCAGACGTTTCAGGTGTTCGAACGTCCCGACCAAACGAGTGTGACTCTCAGTCCGTATCGTCTCGGCGATCACCCGAACATCACCGGCATCGCGATGGTGACGTCCGCGCCGGAGGCCGTGCACCTCTTCAAACAGACGATCACCGAGCAATGGGACCGGGCTCACAAGGGGGAGAGCGGGGCGCAGATCCTCGAAAACATCCTTGCCCGCACGCCTGTTGGCGAGGCTGGTGCCTGTGTTGACAACATTTTTGAACTGAGACAGTCTCAAAATTGAGACAAAATATAGCCCTGCCGCAATCCGAGGACCAGAGGAACAGACATGACGTCCCGTAGAGAATTCTTGAAGCTGACCGGGGGCATCGCGCTTGCGGGTGCCGCGCCCACCATGGTGCTTGCGCAGGGAGCCCCGAAGTACACGGCCAAGGTCGCCCACCTCGAGAGCCCGACCCAGCCGCGCCATCGCGGCCTCGAGAAGGTGGCTGCTCTCGTTCAGGAGCGCACGAAGGGCGAAGTCGAGTTCAAGCTCTATCCGAACTCCCAGCTCGGCGATGCCCGTCAGATGATCGAGGGCACCCAGTTCGGCGCCATCGAATGCACGGTCATGCCGGCAGCGTTCCTCGGAGGCTTCAACCCCGTCGTGTCGATCTTCGACGTGCCTTTCCTACTGCCGGAGGACCGCGCCAAAGCCGCCGAACTGCGTAGTGGTCCCTTCGGCCAGTTCATTCTCGATTCGTTCAAGACCCGGGGTCTGCAGGCCATTGCCCTCTGGCCGAACGGCCGCAAGAGCCTGACCTCGAACAAGCCGCTCGACGCCATCGACAACCTGCAAGGACAGAAGTTCCGGGTGATGGATTCCAAGATCCTCATCGACCAGTTCGCCGCAGCCGGCGCCAGCGCTTTGGCGATCCCGTTCGGCGAACTCTATACGGCCCTGCAGACCGGCGTCGTCGACGGAGAGGAGAACCCGCTCGATACCATCACCACCATGAAGTTCCACGAGGTCCAGAAGAGGCTCGTGGTCTCGAACCATGGGGCGATGGAAGACGTGGTGCTGTTCAATCCCGCGTGGTGGAACGCCCTTCCGGCCGGTCATCGCACGATCATCACCGAAGCCTTCCTGGAGATCCGGCCGCAGGTCGAGCAGATGAAGGAAGAGGCCATGGCCAAGGCCCTCGAACAGATCAAGGCATCGGGCAAGCTTGAGGTTCGCGAGCTCACTGATGCTGAGCGCACCACGTGGCGCAACAAGATGGCCCCTGCGGCCGAGGCCGCCTATGTGCAGCGTGCCGGCACCGAGGGCAAGAAGGCGGTCGAACTGTATCAGGCCGAGATGAAGCGTATCGGCGCTTAATCCAGCCCGGGCCGGCACGCCAGCCCCTTGGCGGGTGCGCCGGCCCTGGAATGATTTTTTATATCGTGGGGCGCGGGCGGGACCCGCGAGCGTGAACTTATGGCCTTTTTGGCAACCTTCATGAACGCGGTCCGGCATCTTGAACGCGCGCTCCTGGCCTTCATCATGCTGGCCATGTCGATCCTGTTCTTTGTCAATGTCGTGGTGCGGGAACTCTATCCATCGATTGCGTCGGATCTTGCGTGGATTGAGGAGGCGACACTGTTCGGCTTGGCATGGATGGTGTTCCTCGGTCTCGGGCTCGCCCTCGAACGCCGCCGTCACATCGCCATGACCGCCATCCTCGACCGCTTCGGAACGCAGGCCGCCCGCGCGATTGAGACCATGATCAACCTGACGGGGCTCGTCGTCACGGTGTTCCTGGCGAAAATCAGTGTCGATCTGGCGGCTTTCATCTACAACAGCGGGCAGATCAGCCCGACCCTCGGGGTTTCGATGCTGGGTCTTTACGCGCCGCTGCCCGTCGGCTTCGCGCTCCTGGCTCTCCGCTATCTCCTTGAGCTCTTGCGCGTCCAGGATCGCTTCCAGATCCGTGACGTGGTCTCCGACCACTGACCTGCCGGCTCTCCGATCCTCGTCTGGATACGACTATGACCATCCTGCTTCTTTGTCTTCTCGCGGCGGCTCTCCTGACTCTCGGATTTGAGATGTTCCTGGTGATGGGAATCCCCAGCATCCTCGCGTGGCTGCTGTTCTATCCGGGCATTCCGCCCATCGTGATAGCCCAGAAGCTGCTCGGCGGCGTCCATGTCTCGACCCTGCTCGCGATTCCGTTTTTCGTCTTCGCGGCCGACATCATGGCGCGAGGCATCATCGCCAAGCGCCTCACCGATCTGGTAAAAACTAATCTCGGTCATCTCCGCGGCGGGATTGGGCACACGACGGTTGCGTCCTGCATGGCTTTCGGAGCCGTGTGCGGTTCGGCTCCCGCTACCGTCGCGGCGCTGGGCCGTCTCCTGCATCCGGAGCTCGTCAAGGCCCGCTACCCCGAAAAGTTCGCCCTCGGCCTCATTGCATCGAGTGCTGAATGTGCACTTCTCATCCCGCCCAGCATCACGCTGATCGTTTATGGCTGGCTCACGGGTACGTCCATCGCCGACCTGTTCGCCGCTGGCTTGATCGTCGGCATCGTCCTGGGGTTGGCGTTCATGGCTCTCGTTCAGATCGTCACGATCAGGACCGGCGCCGGCTCGTCGCCGAAGGCAAGCCGCCGGGAGCGCCTGCTCGCCCTGCGTGACGGCCTTGTAGCCCTGGGGCTTCCCGCCATCATCCTGGGCGGCATCTACAGCGGCATCACCACGGCAACCGAAGCTGCGGCCGTCGCCGTCGTCTACGCCCTGTTCGTCGAGGTCGTGGTTTATCGGTCCTTTGGCCTCAAGGCCCTGTTCGAGGTGGCCGAGAGTTCCGCCATCACGGTCGTGGTGATCTTCATTCTCCTCGCGATGGGTTCGCTCCTGTCCTACTTCATCACTCTGGCGCAGGTCCCGTCGTTCTTCACGCAGCTCTTCACGGCCTGGAACGTCAACTGGGTCGTGTTCCTTCTGATCGTGAACGTCGTCCTGTTCATCGCGGGCATGTTCATCGACCCGAACTCGATCCTGCTCGTGCTCATCCCCACCTTCTTCCCCGTGGCGCAGTCTCTCGGGATCGACCCTGTCCATTTCGGCGTCGTCGTGTGCCTGAACATCTGTATTGGAATGATCACTCCGCCGTTCGGTCTCGACCTGTTCGTCGCCTCGTCGACCCTCAAGCGGCCGGTCGAGCTCGTCATCGCAGGCATTGGACCGTTCATTTTGACGAACGTGGCGGTCCTGCTGCTGATCTCCTACGTCCCGCAGATCTCGACGGCGCTTCTCGCGCTGGTCCGCTGAAGGAGGTTCTTCGAATGGAAGCCCTCCTCGATACCGGATTCCATGCCCCGGATGCCCTGGAGCGGACGGCGGATGATGTCGTCGCACAGGTCCTGAGCCACACCTGGGTCAACAGCGAGTACAAGCACCTCGTGCTCAAGGCGCCTGATCCGGCACCGCAATCCGCCGCCGGACAGTTTTTCAACCTGGAATGCCCGCAGACAGAGGCGGACAAGCCGTTCTTCCGGCGCCCGATGAGCACTTACAGGGCAGATCCCGCCTCCGGGACGGTGGAATTCCTCTACAAGGTGACGGGCGCCGGTACTCGGGGGCTGGCGACGCTGGAGCCAGGTCAGAACATTCGAATCCTTGGCCCGCTCGGCATCGGTTTTTCCCTCGATCCCGCCTGGAAGAGCATCGTAGTCCTCGGGCGCGGCGTGGGACTTGCGACCCTCGCCCCGCTGGCCGAGATGGCGGCAGCCCGCGGCATTGCCGTCACGGCCATCTTCAGCGCCCGCAGTCCCGCCCAGGTCATGTCCGTCGAGCGCTTTGCCGCGACGGGCGCCCGGATCGAGACCGTTCTCGACAGCGACCGGACGAGCGATCCGGCCAACGTGGAGGCCCTTCTGAGAAGGCTAGCGGCCGAGGGCAGGGCCGACGCGTTCTTCACCTGCGGCTCGAACCGCCTGATGCTGCTCATGCAGCGGCTCGGCCGGGAGCTCGGCATCCCCGGGCAGGTGGCCATGGAGCAGCAGATGGCCTGCGGTATCGGCATGTGCTTCTGCTGTGTCCGGAACTTTCAGTCCGGCAACACGGTCGTGAGCCGCCGTGTCTGCTGGGAGGGGCCCGTCTTCGATCTGCAGGAGGCTCTGTCATGGTAGATCTGTCCGTCAGGATCGGGAGCCTCACCCTCGCCAATCCCGTGATGCCGGCCTCCGGAACCTTTGCGGACGGCTTGGTGCAGATCGTCCCGTTTGATCGCCTCGGCGCCATGGTGACGAAGACCATCACGGCCGAGGTGAGGGGCGGCAACCCCACCCCGCGAGTCGCCGAATTCCAGAATGGAATGCTGAACTCAATCGGCATTCCGTCCAAGGGGAGCGACTACTTCCTTCGCGAGACGCTCCCATTCTATCACCAGTTCGGCAGCCCCCTCGTGGTCAGCATTTCGGCCCCGACAATCGATGCCTTCTCGGATTTGGCCGAACAGGTGAGTGTGCCAGGCGTAGCGGCCATTGAGGCGAACATCTCCTGTCCGAATATCGAGGAGGACGGGAAGGCATTCGCCATGAAGGCCAGAACCACCGAAACCGTCGTCACACGACTACGGGCGGCGACACAGCTTCCCCTATGGGTGAAGCTCACGCCCAACACGAGCGATGTCGCGACGGTCGCCCGCGCGGCGGAAGGGGCCGGCGCCGATGCGCTTGTCGTGGCCAATACGATCCTTGCCATGGCCATCGATATCGAGACTTTCCGCCCCAAGCTCGGCAACATCATGGGCGGTCTGTCCGGGCCGGCGGTGAAGCCCATCGTGGTCCGCATGACCTACCAATGCGCCAAGGCGGTCAGGATCCCGATCATCGGTTGTGGCGGCATTTCGACCGCCGAGGATGCCGTGGAGTACATGCTCGCGGGAGCGACCGCCGTCCAGGTCGGCACCGCGACTTTCGTCAGGCCGGCCGCGATGATCGACGTCATCGACGGGCTTGCCGCCTTCTGTGCGCGCAAGGGGGTCACTCGCGTATCCGATCTGACCGGCGCGGTTGTCGACGGCAACATGGCCGTCGACGAACTGGAGGCACTGCCATGACGGCTGCACTCGTCCACGTGCAGGAGGACCGCCGCTCTCCGGCGGATCTTGCACGCCGCCTCTTCGATGAATTGGCCCAGACGACTGGGGACGGCGTCGGGATCACGCGCGAATGCTATGCCGCTGGCGAGAACATTGCGATTGACCTGTTCCGGTCGACCGCCGAGGCGCATGGGCTTCTGACCTCTTTCGACGCCGCGGCCAACCTGATCGTCCGTCTGCCGGACGATGACGGGCAGGCGCCGGCCCTCCTCATCGGCTCCCATGCGGACTCGGTTCCTCAGGGCGGCAATTACGACGGCGCCGCTGGTGTGATCGCCGGGCTTCTGTGCCTGATCCGATTGGCCGAGAGCGGCCAGAACCCGCCTGTTCCCGTGCGCCTTATCTGCCTGCGCGGAGAGGAAAGCGCGTTCTACGGACGCGCCAATATCGGATCGAGAGCCCTGTTCGGCCTCCTGGACGAGACGGATCTCGCGGCCAAGTGCCGGGGCGCGGGCCGGACCCTGAAAGAGGCGATGCAGAGCGCGGGCGTGGCTGTCGAGCGCGTAGCCGCACGCGAGCGTCTCTTTGATGACAAGACCGCCTTGGGTTACCTGGAACTGCATATCGAGCAGGGGCCGGTCATGATCGCCCGCGATCTCCCGACCGCCGTAGTAACGGGGATCCGCGGCAACATCCGGCACCGCCGGATCACGTGCCGAGGGGAGGCGGGCCATTCGGGGGCGATCCCGCGCTGGCTGCGCAAGGATGCCGTCTTTGCCCTCTCCGACCTGATCATGCGACTCGACGAGCATTGGCGGACGCTGCTCGAACGGCGCCTCGACCTCGTGGTGACGACGGGTATCGTGGGTACCGATCCTGCCGAGCATGCCCTCAGCCGCATCCCCGGCGAGGTGCATTTCAGCTTCGAGGTGCGCTCTCAGAGCCACGATACCCTTGAGGCGTTCTACGAGCTCTTCCGCTCCGAATGCCGTGCGGTTGCGGCGCAGCGCGGCGTGACCTTCGAGTTCGACAACCGGGTCTATACCGAGCCGGCCCGGATGGACGAGGCGCTGATCCGCCGACTCGTGAACGCCGCCGGGCGGGCTGGGTTGTCCGCCGAGCTCCTGCCGAGCGGCGCCGGCCACGATGCGGCGGTGTTCGCCAACGAGGGCATTCCCTCCGGGATGGTCTTCGTGCGCAACGCCAACGGCTCCCACAATCCATCCGAGGCGATGGAGATCGACGATTTCATGAAGGGCGTCGATCTCCTGTTCGCCGCTCTTTTCGAGGAAGGCTGACCATTATGCGCTCGATCACCATACGCCGCCCCGACGACCTTCACGTTCACTTCCGCGACGGCGCCATGCTGCACGAGGTGGTTCCCTTCACGGCGCGGGTGTTCGGGCGGGCCATCGTGATGCCGAACCTCACCCCACCGGTCTCGACCGCCGACATGGCCGCCGCCTATCGCGAGCGGATTCTTGCGGCCGTCCCGGCGGGTGTCAGATTCACGCCTCTGATGACCTGCTATCTCACGGATGGCACGGATGCAGCCGACCTGGTCAGAGGGCACCGGGACGGCATCTTCACGGCGGCCAAGTTGTATCCGGCGCATGCCACCACGAACTCCCACTATGGCGTTACGTCCATCGAGAAGATCCTTCCTGTTCTCGAAGCCATGGCCGAGAATGGGATCCCGCTTCTGGCCCATGGAGAGGTGACCAGGGCGGAGGTCGATATCTTCGACCGCGAGAAGGCCTTCATCGATGACGTTCTCGTCCCGACCCTGCGCCGTGTCTCCGGTCTAAGAGTGGTGCTTGAGCACATCACGACGGAGGAGGGCGTCCAGGTCGTCGAGGCGCACCGCGACCGCATGGGAGCGACGATCACGCCGCAACACCTGCTCTACAACCGCAACGCCATCTTCCAGGGCGGGTTGCGACCCCACATGTACTGTCTTCCGGTCCTGAAGCGCGAGCGTCACAGGCTTGCACTCCGCGCGGCGGCCACCAGCGGTAAGCCGAATTTCTTCCTGGGCACGGACACGGCACCGCATCTGCGCCATCTGAAGGAAGCGGCCTGCGGCTGCGCCGGCGTGTTCAGCGCGCCCGTCGCGGTTCAGGCTTACCTGAAGGTGTTCGCCGAGGAGGGGGCTTTGGCGAACTTCGAGACGTTTGCCTCCCTCAACGGAGCTGCCTTCTATGGCCTGGATCCGAACGAGGAGAGGGTCACATTCGCCGAGGACAGCCGTTTTGTCGCAGAGCGCGTGACCGTGGAAAAGGACGAAATCGTCCCCCTCTTCGATGGCGAGGCGGTTGACTGGGGTCCCGTTGCTGGCGCATAAGCACTCGGTCGCGCCACATTTGTAGATCAAAACACCGCAGGGTTCTGTCCGAGCGGTGTTCTGCTGCGCGCGGTCCCGAAATGACTCCAATGCAGGGACGAGTATCATGACTGCCTTCAATCTTGCCACGGACAAAGAGGCGATCGCCCGCCAGACGGCGCGGATGCTGCTTGAGATCAAGGCGGTCCATTTCTACACTGAGGGACGGCCCTTCGTGTTCACGTCGGGCTGGGCGAGCCCGGTCTACATCGACTGCCGCAAGATCATTTCCTATCCGCGGCTTCGCAATGCCCTGATGGACTTCTCGGCCGCAACCATCGTCCGCGAGGCGGGCTACGAGTCGATCGACATCGTGGCCGGTGGCGAAACAGCCGGTATCCCCTTCGCAGCCTGGATCGCTGACAGGCTTTCGCTGCCGATGCAGTACATCCGCAAGAAGCCCAAGGGCTTCGGACGTAACGCGCAGATCGAAGGCGACGTGGTTGCCAACGCCCGCACGCTCCTCGTGGAGGATCTCGCGACTGACGGCAGGAGCAAGGTTAATTTCTGCCAGGCTCTGCGTAATGCCGGCGCCCAGGTGGATCACTGCTTCGTTCTCTTCTACTACGATATCTTCCCGAACAGCCGCGAACTGATGGACGAGCTCGGGGTGAAGCTCCACTATCTCGCCACGTGGTGGGACGTGCTGGCCGCCGCCAAGGAAAGCAAGCACTTCGATGCGAATGTGCTCGCAGAGGTGGAGTCTTTTCTGGGCAATCCGGCCAAATGGTCGGCGGCCCATGGCGGCATTTCCGAATTCGGAAAGCAGCCGAGCGAATAGGCCGCTTTGGACCCTGCGGCAGCGCAAGGTTCCTTCACGACTCTCATGCGGGCCGCATTGATCCAAACCAGGGAGCGCAAGCATAAGCCACCGTCGCGGAGGCTTATGCTTGGCGACGGTTCGTCTTGGACCGCACCCGGAGCAATGCCATGGTGAAGCCGCCCTCCCGGGCGCATGGCGCAGGCGGAGGGCAGCGCTCTTCGGGCGCTGTCGTGAGCCTTCCGCGCGCTTTGTCGAAGCTCGGGTTCTGCTCCCGGACGCAGGCCGAGGCCCTGATCGCCGAGGGGCGGGTGCGTGTCGATGGCCGGGTCGTCCGCAATGCGACGTCCCGCGTCGATCCCGCGCGGGCCCGCATCGCGGTCGATGATCTGCCGGTCTTGGCCGAGCGCAAGGTCTACCTGATGCTCAACAAGCCGCGCGGTCTCGTAACGACCCGCGACGACCCGCAGGAACGCGCGACGGTCTATGAATGCCTGACCGGGCTCGACCTGCCTTTCGTCTCTCCTGTCGGGCGCCTCGACAAGGCCAGCGAGGGTCTGCTGCTCATGACCAACGACACCCGCTGGGCCCAGCGCCTGCTCGATCCCGCGTCCAACGTCGACAAGGTCTATCACGTGCAGATCGACCGCGTGCCGGATCAGGCGATGCTGGAGCGGCTTGAGGCCGGAATGACGGTCGACGGCGAGCGGCTGATCGCCAAGGCGGCCCGCTTGCTGCGTACGGGTACGCGCAACGCGTGGCTTGAAATCGCTCTCAATGAGGGCAAGAACCGTGAGATCCGGCGGCTTCTCGGGGCAATGGGCGCAGAGGTGCTTCGCCTTATCCGGGTCGAGATCGGCGGAGTGCGGCTCGGCGACTTGGCGAAGGGCGCCGTCCGGCCCCTCACGCATGCCGAGAAGGCAATGCTGGATGTCTCAGCCGGGGGAACTGGCCTTCCGCCCCGAACGTGACCGGCATCGTCGATCTCATCACCGTCTTAAGCGGAGATCCGGTCGATCAGGTGGCCGGGGTTGCTCTGGCCCCCTGCATCGTCAGGCGAGCAGTCGGACGATGGTGAGACTCAAGGCCGGGAAGGCGACGCAGAGCCCAAGCCGCATCAGGTCCGTCGCCAGAAAGGGCAGAACGCCCCTGTAGGTTTCCGCAATAGGCGTCCGTCGGGCGATGGCGCTGATGACGAAGACGTTGAGGCCGATCGGCGGGGCCGTAAGCCCGATGCCGACGACGATGAGCACGAGAATTCCGAACCAGATCGCGACCTCGTCCGATGGAAGCCCGAAGTCGAGGGCCGTCACGATGGGAAAGAACACCGGCAGGGTGAGCAGGATCATCGCGAGCTCGTCCATGACCGCGCCGAGCAGGATGTAGAAGGCGAGGAGCACGGCGAGTACGGCATAGGGCGGCATCTGCGCGTCGGTGATCATGGCCGCGACGGTCGTGGGCAGCTGCGAGAAGGCCAGGAAGGCATTGAACACCTCCGCTCCGAGCATGATGAGGAAGATCAGCGCGGATGTTTCGGCGGTCTGGATCAGGCTCTGCTTGAAATCCTCCCACGACAGCGAGCGACGCAGCAGGGCGATCGCCAGCATGGCAATCGCCCCGACCGCGGCGCCCTCCGTCGGCGTGAAGACGCCACCATAGATGCCGCCGACCACCACCAGGGCAACGAGGAGCACCGGCCATACGGCCAGAAGGCTACGCACGCGCTCGCTCCTGTCGGCCTTCGGATGCTGGGGGGCGAGATCAGGCCGGCGCCTGACGGCCCATGCGATGGCAAGGATGTAGAAGAGGGTGGCGAGCAATCCCGGGATCAGGGCCGCCTGAAAGAGCTTCACGATGTTCTGCTCGGTGGAGATCGCATAGACCACGAGGATGACGGAGGGCGGGATGAGGATTCCAAGGGTCCCGCCGACCGCGATGGTGCCCGTGGCAAGGCTCGGCGCATAACGGTAGCGCTCCAGTTCCGGCAGTGCCGCCCGCCCGAAGGTGGCTGTCGTGGCGACGGACGAACCGCAGATCGCCCCGAAGGCCGTGCAGGCCCCGATCACAGCCATGGCCATGCCGCCACGGCGATGCCCGACGAGCGCGCTCGCTGCGCGAAAGAGATCCTGGCTCAAGCCGGAGCGTTCCGCGAATGCGCCCATGAGGATGAAGAGTGGGATCACCGAGAGCGTGTAGTTCGAGAACAGAAAGTAAGGCGTGGACTTCATGTAGTTGAGAAAGGCCGTCCAGCCCGCAATAGCGAGGTAGCCCGCGCTCCCCGTGGCCAACATGGCCAGCCCGACGGGCATTCGGATGGCGATGAGCCCGAGCATCGCCACGAAGCCCCAGATCGCGATGGAAGTGCCGCTCATGAAGGGTTCCTGGCGCGCCGGAGCGCGGTGAGAAGACAGATCAGCGCGAGGAAAGCCGCCATGCCGGCGCAGGCCCCGATGGCGTAGTGAATCGGCAGCTCAAGCACCATGGACGTGGTCCGGCTCGTCATGGCCTCCACCGCGCCGATGGTGAGCCGCCAGGCGATGAACCCAGCGAAGGCGGCATAGACCAGATCCCAGAGGGCATCGAGGGCAGCCTGAGCCGGCGGCGGGAGTCGCGTCGTGAAGGTATCGACCATGACGTTGCCCCTGTGCGCCTGGCAGAGCGGCAGAAAAGTGAAGACGGCCAGTGCGAGCCCCATCTGGACCAGTTCGAAGTCCCCGTTCACGCCCTCGCCGCCAAGCCATCGCATGACGACGCTCGCCGTCACCAGAAGAGCAAGGCCGACGGCCAGAAAGCCACCGCACAGAGCAAGGATACGCGCGAGTCGGGCGGCTCCGTGATCGGGCGGGGAGGGTGGAGGCGTGGAGGTATCGGTCATAAAGTCATCTTGCCTCTCCCCGAGATCGGAGAGAGGCGACACTTTCTCGGATGTTAGGCTGCGTTCTCGTGCTTCTTGATGGCGGCGCGCGCGCTGTCGAGCAGCTTCTGCCCGTCGAGGCCGCGTTCCTTCGTGGTCTTGAGCCAGTTTTCGATCACCGGCTCCGTCGCCTTGCGCCACCGAGCCGCCTCCTCGTCCGTGAGGGTGATGATCGTGTTGCCGCGCTTCTTCACCATGTCTGATACGATGACAGCCTGCTCGTCCCAGACCTTGCCCGCCATAGCGGCAGCAACCTGGCCGGAATTCGCATCGATGACTTTCTTCAGGTCGTCCGGAAGGCCTTCGTACTTGGCCTTGTTCATCGCAAGAATGAACGTGGCGGTGTAGAACGTGGGCGATCCCGGAATCTCCGTGTGGTTCTTCACCAGTTCATGCACCTTGATCGAGGGCACGACCTCCCACGGGATCACGGTTCCGTCGATCACGCGCTGGGCCAGCGATTCCGGCACCTGCGGGATCGGCATGCCGATGGCGTTCACACCGAGGGCGCGGAGCGCCTCGCCCGCGAGCCGCGTCGGGAAACGCAGCTTGAGGCCCTTCATGTCCTCGAGCGTCCGCACCGGCTTGTTGGCATGGACGAGGCCGTGATCGTGCGCCCAGAAGCAGATCGGATGAACTTCCTTGAACTCATCCTTCATGTTCGCATCGGCGAATTCCTGGAAGGCAAGCGAGTTCACCACCGCCCTGCGGTGGGCCACGAAGGGCAGCTCGAAGGTCTCGCTGATCGGGAACCGGCCGGGTGTATTTCCGGGAAGCGTCCAGACCAGATCGACCACGCCGTCACGGGCCTGATCGTAGAGCTGGGGCGGGGCGCCGCCGAGCTGCATCGAGGGAAAGATGTCGACCTTGATCCGTCCGTTCGATTCCTGGGCAACCTTCTGCGCCCAGGGAGCCAGGAACTTGGCATGCCCATTCGAGATGGCCGGGAGGAAATGGTGCATCCGCAGGGTCACTTGCGGAGCCTGGGCATAGCCCTCGCGCAGCAGGGCAGGAGCCGCGACGGCCCCACCGGCGAGCGCCAGGAAGCGGCGGCGGTTCAGACGAGAGAAGGACATTCGACGTTTCCTCTGTGCTCGGACCTGTCCGGCCCTTTTCTTGGCCCGTGGGGCCGCACGTTACGGTGTCAGAATGTTCCTACCCTTGCAAGGCCGCGAGGGAACGGATCAGGCTTGGTCCTTCTCCTGTTCCCCAAGGGACTGTTTCGCGAGCGCGATAGCCTCCCGGAGCACGGTCTGATCGCCGACATGGTTGGCGAGAATCAGCACGAGGCGGCTGTTGAGCGCGGCGCTGTCTTCGTCCGTGAGGCCTCGGTGTGCTTCGATGAGTGTGCGGTAGGCTTGGTCCGGATCGGGAAAACGGCTCTCCGTGAGAAGCGCAGTCATGCGGATGCTCCTTCAAGACCCCGCAGGCGGCGGGAAGCGCTCTCGATCATTGCCATGTCCGCGTGACGCCAGCGGGCGGCGAGATGCTGATCGGGCCGCACAAGATAGGTGCTCCCGGGGGCCGCATCGAAACGCTGAGCAAAGAAGCCGCTCTCGTCGACGAGGTCGCGGCCGATGACGAGGACGCGCGGTCCTTCCGGCGCCGGCCCTCCGTTCGGGATATGGAGGATCGTCTCCTCTCCCCCGACGGCCTCGAGAAGCCAGACCGGCAGCCCGTTGCGGTCGCGCATCGGCGCATCGGGAAGGGGGGCTCCAAGGCGGGCCGAGCCTGACCAGGAATCCAGGTCGGAAGTCGACAGAGGCGTATCGTAGGTGGACGGCATCGAGAGGCGGCCCGAATTGACCATCCGCTTGGCGAAGGGCACATGGCGCGCGAGGGCCAGGGCTGCGTCGCGAAAGCGAAGTTCCTGCGCGGTGCGCGGCGCAATGAAATCCGTCGAGCGGGTCGAATGGCCGATATTTTCGTCGGCCGCCGCCGAGCGTTCGAAATCGTAGGTCTCGATCAGGCTCTCCGGAGCCTGCCCCTTCAGCACGAGGGCGAGCTTCCAAGCGAGGTTCTCGGCGTCTTGAATTCCTGAATTGGCCCCGCGTGCGCCGAATGGCGAGACCTGATGGGCGGCGTCGCCGACGAAGACCACCCGGCCATGGACGAAGCGTTCCAGACGACGGCACTGGAAGGTGTAGACCGACACCCATTCGAGTGAGAAGTTTTCGTGCCCGAGCATCTGCCGAATGCGCGGGACGACACGCTCCGGTGCCTGTTCGGCTTTCGCATCGGCATCCGGCCCCAGTTGAAGATCGATGCGCCAGACATTGTCCGGCTGCTTGTGCAGGAGAGCGGATCGCCCTTCGTGGAAGGGCGGATCGAACCAGAACCATCGCTCGGCCGGGAAATCGCCCTGCATCTTGACGTCGGCGATGAGGAAGCGATCCTCGAACACCTCACCTTTAAATTCGAGGCCCAGCATGCCGCGTAGCGCCGAGCGCGCTCCATCGGCCGCCACGACCCAATCGGCCTCCAGATCGTAAGGCCCCTCCGGTGTCTCGATGGTGAGCGCAGCGCCGTCGTTGCGGCGCTTCAGGCCGCTCACTTTGTTGCGCCAGCGGATTTCGAGGTTCGGCAGTTCTGCGGCCCGCTCCACGAGCGCATGCTCCAGGTAATATTGCTGGAGATTGATGAAAGCCGGCATCTTGTGCCCGTCCTCAGGCAGAAGATCGAAGGCGTAGAGCAGTTCATTCCGCTGAAAGACCTTGCCCAGCTTCCATGTGACGCCTCTGGCGAGGCATGGCTGTCCGACGCCGAGGCGGTCCAGGATCTCGAGCGTACGCTTGGCGTAGCAGATGCCGCGCGATCCTTCGCCGATCCGATCCGCATCGTCGAGAAGCACGACGGGCACGCCGCGCTGGGCGAGATCAATAGCCGTGCAGAGGCCGACCGGGCCCGCCCCGACGACGATCACGGAATGACGGGCAGGGGAGGCGCGATCCTGGTCCGGGCTGCGGCGATAGCCGAACTGGTAGAGTGTCTTGCGGATGTTCATGGATTCATGTCCTCTGCTGCCGTCCGCGCATCACCCCTGGAGTTTGTTCCACATGTCGCGGTCGCGTTCGGCGGTCCAGATCACCGGGTGATCGATGCCGGAGGCCTCGTCGAAGGCACGCGCGACGTTGA
>JBOZRS010000038.1:0-19197 GCA_050789065.1 Microvirga sp.
AACCCGCAGCACGAGCGCACCCGGCTGTTCCTGTCCCAGATCCTCCACTGAGCCCGGACAGCCCGACACCCCGACCAGCAAAAAGCCCCGGACAAGCCGGGGCTTTCTCGTTTGGGACGACGGGAGGATTCCGTCAGGCCGTCTCCCCTGCGCGGTCGAAGACGACCTCCCCTCCCCGAATGGTCAGATCGCATCGGGTATCGTGGAGGATCTCCTCCGGAGTGGCCGTCAGCAGATCGCGCGAGAACACCGCGACGTCCGCCGCGAGCCCCGGCACGAGCCGGCCCCATTCGTGCTCGGCCTTGTTCACGTAGGCGCCGAAATCGGTGAAGGCCGCAATGGCCTGCCCGATCGACACCACCTCCCGTTCGTCCATGACCGTTCCGTGGGAGGTCTTGCGGGTCAGCATCGTGAAGAAGTTCGGGAAGGGATTGATGTCGCAGACGGGAGCGTCGCTTCCGGCCGCGGGCCTGAACCCGAGGTCGATCCAGGTTTTGAGCGGATAGGAGGGCTTCGCCCGCTTCTCGCCGACCACGGAGATATAAAGATCGCCGAAATCGTAGATGAAGACGGGCTGCGGCACCGGCTGAACGCCGAGGCGCTTCATGCGGGCATTCTGGTCGGCTCTCGCGTAGCCCGCATGTTCGATCCTGTGGCGACGATCGGGATCCGGCATAACCTCGAGCGCGCGCTCGAAGGCATTGATGGTCTGTTCGATGGCGGCGTCGCCGATGGCGTGCACCGCGAGCTGATAGCCCTTGGAATGATAGTCGTGCACGAGATCGTTCATCTCGTTGTCATGCAGGAGCATCAATCCCCTGGTCTCGGGAGTGCCGAGATACGGCTCCGTCATGGCCGCGGTCCGTCCGCCGGCACTGCCGTCCGTGAAGATCTTCACCGGGCCGACGCGCAACATGGAATCGCCGACGCCCGTCACGACTCCGTCCGCATAGGCCTGCTCCACGATGCCGCCGGGCCCTCCGAGCAGACATTGTGTCGTGCGAACGGGCAGACGCCCCAGCCGCTGCGCCGTGCGATAGGCTGCGACCTCCCGGTATCCGGCCCGCATGCCGACGCCCGCGTCCATGACGCTCGTGATGCCATAGGACAGGCACGCCCGGCCCGCATCGTCGATGGCCTGGACGAGTTCCCGATCCGTGGGCTCGGGCAGCACGGCCTTCAGCCGGTCCCGCCCGGTTTCGGCCAGAAGGCCGGTCAGCCGCCCGTCGCGCTGCTCGATAGCCCCGCCCTGAGGAACGGGAGTCGTCTCGTCGATCCCGGCAAGCTCGAGCGCCTTGGAGTTGCAGATGGTCACGTGGCCGCAGGTCCTGACGATCGCCACTGGATGATCGGGGGCCACCGCATCGAGCTCCTCGCGCAGGGGATGGCGCCCGACATCGAGCGCGAACTGATCGTATCCCCGCCCCTGGATCCACTGGCCGGGCGGCGTGACGGCGGCACGCTCCCTGACCCGTTCGAGCAGAGCCGCAAGCGTCGGCGCGGCGGCCGAGCGCACGTCGACATGCCCCATGATGACGCCGTAGGGCAGAAGATGCATGTGCGAGTCGCACAGCCCCGGCGTCGCAAGCCGTCCCGCGAGGTCGATCACACGGGTCGAGGGACCGATCAGGGGCTCCATGTCGGCCGACGACCCTGCGGCCAGCACGTGCCCGGCCCAGAGAGCGACCGCCTCCGTGACCCCTTCGGACAGTCCACAGAAGACGCGGCCGTTTGTCAGAACGATATCGGCTTTGGGCAGGATCGGCATGAGACACTCACGGGAAAATGCAGCTGGAGCGGCAACTGGAGTTGAAGAAGCAGAAGATTGCATGCCTCTTCGGCAGCCAGCAAGTTTCAAGACGGACTATTCAATAAAATTCTGCCCTTGAAAGTCTTCTTGCTTCGGGTCTAGCTTTAGTTGTTAGCGACCGGATAAGGCGCACGAACGAGGGAATACGATGACACAGTCCAGACAATTGGCCCGGTGGCTTGCAATGGGCCTCATTGCCGGCGTTGCCGCCGTTTCGGCGGCTCCCGCCTCGGCCCAGGCCACGCTCGACACGGTGAAGAAGCGCGGCAAGATCCTCTGCGGCGTCTCGCCCGTCGCTCCTGGCTTCTCCTATGCGGACGACAAGGGTGTCCGGCGCGGCTTCGACGTGGACGTCTGCCGGGCCGTTTCGGCCGCGATCTTCGGCGAGCCGGACAAGGTCGAGTACGTGCCGCTCAACACCAATGTGCGCTTCCAGGCGGTCCAGTCCGGCGAGGTCGATATCCTGTCGCGCCAGAATACCTGGAGCTTCTCCCGCGATACGTCGCTCGGGCTCGATTTCGGGCCGGTCGTTTTCTATGACGGCCAGGGCTTGATGGTGCCATCCAAGCTCAACGTGAAGAGCGCCTCGGAACTGTCGAGCGCCGCGATCTGCCTCCTGCCGGGCACGACGACCCTTCAGAACCTGGAGGATTACTTCCGCCCCAAGAACATCAAGTATGAATCGGTGGTGTTCGAGAACTCGGACGAGTGGCGCAATGCCTTCTTCAACGGCCGCTGCGACGCCATCACGACGGACCGGTCGGATCTCGCCTCCGTGCGCGCCATCGCCAACGACCCCGAGCAATATGTGATCCTGCCCGAGACGGTCTCCAAGGAGCCCCTCGCGCCGACGATCCGGCAGAACGACTCGAACTGGCGCGATATCGTGAGCTGGTCGATCTACGCCCTCATCGGAGCCGAGGAAAAGGGCGTCACCCAGGCCAATGTGGATGAGCAGCTCAAGAGCGAAGACCCCGAGGTCCAGCGCATGCTCGGCGTCAACGGCGATTTCGGCAAGATGCTCGGCCTCGACAACAAGTGGGCCTACAACATCATCAAGTCGCTTGGAAACTACGGCGAGGTGTTCGACCGGAACCTCGGCCCCAAGACCCGCCTCGGCCTGACCCGTGGTCCGAACAAGCTCTGGACCGAAGGCGGCATGATGTACTCGCCGCCGTTCCGGTAATCTGAGATCAGCGGACGGCCTTCGGGCCGTCCGCTCCGCCCTCGGCATCTTCCGGAAAGGATCATCATGCGCGTCGATGCGTCGAGCGGAACGAGGCTCATTTACAATCTGCGCTTCCGGGCTTTTCTGTATCAGGCGCTTGCCGTCGGAAGCATCGTCCTTCTTGGGCTTTATCTGTTTTCGAACGTCTCGCAGAAGCTCGCGGAGCAGAACATCGCCACGGGCTTCGGTTTCCTGAGCCGCGAAGCCGGCTTCGTGATCAGCCAGACCCTGATCGACTACAAGCCGAGCGACACCTATGGGCGGGCCATCCTGGCCGGCATCGTCAACACGGTCTGGGTTTCCGCCTGGAGCGTCGTGCTCGCGACCTTCCTTGGACTGTTCGTCGGCATCGCCCGCCTCTCACGCAATCCACTGCTCTCCTTTCTGGCCTTTCTTTACGTGGAGGCGCTGCGCAATGTGCCGCTCCTCCTCTACCTCTTCCTCTGGTATGCGCTGATCGTCACGAGCCTGCCCGCCGCCCGCGATGCCTGGGAGGTCGTGCCCCATGTCTTCCTCAGCAACAGCGGCCTCACCGTGCCGTCCCTGCAGTGGACGAGCGCGCACACGCTGGTCGTCGCGGCGCTGATCCTCGGAGGGGCTCTGGCGATCATGGTCCATCGGCGGACGACTGCCGAACGGGTCAGGACCGGTCGGGAGCGGACCACATGGCCCCTGGTCGCCCTGGCTCTTCTGGCGCCGCCGCTCCTCGCCATCCTGCTGCTTCAGCCCGACTTCGCCATCAGCCTTCCTGAAAAAGGCCGCTTCCGCCTGGCCGGTGGGGCCCAGCTCCGGCCCGAATTCACGGCGCTGCTTGTCGGGCTCGCTCTTTCGGCCTCGGCGGGCATCGCCGAGATCGTGCGCAGCGGCATCCTGTCGGTACGCAAGGGCCAGTGGGAAGCTGCCCGGGCACTGGGCCTCAGAGACGGGCTGACCATGCGCCTCGTCGTGCTGCCCCAGGCCCTGCGCGTTATCATCCCGCCGCTCACGAGCAGCTATCTGAGCCTGTTCAAGAACTCGTCGCTCGCCATTGCCATCGGCTATCCGGATCTGGTGATGGTGTCGAACACCACCATGAACCAGACCGGACAGGCGATCGAAGGCATCGCGATCTTCATGCTGGTCTATCTTGGCCTGTCGATCACGATCTCCATCTTCATGAACTGGTACAACGGCCGCGTTGCCCTGAAGGAGCGCTGAGTCATGACGACTGCGACCGACATCGCCGAGGCTCAACTGAAGCTGCCGCTCCAGCCCCGCCGAAGCTCCGGGCGAAGCCTGGCCTATCGCACCCTCAAGCCCTTCTTTGGCACGCCCGTCAATGCGGTGGTCACGCTGGCCTGCCTATGGGTCCTGTGGCTCGGCGTGAAGGGAGCCTATGGATGGCTCATCGCCCGCGCCGTCACGGAGGGAGGGGCTCAAGCCTGCAAGGCCAGCGAGGGAGCCTGCTGGCCGTTTTATGCGGCGAAGCTGCGCTTCATGATCTTCGGGGTTTATCCCTACGAGGAACATTGGCGCGTTCTTCTCGCCATGGCGCTGTTCATGGGCGCAATGGGAATCACCATGATCCCACGCTTCTGGCATCGTGGCCTGCTGATCCTCTGGGGCTTCACCATCGTGGCGACCGCCGTGCTGATCGGCGGCGGTGTCTTCGGACTCAGCTACGTGCCGACGACCCAGTGGAGCGGCTTGCCCCTGTCCTTCCTGCTCTCGGCCGTCGGTCTTGCGCTTGGATTTCCTCTCGGGGTTGTTCTGGCGCTGGCCCGCTCCTCAAAGCTTCCGGCCATCCGCGTGATCGCCATCGTCTTCATCGAGGTGATCCGGGGCGTGCCGCTCATCAGCATCCTGTTCATGGCCTCCGTGATGCTGCCCCTGTTCATGCCAAGCGGCGTGACCGTGGACAAGCTGCTCCGGGCGCAGATCGCCATCATCATCTTCGCGGCGGCCTATATCGCGGAGGCGGTGCGTGGCGGCCTGCAGGCGATCCCGCGCGGGCAGCACGAGGCTTCCAGCGCCATGGGTCTCCACTACTGGCAGGCGATGCGTCTCGTGGTTCTGCCGCAAGCGCTGAAGATTGCGATCCCGCCGCTGGTGAACATCTCGATCGGCTTCTTCCAGGACACCACGCTCGTCACGATCATCGGCCTGCTGGATTTCCTCTCGACCGTCCGCACGGCGATGCAGGATCCGGCATGGGTCGGCATCGCCGTCATGGAGGGCTACGTCTTCGCGGCCGTCGTGTTCCTGGTGTTCTCCTACGGAATGGGCGCCTATAGCCGCTTCCTGGAAAGGCGCATGCGTCTCGGTCACGATTGAGATTCAACCGGCGGGCCCGTGCTGCGGACGGACCGGCACGGGCCAATAAGGCAGAACCTGCGAAAAGGGCACTCCACATGTGGAGTGCCCTTTTCGATTCCGATTCTGACTTTCTTGCGTGAGCGCAGGCGGATCAGGCGGCCCGCGCCGAGCGATGCTCCCGCGCAAGATCCATGGCTTGGTAAGTCCAATAGGTGAGCTGCGCCGCCGCAACGCCAAAAGGACCTCCGTTCCAGGCAAGACCGAACGGCTCGTAAAGGCGGTAACGGTCGCTCGCGCCGAGTATCCCTTCCGCCACCACGCGCCCGCCGATCGCGGTCGTGTTCAGGCCGTGCCCTCCGAAGCCGAAGGCGTACCAGATTCCGGGCTGGAGCTGGCCGATGAGAGGCATCAGGTGGCGGGCATAGGCCATGAGGCCGGACCACGCCGTCTCCATGCGCAGGCCCTTGAGCTGAGGATAGGTGGACACCATCGTCTTCTGCATCATCGCCGCGAGGTGGCGCGGCTCCGTCGTGCGGGTGGTGATCCGCCCGCCCCACAGCAGGCGCCGCCCATCCTCGACCAGCCGGTAGTAGTCGCCGGCGCGGCGATTGTCGCTGATCGCCCGCGGGGTGCGGACGGCTTCGGCGATCTGCTCCGGGGCTTCCTCGGTCAGAAGCACGTAGGTGGCGATCGGCAGAATGCTCCGGCGCAGGCGGGGCACGAGGTTGTCCGTGTAGCCTCCGCCGGAGAGGATCACATGCTGCGCCCTGACTTCGCCGTGAGCGGTCCTGACGATCTTGTCCGCGCCGTCGAAATCACAGCCCGTGACGCGGGTTCCCTCGAACACCTTCCCCTTCAGGGCCTCGATGGCTCGTGCCAGGGAGCGGGCGTAATTGAGGGGATGGAAGTGGAAGCACGCGGGATCGTAGAGCGCCTGATAATATTTCGACGACCGCAGCACATCCCGAACCGCTTCCGTGGGCATCACCTCGAGGTGATAGCCGAACTCCTTCTGCATGAGGTCGCACTGCCGGGCAAGTCCGTCCGGATCGTGGTAGCGCCTGACGCTCATCTTGCCGTAGACCAGCTTGTTGTCGGTCAGGGCGAGATCCCTGATATTGTTTTCGACGACGTGCACGCCCTCGATCGAGAGGCGGTGCAGGAGGCGAGCTTGCTCGACCCCCACCATGCGGGTGATATGAGCGTGGCTCGTGGCGTAGCCCGGGCCGACGAAGCCGCCGTTGCGGCCGGATGCGCCCCAGCCGACCCGCTCCGCCTCCAGCACGATGACCGACCGCCCCGCCCGCGCCAGATCGAGCGCCGCGGTGAGCCCCGCCAAGCCTGCCCCGACGATGACCACATCGGCCTTCTCGGTGCCCTCGAGTGCGGGGCGCTGCGACGCATCCGCGAGAGTGCGGGCATAGTAGGTATCTGGGTAGCCAATCATGAAGGCCTCCGGCTCATGGAACGTCCCCAAGCCTAATCGGCTGCTCGCGAAGTTTGAAGTAGCCTTGGTCGTGTTGAACGAGATGGTGGAACGAGGCTTTCAATGCCGGTTCGCCTCTCAACCAAGGACATCGCCCATGGCGCGGTCGAGGGCTTCGAGAAGCATGTCCGCGTGCTCGCGCCTGAAGATCATCGGAGGGCGCAGCTTGATGACGTTGTCGTAGGGACCGTCCGTGCCCATGAGCACGCCGAGTTCCTTCGCCCTGTTGACGATTCTGGACGCGACATCGCCTGCATGCTCCTTCGTGGTCCGGTCCCGCACCATCTCGATGCCGAAGAAGAGCCCCCGCCCACGCACATCGCCGACAGCCGGATACTTCTCCTTGAGGCGCGCCATGCCGTTAAGCAGATACGAGCCCTGCTCGGATGCGTTGTGAAGCAGGTTTTCCTGTTCCAGCACATCGAGAACGGCGAGGCCTGCGGCGCAGGAGACGGGATTGCCCCCGAAGGTGTTGAAGTATTCCATCCCGTTTGCGAAGGCCTGCGCGACTTCCCGGCGCACCGCGACGACCGCCAGCGGATGACCGTTGCCGATGGGCTTGCCCATGGTGACGATGTCCGGAACGACGCCATGCTCCTCGAAGGCCCACATGGAATTCCCGACACGGCCGAACCCGACCTGGACCTCGTCCGCGATCACGAGACCGCCCGCAGCCCGAACGGCCTCGTAGACTCCCTTCAGATATCCCGGAGGAAGGAAGATCTGGCCCGCCACGCTCGGGATCGTTTCCGCGATGAAGGCGGCCGGCGCGCGGCCCGACAGCGCGAGATCCGAAATGATCCTCCTCGCCTCGTCGGCATAGTAGCGTCCGATCTCGTCCGGTGTTCCGGCGACAGGCGCACGATAGGCTTCGGGCACCGGCAATTCATGCGTGAAGGCCGGTCGCCCGCGCCCGCCCTTCCGCTTGTACTTGTAGGGGCTGATGTCGATCAGGGACTGCGTGTGGCCGTGATAGGCCCAGTCGAGCACCAGCATGTCGGTGCGTCCGGTGAAGGTGCGCGCCACGCGCAGCGCCAGATCATTGGCCTCGCTGCCCGTGCAGACGACGAAGAACGTGTCGAGTTCCTTCGGCAGGGTTCTGGCCAGCCGCTCGGTGTAGTCGATGATGTTGTCGTGGAGATAGCGCGTGTTGGTGTTGAGCAGCGCCGCCTGACGGGCGATCGCCTGCACGACACGGGGGTGGCAATGCCCGAGATGCGCGACGTTGTTGTAGCAGTCGAGATACGCGCGCCCTGAATCGTCGATGAGCCAGACCCCTTCGCCCCGCACCATCTTGAGAGGCGCGCTGTAGGACATGCTGACGTTGCGTCCGAGCCGCTCGCGGCGCTTCTCGATGAGTTCATCCCTCGTGCGCCCGGACCGTTCGAAAGCCTCCGGGGGCAGGCCCGCGAAATCGTAGGCTCGCGGGAAGAGATCCTCCCAGACCTCGACGAACGCTTCCTCGCCGACGCCGGGAATGATGCTCACGTCGTCATAGGGCACCGTGCTCAGTTGCAGATGCACGTGCGGCACCCATCCGCCATTTTCCGCATAATCGCCGAGCCGCGCCACGAAGGCACCGGCTTCCAGCCTCTCGCCGATGTGCCGTTCCCGCACCGACGCGTGATCGAGGTGACCCCAGAGTGTCCAGAAACGAAGGCCGGGCTCCGGCTCGTGTTCGAGCAGAATGAGACCGCCGTAGTCCTGCGGCTCGGGATTGATGGTGGCGGCCACGACCTTGGCGGCTATCGGCGTGAACATCTTCGTCCCGGCCGGCGCGAAGATGTCGAGCCCGAGATGGACGTTGCGGCGCTTTCCCTCGACAAGCACCGACTCGAAGAAGGGCGCCGTATAGATGATGCGCTTCTCTCCCCAGGGACCAAGGCCGAGGGTGAAACCGTGCTTTTCCACGAGGTCGGCATAGGCACGGTCGGCACCGGCATTGTCCTGGGCGGCGCTGGCGGCGGCCAGGGGCTCGTCCGGGCTGCCGAGGTTCAGAACGAACTTGGCCTGCCGCGCCGGATGCGGATCCATGAGCGGGGCGAGGTCCCGGCGGTTGGCGGAGAGCCATTCCCGGATGCGGCGGGCGCCGGGCGCCGCTTCGAGCCCGCAGGCCTGGCGCAGGATCCCGGCCGCGATGCGGTGATCGATTCCCGCCAGTTTCCGGAGCAGATCCCATGCAGGCTTCTCGCTGACGAACAGATAGGGATCCTCGGCGGCTCCCGCCCGCCGGGCCGCCGACATCGTCACGCTGATGGCGAGGCGGGCCATGATGAGGTCCAGGATCACGGCGAATTCCTCGTCCCTCAGAGGATATTCGGCATGATAGCTCGAGACGATCCGGGAGGCCGCCATGATCGGGCTCGCCTCGTCCAGCATGGCATAGGTGCAGGCAACGGCGAGTTCGGCGATGATCGGCGAGTGAACGGCATCGCCGAAGTCGATCAGGCCATTGACCTGCCCCTCCGACACGAGGACGTTCCAGTCGTTCGCATCATTGTGGATCACGCCGCTGCGCAGGTGCTTGAGGATCGGCGCCACGCGGGAATCGTAGGCGTCAAGAGCGGTCTCCACGAGGCGCCGCTGCGCGGGATCGGTGATCGCGTGCAGACGCTCCCGCGACAGGGGCGTCGTGCGGATCTCCCAGTCGAACGAACGATGAGCGCCCGGATGGCCGAAGCTCGCAAGCGCCCGGTCGAGCCGTCCGAGGAATCCTCCGAGGCTGTCCAGGATCTGCGGCGTCTTTGCCGCCTCCGCGAGCGGGTGACCCGGCAGATAGGTCACGAGACGTACGGCATGCTTTCCGTCGGTGCCGTCGATGAGGACGTAATCGTCCCCGTTCCTGGCGGGCACGATGCGGGGCACGGCGAGTTCCGGATCGGCGGCCTCCAGATGGCGCAGGAGCGCTGTCTGGAATTCGATGGCGGACAGCGGTTCAGCCGCGTTCATGATCTTGAACGTCAGCCCCCGCCAATCTGCGGTCTCGACACGGAAGTTCTGGTCCCGCTCGCTCGGCAGAGGCGCCAGTTCGCCCTCGACGCCGAAATGCGTTCGCAGAAGTCCACGCGCCTCGGCTTCGGAAAAGGTCGGGCGCGGGTTGTCGAGGATGGTCACGGCAGCATTCCAGGTTCGTGAAAGGTCCTGGAATTTCGCATCCGCGCAGGGGCGGCCGCACCAGCCATTATGGCGGCCAGGCCGCCATTTCGGCGGCCGGACGCCGCTCTCCGGCGATCAGCCGGGCTTCTCGTCCTTGAGCACAATGGCCGTCGTGACGTCCGCCACATCGGGCAGGAGGGCGATCTCGTCCCGGACGGCGTTGAGCCCCGACATCGTCTCGGCTTCGAGTTCGACCACCAGATCGAGGTCCCCGCTGACGGAGAAGCACCGGCGGACGGCAGGGCTGGCCGTGATCCGGGAGACGGTTTCCCGGGCCGGGGTGCGTCGGAGACGGATCAGCAGCACGGCCCGGACGAGCTCCGTTCCCCGGCCGGACTGCACATCCGCCCTGTAGCCGAGAATGATACCCTCCGCCTCCATGCGGGCGATCCGCTCGCGGACGGAGCTGCGCGCCAATCCGACCTTGCCGGCCAGGGTTTTGAGAGGAAGGCGGGCATTCTGCTGGAGAAGACGCAGGATCTGGAGGTTCTTTTCGTCCATGTCGCCTTATGCCCAAAGCCGCTTCGCAGGCGGAGTTAAAGGGTCGGACGCCGAGCCACAAGAGCCGATAGGTTACTTTATAGGCAATTCTACAGCGATGCCCCGCCCTGTGCTACGCCTTCGGGCCCGACGGCCGGCGCGCTCCGCCAGTGCCCTGGCTGAAACCCGCCCTCACATATCCAGTTCGAGCAGGACGGGCTGATGGTCGGAAGCCTGCGTCTCCTGATCGTAGTGGACCCGCCCGATCCGGGACGCGAGATCCTCCGTCACGAACATGAAGTCGCAGCAATGCGGAGGGCCGTTCGACTGGTCGAAGAGGCAGAACGATGTCGGGTGCGGCTCCTGGCCGTGGGCGGCCTGCCATGCATCCAGGAGGGCGGGAGCACCGTTGCCGAAGGGCTCCGAAACCCGCTGCTTCACCGGATCCTCCGGCCGCATGTTGAAGTCGCCGGTCAGCACGGCCGATGGGGAGGTCGGGAACAGGGCATAGGTGCCGGGGCCGTTCTCGCGAGGCGTGACGGTGCGCTCGTGGGCCGTGCGGTGAGCCTCCCGGATGCCTTCGACCTGAGCGCGCCGCAGCCTGTCGGCCGAGTATTCCAGATGGGTGGTCATCACCCGAAGCGGGCCGGAGGGCGCCTCGACCACCGCTTCGAGCAGAAGGCGCGGCATGTTGCGGGTGGCCGCGGCCTCCCACGGCAGCGTGTAGCGCAGCACCTGCGCCACCGGGAGGCGGGAGAGGATCATGTTGCCGAAACGGCGCCTGCCCCCTGCCCCGTCCGGAATGTCGAGCGCCACTCCTTCGACGGCCGCGTAGCCCGGCAGCAGCCCCGCGAGCTCGGCGAACTGGTTTGTCCCACGATTACCCTTGAGGCCAGGGAAGTTGTCGGAGACCTCCTGGAGGCAGAGCACGTCGAAATCCGCGATGGCGCGCGCATCGTCGATCAGCCGCCTGAGATCGACCCTTTCGTCGATCCCCAGGCCCCATTGAATGTTCCAGGTGATGATTCTGAGCATGGGATCCCAAACGTCCTACTGGCCGACCTTGCTCAGCACGTCGGCTTTCAGGAAGCGCTCGATGACGATCATGAACAGAACGGACGGTACGAGAAGGATGAGCGCCGTGATGGAGGCGATCTGGTAATTGCCGCCCATGCTGGCGTTGTAGAGAAGAAGCGGCAGGGTCGTGACCTGGGGCACGCCGACGAAGAAGGTGCCGGTGAACTCGTCCAGCGATTCCAGGAAGACGAAGATGGCGCTCGCCATGATGCCGGGCGCCGCGAGAGGCAATGTCACGGTGAAGAACGTTCGCAGCGGCGACGCACCGATGTTGCGCGCCGCGAGTTCCAGATCCCGGTCGATGGCCGCGAAGGCGGCGGCGGCGATCCAGACCGAGTAGACGAGCCCGTGAGCCGCGTGGACGAGGACGACGCCGGTGATCGTTCCGGTCAGCCCAATGCTGTAGAAGACCCGCGCCACGTTGATGTAGATCGCCACCGACGGAAAGGCCTGGGGCAGCAGGAACAGGATCATCAGGGCCGTCCGCCAGGGCAGCTTGAGGCGGGCCAGGGCATAGCCCGCCGGCACCGATACGGCGAGCGCCACCAGAACCGTCAGGCAGGCGATGCCGACGCTCGTCATCAAGGACGACATGGCGTCCCCGGTCGGACGGAAGACCACCTCCCAGTAGCGCAGGCCATAGGAGACCGGGAGCTTGAACGGCGCATACCAGCGCTCCGCGACCGACCACAGGGCCAGATTGGCGAGGGGACCGAAGAGCAGGAACGCGAAGGCCGCGAGGCCCGCCACTTTGAGGAACGTGGCGCCCAGGGCCCAGACCCGCGCGCCCGCCTCCGAGGGCGTGGCCCTTTTTGCGATGGCGGGTGCCCGTCCCGGCACGGCAGCGGAGGAAGCCTTCCCGCTCATGCCTGCACCTCGCGCTTGACGCTGTGGCGAAGGTAGATCCACGCCACCGCTCCGGCGATGGCATAGGAGATGACGCCGAGCGCGTTGGCCGTGGCGTAGTCGCCATAGGAGTTGATGCGGAACGCCATGTCCACGGTCAGCATCGTGGGCTGCGAGCCCGCAACCATCATCGGCACCGACAGCACGGACAACATGGTGACGAAGGACAGGACAAGGCCGACGAGCAGCGTCTGCGCCACCTGCGGCAGCACGAGTTCGATCAGCACGCGCACCCGCGAGGCACCGAGATTGCGACCCGCCTCGATGGTGGCGCGGTCGACGGACGCCATGGCGCCTGCGAGCATGAGCGTCACGAAGGGCACCTGCTTCCACACGAAGGTGATGATGATGCCGCGCCAGTCGAGAAAGCTCGTGGCCTGGATCGGCTCCATCAGCCCGAGCGCCACGAAGGAATTGTTCATGAGGCCGTTCTTGGCCAGGAAGGTCCGCATGCACTGGGCCGCCACGATGAACGGAATGAAGAGCGGCCAGCGGTAGAGACCGCGCAGGGTAGCGATCAGCCAGGGCGTTTCGCCGAGGGTGAGCATGCCCGCGATCATGATCGAGAAAAGGCCCGTCAGAAGCGTCGAGACAATGACGATGAAGAGCGTGAACAGAATGTCGGTGGAATAGAACTCATAGGCCTTTTGGAAATGCATGAGCGACAGGCCGCCCTCCGGATCGGTGAAGGCCGCGGCCAGCGAAAAGCCGAGAGGGTAAAGGAACAGGGCACCGATCATCGCCAGCGCCGGCGCGATGAGCAAAAGCCCGAAGAACGAAGGTCTCGCCATGGTCTGAAGCTGTCCCGGTCCCGCCAGAGGGGGCGCATCGAGAGAAAACGAGGAGCGGACGGCCCACCCCTTGGGCCGCCCGCCTACGACTGGAAGAGACCTAGTTCGCCACCTTCTTCTCGTAGGCCTCGAGGATATCGTTGAAGTAGGGGCCGATCGGGAACGGCTTGCCGTTCGCCGCGAGGGTGTCCGGCGGAATGTCGGCGAAGAGCTGGTTCCAGACAGCCTGATCGAGCTTGCCTTCCAGGTTCTTGGCGTCGATGCCGGGATACCAGTTGAAGCGCTTCACGATGCCTTCCGCCTGCACGTCCGGGCTCGTCGCGAGCGCGATGAACTCCGCAGCGAGCTTGTCCTGCGCCGTCTTGGACGGGATGGCGTAATACATCGGCTGTCCGGGCATGCCGGGCGAGACGAGCTTCAGGCGCATGGTCGGGGGCAGCTTGCCCTCCGCCTTCCAGGTATAGAACATGTCGACCCAGACCGGGCCCATGGCGATCTCGCCGCGGTTGAGCATGTCGAGGGTGCCGGCATTGCCGGGTGTGATGACGACGTTCTGGTTGAATTCCTTCAGGTCGGCCATGGCCTTGTCCCACGTGGCCTTCGTGGCGGCGTCGTAGGGACCCTTTTCGAGCTTCGCCGCATCGCCCCCGAAGGCCGCAATCCAGCCCGTCACGAAGGCGACGCCGGACATGCCGCCCTTGATGCCGTTATAGCCGAACTGCTTCGGGTTCTTCTTCACCCACTCGCGCAGCTCCGCATAGCTGTTGGGCGGGTCCTTGATGAGGTCGGGGTTGTAGGCGATGGCCGTCTGGGAATGGAACATGGGCATGACGTAGCCCGAGACATCGGTGCCGAGCGAGTTCGTCGCCGTGTCCCGCGTCACCAGACTGCCGGTCGGCAGGGAATCCCGGTACTTCTTGATCAGCCCGTCCTGCACCATGGTGCCGGCGGCCTTCTGGTGGATGACCACCACATCGAAATCCGCGTTGGCGCCCGCCTTTTTCTGAGCGTCGAGCTTCTCGAAGATCTTCTGCGAGCCGCCATCGCCCGGCCCGGTGCCGACGGCCACGACCTTCACGCCAGGGTGGCTCTTCTCGAACAGGGGGCCGAGATAATCCTTGATGTAATCGACCATGTTCTGGTCGCCGGCGGTCGCGACGTTGAGGGTCTGGGCGCTCGCCGCGCCGCTCGTCAGAAGGGCTGCGAGTCCCGCAGCCAATAGGCCTTTACGCATGGTGTCCTCCCGTGGTCTGAGTATGAGGAAACAGGTGCAACGATGCCAGCGGCAGGCGCAGGCCCACCGGCTGGTCGAGCTCGTGGTAGCGGTCGTCCGTCACGGTAAAATGACGGTCGCCGATCGCGACCACGTACCTGTAATGTCCGCCCGGATACGTTCTCTGCGTGATTTTTCCCGGAAGGACGATCGACCCGTCGATCCGTGCGTTCGGATCGTCGAGCGAAGCGATATCGTCGCGAAAATAGGCCGTGACCGCCCCGACGGGTACGTCCCCGCCATAGGTGGCGGTGCTGCCGTCGTGAGCCCTGACCTCGACGCCGGCCCCGGAGGGCCTGACATCGAGCTCAAGGGTGTTCTCCGCCCCCATGAAGCTCGCCACGAAGGGCGAGTTCGGCTGGTCGTAAACCTCCTTCGGGGCCCCGACCTGCGCGATCCGGCCGGCATCCATCACGACGATCCGGTCGGCCATGGTCATGGCCTCCTCGCGGTCGTGCGTGACGTGAATGGCCGTGAAGCCGAGGCGGCTCTGGAGCATCTTGATCTCCGACCGGAGCTGGATTCTCACCTTGGCATCCAGATTGGACAGGGGTTCGTCCAGGAGCAGGATTTCCGGCTCGATGGCGAGGGCCCGGCCCAAAGCCACGCGCTGACGCTGCCCGCCCGACAGATTCGTCACCTTCCGGTCCTCGAGGCCGGACAGGTTCAGCATCTTCAGCACATTGGCGACGCGGGTGCGGATCTCATCCTTCGGCACCCGGCGCAGGCGAAGGCCGTAGCCCACATTGCCGAGCACCGTCATGTGCGGCCAGAGGGCATAGGACTGGAACATCATGGCCATGCCGCGCTTCTCAGGCGGCGTATTCACCACGTCCCGGCCGGAGAGGCGGATGGACCCGCCCGAGGCCTTCTGAAACCCGGCGATGGTTCGCAAAAGCGTGGTCTTCCCGCAGCCGGACGAACCCAGGATGGCGATGAACTCGCCGGGTGCGACCGAGAGGCTAACCCCGTGCAGCACCCGCTGGCTGCCGTAACTGACATGAAGATGATCGACATCGATCGCGGCCAAGACAGAATTGTCCACGGTCCCGGTATCCTCCCTGGATGCGCTTTTCGCGTCTCTTGTCAGGGAAGAAGATCACATTTGCATGTCAGTGAAAAGAGTAGCCGGCAACATTTGCAGGACAGGCGGCGCGGACGCGAATGCGCGAAACGGTACGCCGCCGCGCCGTCATATTCCGGCGTCTGCGCTGTCGTCACGATTGGACGGCTTCAGGCTTCCACGATGTCTCTTCCTGAAGAGGATAAATGGGCCGTGCGATTTTCGTGAAATGGAATAACCTGTAATCGGAGCTCGTGACGCCTCGGCTCGCGCACTCGATCACCGCTCTGGCGACCGGCTCGAAAACCGGCCGGCAATACATGCGGGATTTCAGGATCAGGTAACGGCACGCGCGAGGATCGATCCCGACGCTCGTGAACACGCCGAAGTCCCAGGGCTCGTGCGGCAGCTCGGTGATCAGCACCCGTGCCCGCCCGGTGTCGAGCACAGCAGCCCGCCCCATGAAGCAGCGCATACCCGTATAGGTCGGGCCGCTGATCGTGTATTCCCCGTCGCCCAGGGCACGGACTGTCCCACGGAGCTCGACAGGCTGCTTCTCGACGCCGATGCGGGGCATGGGCACCCGGTTCCCGACCTCGAGCCGGACCTCGGCCCCGGCGCCGGCTTCCGTTAGGGCAGCCACGGCCTGAGGATCGCAGATCGGGCCCACGACGATGTCTTCGAGCCCCTGCGCCAGCGCCTCCTCGAACACATCCATCGTGTCGCAGGTGCCGCCGGACATGCAGTTATCACCATGGTCGAGGAGGAGGACCGGCCCCTCCCCGCCTTTCTCTCCGGCAGCACGGGCCGCAGCGATCGACTGGCGCAGCGGCTCCTCGTGATAGATGAATTCCGCGCGGCGCTCCCACAGGCGAGCCCCGATGTCGCGCGCGACCTCCGCTGCGATTTCGCGGCTTTCCGCGACCGCGACGACCGACATGCCGGCCTCGCGGATGTCGGCGATGGGAAAGCCGCCGAAGACGGTGACGGCCAGAACGCCGGGCCGCGCCTCCGCCTCCCTGGCGGCCGCGATCGCATCCTGCATGGCGCCGGGAACGCCGGTATTCATCCGCAAGGTATGGGCGAGCTGCGGTGGGTGGCACCAGGCGCGCTTGGGCGCGAGCCCCTCGCCGAGCATGCGGTCGATCAGCCGGGCCACATGCGCGCCGGTTTCGACCATGTCGACGTGCGGATAGGTCTTGAAGCCGACGAGCACATCGGCATTCGCCACCATGCGCTCCGTGATGTTGCCATGAAGATCGAGCGCAACGCCGACCGGCACGTTCGGCGCGACAGTGCGGATGCGGGCCAGGAGTTCACCCTCGCCGTCATCCAGACTATCCGTCACCATCGCGCCATGCAGGTCCAGGAGGACGGCGTCACACCCCTGCCCGACCGCGGCCACGATGGCAGCGGCCATCGCCTCGAAGGCATCGTCCGCGACGGGGCCGCTGGGATTCGCCGTGGCGAAGAGGGGTGTCGCCACATCCGCCCCGCATGTCTCCGCGTACGCGAGAAATGCGCCCATCGCCGTACGGGAGCCCCTGCCGGCCTCCAGGGCGTCCGCTCCCCAGCGGGGATCGAACGACGCGAGCGGCGTCGGTACCGGCGAGAACGTATTGGTCTCATGATTCATGCGGGCAACAACGAAACGCATACCATCCCCCTGTAACGGTGCCGCCATCCAACACCGATTTGTTGACCCAGCCAGAGCAGCCTTCTGCCCTGACACCTCTCAGCTCACGTGCTGACGAGCGGCCTGCGCCTTCGCAGGGTGGTGACTTTCGCCTCGATCGCAGGATTCATCAAGAAGCTCCGCCGCAGCTCGGCTGGGGGCCGATCAGCCTGAACCGTTCACGCGCAGCAAAGGGCACCAGGTCCGATGCGACTATTGACCCTGGATGAACGCAACCCATAGACTGCACGAACGTGGAACCGGACACCCGATCATGGATATGCTTCGCCGCATTTTTTCAAGATCGGCCTCACCGGTCGACGATCTTCCAGGCTCATCGCTGCACGCCATCAAGCGGAAACGCGCCGCGACCGGGTGTGAGCTCATGGCGCGCATCTATCGCTATGCCGAAAGCCGGTTCATCGTGAGCTCCGTCATGTGGATACCGGGATCGGCCATCGTCGAGACTGGCGAACCGTCCCTTTTACCCGTCGACGTGCCTGATGCCGACCTTGGTCGTACGGTCTGCCAGCATCTGCTGCAACACGAGGCCCGCGAACCGCAGAACCTGAGGGACCATAAACGTGCGGATTGGGCAGCCTATCGGGCATCGGGGGCCAAGTCGGCGTCCGGCTTCGAGAGCAAGAGCTGGATAGTAACGGTCGAGACTATCAACCTGGCGCTGAACATCGAGGCCGCTCCCGTTCGCGCTCTTCCGGCGGGGATCAGCGCCAAGAGCGTTGCGCCACCTTTGCATGAGGAGTTGGGCGCCACGATCCGAAGAGCCCTCTCGGCAGCGGAAGCCATCCGGCGGGCCGGACTCGTCTGATCTCGCGTATCTTGCATGCTCGTGCCCGCAGGCTCCTGGGGTCGGCAGCAAGGCTCGAGAGGTCGCGCCACTCCCCATTGACAGGAGCCTGCGCCGGGCTTTTGCGCGGGGCTCGGCCGTCGGCCTGACGGGAACCATCTCCCGTCAGGCGGCATTGACGCCGGCCAGGAAGCTGTCGACTTCGTGGCCGAGGCTGACCGAATGGCGTGCCAGTTCCTGGGCTGCCTCCAGCACCTGCGAAGCCGCCATGCCCGTCTCGCCTGCGCCCTGGCGCACCTCGCCGACGTTGCCGGTGACGAGTTCGGTGCCGCGAGCCGCCTCCTGCACGTTGCGCGAGATCTCGGCGGTGGCGGCTCCCTGCTCTTCCATGGCGGCGGCGATCGACACCGAGATCTGCGACATCTCCGCGATGGTGGATGCGATCTCCTGAATGGCCCGCACGGCCTCGCCGGTCGCCTGCTGCACCGAGCCGATCTGGGCCGCGATCTCGTCGGTGGCCCGGGCCGTTTGGGCCGCCAAGCCCTTCACCTCGCTCGCCACCACGGCGAAACCCTTGCCGGCCGCGCCGGCGCGCGCCGCCTCGATGGTGGCGTTGAGCGCCAGCAGATTGGTCTGGCTCGCGATGGTGCTGATGATCTGAACCACGCTGCCGATCCGCTCCGCCGAAGCCGCGAGCATTTCCACGGTGTCCCTGGTGCGCTCCGCTCCGGTCACCGCGCGCTCGGCGATCCGAGAAGACAGGTTCACCTGCGCGGCAATCTCGCGGATCGAGATCGAAAGCTCCTCCGTCGCGGCGGCCACCGTCTGCACGTTGGCGGATGTCTGCTCCGCCGCCGACGCCACGGTGATGGACTTGCCCGTCGTCTCCTCCGCGACGTGAGCCATGGACTGCGCCGTGGCTTCCATTTCGGTCGCGGCCGCCGCGAGGGACTGGGTCAGGCTGCCGACCTTGCCTTCGAAATCACGCGCAAGATCGCTCATGAGCCGCTTCTTCTCGGCGGCGGCCCGCATGTCCCGGGCATGTGCTTCCTGCTCTAGAGCGGTTTGGGGTTGAACGGAATCGGAAGATCTGACTCGATGATGGCCAGGGGCGTGAGCACAGAGGCTCGCCATGACCACACCGTTGTC
>JBOZRS010000039.1:0-16560 GCA_050789065.1 Microvirga sp.
AGCCCTCGAGCTTGCCGCCCGCGCCCGTGAAGTTCCACGGGGCGTAAGCGCCTTCCGTGGCGATCTTTACCGTCTTCTCCTGAGCCGAAGCCCCGCCGATTGCGACCAACATGCTCAGGGCTGCCGCCCTCAAGACTCCCACCGTATTCATCGTCTCTGTCCCTCGTCTGATTCTGAGGCTGGCGCGGCCGGTCGTGCCCTGGCTGGCCCCGCAACTCTCCTGGACAATCACGTATGGACTTGCATAAGGTCAAATCAGATTTAGACATCCTGTCATGCTTAAAAGTTATACAGCAGGTCGATAATGGACATCAGTTCCCGGCAGATCGAAGCCTTTCGAATGGTGATGCTGACCGGGAGCATCACGAGCGCATCCGATGCCCTGTTCATCACCCAGCCTGCAGTCAGCAGGCTCATCCAGAGCCTTGAGGGCGCGACGGGTCTTACCTTGTTCGAGAGGCGTGGCAGTCACATTATCCCCACGGCTGAAGCAACGGCGCTCTTCGCCGAAGTGGAGAGGTCTTTCGTCGGACTATCGCGCATAGAGGCCTTCGCCCAGGCATTGCGGGCCCAGACGGCCGGCTCAATCCGGATCGCCGCGATGCCGGCCCTGACAGGCAGTATCCTGACCCGGTTTGCCGCCCGGTTTTCCGTTTGCAGGCCCGGAGTCCATATCTCGATCAGCGGCATACCCTCCCACCTCGTCACAGACGCAGTGGCGAGTGGTCAGGCCGACTTCGGATACGCCGACGGCCCTCTTGACCGGATCGGCCTGGAGATCGAAGCCATTCCGGTGGCGGCGGTTGCGATCATGCCGAAGGACCACCGGTTGGCCCAGAATGACTGCATTGCTCCGGAGGATCTCGCAGGCGAACGTTTCGTGGGCATTGGCCGAGGCACCCTCTTCCGATCCAGGATCGATACGGCACTCGCGGGGATCCCAAGATTGATCTCGCTTGAGACGCCGTTGTCGCACATCGCTTGTCTCCTCGTCGCCGAAGGAGGCGGCATCACACTCGTGGATCCCTATTCGGCCGCGGAGTTTCTCGATAAAGGAATCGTCGCGAAGCCGTTCACGCCTTTCATCGACGCCGGTTTCGTGGCTGTGCGATCTCCCCAGCACCCCGCCTCCGCCCTGACGTCGACTTTCATGCGCGAGTTTCGCGAGCATGTCGTTCGTTGGACGCTATCGTGATCTCGGTCGTGAGGGGCACGGGATCGAGACCTGCTTCCAAGCGCTTGGCGCCGGCAAGGAACGCACAGTCGCAGCCGGCGCGCACTCTCCAGCTCAAAGCATCGCTCACGCTCTATATCTGATGCTTGGCTATTGCCGCGCCATGGCCACGCGCAGCCTGTCCTCCGGTGTGACCAAGTGGTTGAAGTTGTCCCGACCGACATCAAGCTGCACCCAGTGGATCATGCCCGTGAAGTGCCCGTTATGCACCGGATAATCCGGAACCACGAGAGATCCGCTTTCGTACCCGATGTCCGTGCTTTCCTCCGCTGAGAAGATCAGGGGCTGTGTGTGCGGGATGCGATCCCGGCCGACCTCCTGGCCGTCGTAGTACAGCGTGAGGGTTCCGCCCTTTCCGAGACCACCACCATCATAGGCGAACTCCGCCCGCACCTGATGTGTCCCCGCCGGGAGCGGCTGCTGGGCCTGTGTTCGGTAGAGGTTCAGGCCGAAATAGTTGTAGGCAAACGTCGCCTTGCCGTCCTGGGCATAGAGGCTCCAGCCACCGAACCGGCCGCCCTGAGCGATGATGACGCCGTCCATCGCATGATCACTCACGGTGACTTCCGCCGTGATCGAGAAGGACACGTTTTTCATCGGCAGCACGGCATGTTCCGAGAGCCGGCCCATGCCGGGAAACAGCATCTGGGAGTTGCCCTGCACGAGGATCGGACGCCCGGCCACGGCAGGGTCGAAGCGCTCCACCAGACGATCGTCGAGTGGGAACACATTGTACTTCACTGCCTCGATGGCGAACATCAGGTGCAGTTCCTTGAGCTTTTCCGGCATCTGCCGGGCGAGATCACGGGCCTGCGTCCAGTCCTTGGTCCCGTCATAAAGCTCCCACACGTCCTGATCGAAGGGAGTCGTGCCGGTGGCGGTGACCACCCAGGGCGTCCGGTGCTTGGTGATCGCGCTCCAGCCCTTGTAGTAGATGCCGCGATTGCCGAACATCTCGAAATACTGCACGTCGTGGCGCTCCTCCGCGTTCGCAGCGTCGAAGCTGTATCCCATGGAGGTGCCCTCCATGGGGCTCTGGGTGATACCGTGCACCATTTCAGGCTCAGGCAGACCTGCGGCCTCAAGGATCGTCGGCGCCACATCGATCACATGACTGAACTGATGGCGTAGCTCACCCTTGGCCTTGATGCCATTCGGCCAGTGTACGATCGTGCCGTTGCGAGTGCCGCCCCAGTGCGAGGCGACCTGCTTGGTCCATTGATACGGCGTGCACATGGCATGCGCCCAACCGACCGCGTAATGGTTGTAGGCTGCCGGCGTGCCGAATTCGTCGATATGGGCTTTCAGGAAGTCAGGGGTTTCGATGCCGGTGATGCCGTTGAGCAGCACCGCCTCATTGAACGTGCCCTGCAATGTGCCTTCGGCGCTCGCGCCATTGTCGCCGATGATGTAGTAGATCAACGTGTCGCCGAGAATCCCCAAGTTCTCCAAGGCCTCAATCAGGCGCCCGACCTGGTGGTCGGCATGCTCCAGGAACCCGGCATAGACCTCCATTTGGCGCACGAGCACCGGCTTCAGATCGTCCGGCATGTCGTCCCAGGCCGGAATTTCGCCGTGGCGCTTCGTGAGTTCGCAGTCCGGCGGGATCGCGCCCAATTCCTTCTGACGGGCGAAGGTCAGTTCGCGCTGCCGATCCCAGCCGTGATCGAACTTGCCTTTGTACTTGTCCGCCCATTCCTTCGGAACGTGGTGGGGCGCGTGGGTAGCACCCGGCGCGAAATACATGAAGAAGGGCTTGTCGCCGCCGGCCAACGCCTTCTGCTGGCGCACCCAGTTGATCGCCTTGTCGGCGAGATCCTCGGTCAGATGATAGCCCTCCTCGGCTGTCCTGGGCGGCGTGACGGCCGTGGTTCCCTCATAGAGCTCCGGCTCGTACTGATTGCACTCGCCGCCGATGAAGCCGTAGAAATACTCGAAGCCACCGCCGCCCGTGGGCCATTGATCGAAGGGGCCAGTCGGCCCGGTCTGCCAGGTCGGCACCTCATGGCACTTGCCGAACTGGGCCGTGGCATAGCCGTTCAGCTTCAGGATCTCGGGGAGCGGGGCCTTGGTGTTGGGCCGCAGCGAGTTGTACCCGGGAGCGGAGGTTGCCGTTTCGGTGATGCCGCCCATGCCGACGCTGTGGTGATTGCGTCCGCTGAGCAGGGCGGCCCGGGTAGGCGAGCACAGCGCCGTGGTGTGAAACCGTGTGTATTTGAGACCGCCCGCAGCCAGGCGCTCGGCCGTGGGCGTATTGACTGGCCCCCCGAAGGCACTCGACGCACCAAAGCCGACGTCATCGAGCAGCACCACGAGAACGTTGGGCGCGCCCTTGGGCGGCCGCAGCGGTTTGATCGGCTCGAACTTCGTGTTCGGATCCTTGGCATCGTAGGTCGTCAGGCGCACCTGGGTCCGGTCGGGGATGGGGAGAACGGAGCGCTGAATGCCGTCTTGCCGGTTGATCATGGTGAGCCTCCTTCCGCTTGGCGCGATGGTGGACGCTGTCCGGAAATGCGCGATGCCTCAAGTCGCGATAGCGATGGCGGTCTTCGCGCGTCGGATCTCTTCTTCATCCTCCGCGGTGAGCTGGGTACCGGCGAGCCCGATCACGACGCGCCTCCATCCCTGACAGCAGCGTTGTGGCCAGAGGATCCATCTAAACGCGGCTGGCCGATCCAGCGAGTTCGACGTCTGGAAACACGGAAGATGCGGGAGCGGCCTGATCAGCGGCGGCCAGGGCATGGCAGCGCCTCCTCATCTTGAGAAGATCCTGCGCGCTGTCCGGCCGACCGTCAACAGACCATTGGGATGATACTGCCGCCCTGGCGCCGTCAGCTCAAGAGCTTGAGATAAATCGGCTTTTCCTTGTGCTTCCTCTGAAGGGTCAGATCAAATGCCGGGTGCGACGGCCGTTGTCTCGGACCAGACTCGGCGGGACATGCGGTAATCAGAGGCGCTGGTGGCGGCAGGGCGGCGGAAGAGGTTGGCAACCTGATCACGGACTGAGAGAAGGCGCTGGGCCTGACCTGCGGGTTTGAAGCGCCTCATGATGCGCTCCCATCGCCGGCCCGGCCAATGGCTGTCCTTCGCGCGATCGTTTGAACCCTTATGCTGCCGGTGCTTCACACCGGGCATCACGATACGCATGGTTCCGGTGTGCTGCATCAATTAAGAGCCGTCATCCGTCGCAGTATACAGATGTCATCTGAGCAGCTCAGGATTACAGACGAATCGTGAGCTGCTGATAGGGGATGTGAGGAAAATCAGCGGAAATGTCGAGACTGGCTGGCAGGACGCCCAGTCACACTCCTAAGGAGTAGGACTGGAGAGCTCCTGCGCTCTTGCGACAAGACGCTCAAGTAATGTACTTCGCGCATTCTGCGCAGTGTCGGCCGGGACCGTGAAGCACAGCGTCGCGATGGCCGCTCCGGAGTGGTCGCGGATGGGAGCCGCGAGACAACAGGTGAAGCGGTCCGCCAGTCCGGTCGTTATGCAGTAACCTTCCTCCCGCGCCTTCGCCACCTCTGACAGGAAAGTGCGGCGGTCGAGGAGCCGGCCGTCGGGAAGCTGAAAGTCCTCGATCGGCACGAAGCTCTCGATTTCCTCAGGACTCATGTGATCGAGAAGGAGCCGTCCGGACGCCGTCCATGGAATGGGAACCTCGACGCCGATATCCGTGGTGATGCGGAACAGTCCGGTTCCATCCCGCGAGTCGATCACCACGTACTTGCGCCCCCTCAAGGCGCAGAGCTGCGCCGTCGCGCCCGTCTCCGCCACAAGGCGATCAAGTGTCTCCCTGCAGCGGCGATAGAGGGGGTTGGCATCCGCATAGGCACGCCCGAACAAATGGGAGGTCTTCCCGAAGTAGACGTGCCCTTCCGAGCCAACATTTTCCAGAATGTCGGCCTCAATGAGCCGATTGACGATCTCGTAGGTGGTGGAGCGAGGTGCCTTGATGAGGCGCGCGATATCTCCGATGCGGGTCGGCGCCCGCTGGCGGAGAAGAGCCTCGAGAAGATCGATCACCCGGTCGATGCCACGCTGCCGCCCGCTCGACACGGGAGTAAGCGGCTGGGGTGCATCTTTGATCGAGCGGCGGGGCAAGTCATCCATTCCAGAATCTTTCGCAGTCGTCATTGAGCTCTTGCACCGAAACCTTAACAGGTCTAGCGTTGCGTTGTCCGAAATACAAGACTGCTGTCTGATATATCGGACTCAAAATCAGGGGAATGGCATGTCGATGAATGTCAGCAGAATTTTGACGGCACTAAGCACCCTCGTGATCGTCGCAGGCGCAGCCAGTGCGGCACAGGCGCAGGGTCAAAGCAAGCTTCAGGAAGTGCTTCAGCGAGGGAAGCTGATCGTCGGGACCGGGAGCACCAACCCGCCCTGGCACTTCCGCGACGAGAAGGGCCAGCTGGCCGGCTTCGACATCGATATCGCCAAGATCATCGCCAAGGGGCTGTTCAACGACTCGAACAAGATCGAGTTCGTGACGCAGGCGTCCGATGCGCGCATCCCGAACATCACGACGGGCAAGGTCGATATCACCTGCCAGTTCATGACCGTGACGGCGGCGCGGGCTCAGCAGGTCGCATTCACGCTTCCCTATTATCGCGAGGGCGTCGGCCTGCTGATGCTCAAGGGCAGCTCCTACGCGAACTACGACGCCCTGAAGAGCGCCGGAAGCAAGGTCACGGTGGCGGTGCTGCAGAACGTCTATGCGGAGGACATGGTCCACCAGGCTCTGCCGGAGGCCAAGGTCGATCAGTACGACAGCGTCGACCTGATCTATCAGGCGCTCAACTCGAAGCGTGCCGACGCGGCCGCAACCGACATGTCGTCGCTGCGCTGGTTCATGAAGCAGAACGAGGGCCGCTACCAGGATGCCGGCTACGGTTGGAATCCACAGACCTATTCCTGCGCGGTCAAGCAGGGCGATCCGGACTGGCTCAACTTCGTGAACACCGCCCTGCGTGAGGCAATGACCGGTGTCGAGTTCGGGGAATACAAGGCCTCCTTCCAGCGCTGGTTTGGCGAAACGCCGCCCGAACCGAAGATCGGCTTCCCGAGCGAACTACGGTAAGGCGAAGAAGTCAGACACATGGGCTACACGCTCAACTTCGCGGTCATCTGGGCGAACCTCGACAAGCTCTTGTCGGGGCTCGCCCTTGGCCTCGGCCTGGCCATCGGGGCCGTAGCCATCGGCACCGTGATCGGCCTCATCGGCGGGTTCGCAAGCGTCGGCCCATCCAAGATCGGTCGGAGGATCGCCAGTGCTTACGTGACGGTGATCCGAAACCTGCCGATCCTCGTCATCGTGCTCCTCGCCTACTTCGCCCTTCCCGAGTATGGAATCAGGTTGGACAAGGTAGAAAGCTTCATCGCGTCGCTTGCGATCTATGCCGGGGCATATCTGACCGAGGTGTTCCGCGCAGGCCTCGTCTCTGTGCCAAAGGGAGTTGTCGAGGCCGGTCGCGCCATCGGCCTGACGCGTCTCCAGATCAGCCTGTATGTCGTCATGCCGATCATGCTGCGCAATGCTCTTCCGGCCCTCGGCAGCACCTTCATCTCCCTGTTCAAGGATACGTCCATTGCTGCAGCCATTGCCATTCCGGAGCTGACGTTTCAGGCGCGCAAGATCAATGTCGAGAGCTTCCGGGTCGTTGAGACCTGGATCGTGGCAAGCGGCCTCTACGTCGCCACTTGCCTCGTAATCGCCGCTGGCCTGCGCAGCCTCGAGCGTCGCTTTCCCAAGTTCTAGGCCCGGAGAGGCGCGGCATGGAGACATTCTTCAGAGAATTATGGATGGCCCGGGATGCCCTGATCGAGGGGTTCATCCGCACGATCGAAAGTTCGGTCGTTTCGATCGTGCTCGGAACGGGTCTGGGCATGATCATCGGCATCCTTCTGGTCTATGGACCGATGGCCGCCCGGGTCCTGTGCCGCGTCTATGTGGACGTGTTGCGCGGCACGCCCGTGCTCGTGCTGATCCTCGCCTCCTTCTACATCCCCTCCGTCGCCGGCCTGCAGCTCAGTGCCTTCCAGGCCGGGCTCCTGGCCCTGACCCTGTTCTGCGGGTCGCATATCGGTGAGATCGTCAGAGGGGCGCTGCAATCGATTCCCATCGGCCAGACGGAAGCGGCGCGCAGCATCGGCCTGACGTTCCCGCAGATCCTGGCCTACGTGCTTCTGCCTCAGGCGCTCCGCTCGATCCTGCCGACATGGATCAACACCGGCGCCGAACTCGTGAAGGCATCGACCCTTCTGTCCGTCATCGGCGTCGGCGAATTGCTGCTGAAGACCCAGGAGATCATCGGCCGCAATTTCATGACCCTCGATTTCTACCTCTTTGCGGGCCTTCTGTATCTCTTGGTCAATCTTGGAATTGAGCAGGCCGGCAAGGCATTGGAGCGGCGCGTCGCCGTTCGTTGATGGAGCTTCATGTGCGTCCTCTTCTGCAGATCCAGGCGTTGCGCAAGCGCTTCCATGATGTCGAGGTCCTCAAAGGAGTGGACCTGAACGTCAATGAACGGGAGGTCGTGTCGATCATCGGATCGAGCGGCTCCGGCAAGACAACCCTTTTGCGGTGCGTGAATCTTCTTGAGGAGTTCGATAGCGGACAGATCCTGCTCGATGGCGAGTCGATCGGCTATCGGGTCGATGGCAATCGCCGTCACCGGTTGGCGGATCGGGAACTGGCCCGCCAAAGATCGATGACCGGCATGGTCTTCCAGAGCTTCAATCTCTTCCCGCATCTGACTGCCGCCGGAAATGTCATGCTCGGGTTGAGAAAGGTGCGACGCCTGCCCAAGGACGAGGCTCGCGCCATTGCCGAGAAGTGGCTTGGGCGCGTCGGTCTGTCCCAGCGCATCGATCATTACCCGAGCCAGTTGTCCGGAGGGCAGCAGCAGCGTGTCGCCATCGCCCGCGCGCTGGCCATGAACCCGAAGCTCGTATTGCTCGACGAGATCACCTCCGCGCTGGATCCCGAACTGGTCCAGGAGGTCCTGCTGACGGTTAAAAGTTTGGCCGAGGAAGGCGCAACGCTTCTGATCGTCACCCATGAGATGCGCTTTGCGCGCGACGTCTCGCACCGCGTCGTTTTCATGGAGCAGGGACAGATCGCAGAGCAGGGACCTCCGTCGGAGATTTTCGGGAATCCCAAGAGCCCCCGCCTGGCGGAATTTCTGCGCAGCGCCCGCAGCTGATTGCGTGTAAAGATTGCGAAATGGAGGAAACCTGTTCATGACCCCTGAAGAGAAGCTCGCATCCCTCGGCCTCGTTCTTCCGGCTGCTCCGGTGCCGGTGGCCAATTATGTGCCCTACCGCTTCGCCGGCAATCTTCTCTACCTCTCCGGCCAGGGGCCCAAGCGGGCCGATGGCACCTACCGGCCGGGCCGTCTTGGGCGCGATGCGACCATCGAGGAGGCCTATGAGGATGCGCGCCTGACCGGGCTCAATCTGCTGGCGGTCGCAAAGACGGCTCTGGGCGAGCTCAGTCGCATCGAGGCCGTCGTTAAACTGCTCGGCATGGTCAATGCCGAGCCGGACTTCTCCGATCACCCCAAAGTCATCAACGGCTGCTCCGATCTGCTGGTCGAGGTGCTGGGCGACGCCGGACGCCATGCCCGCTCGGCCGTTGGGATGGGCTCGCTGCCCAACCGCATGACCGTCGAGATCGAAGCCATTTTCCTGGTCCGCGACTGAAAGGAAGAATCATGAGCATCGAGGCTCTCAAGGATGAGGTCGCCCGCCGGTTCGGCACGCCCGCAGTGGTGATCGATCTCGACGTGGTCGAGCGCAACATTGCCCGGGTGCAAGCGATGTGCGAGGCCGCCGGCGTCGCCAACCGGCCCCATATCAAGACGCACAAGAGTCCGGTCATCGCCATGATGCAGCGCGAGGCCGGCGCGCGGGGAATCACGTGCCAGAAGATCGGCGAGGCCGAGGTCATGGCCGAGGCGGGCCTCGACGACATCCTGATCTCCTACAACATTCTCGGCGAGCAGAAGCTCGGCCGTCTGGGGGCGCTGCTGGCGAAGACGAAGGTGACGGTGGCGGCCGACAATCCGACGGTGGTGGCCGGTCTGCCGCAGGCTGCGGCGATCGCCGGGCGGGATCTCGACGTGGTGGTCGAATGCGATACCGGCCGCAAGCGCGCCGGCGTCGCCACGGTGGCCGAGGCGGTTGCGCTGGCGAAGGACATCGCCTCGCGCCCCGGGCTGTCGTTTGCGGGCTTCATGCTCTATCCGCCCGAGAACGCCATGGCCGAGACGCAGGCCTTCCTCGATGCCGCGACGGCGGGGATCCGCGAGGCCGGACTCGCGCCGCGCATCGTGTCGTCGGGCGGCACGCCCAACTTGCGTAATCTCGGCCGGATCGAGGGCGTGACCGAACACCGGGCCGGCACCTACGTGTTCAACGACCGGATGATGCTGGAAGCCGGCATGGCGACGCTGGCCGATTGTGCCTTGACGGTCTACGCCACCGTCGTCAGCCGCGCGGAGGCGGATCGCGGCATTCTCGATTCGGGCTCGAAGACGCTGACCAGCGACACGGGCGGACTGGAGGGCCATGGTCTCATCCTGGAGCACCCGCAGGCCAAGATCGCGCGCTTTGCCGAAGAGCACGGCTTTCTCGACCTGTCGGCCTGCAACGACAGGCCCAAGGTGGGCGATGTCGTGCGCATCGTGCCGAACCACGTCTGCGTGGTGGTCAACATGGTCGACCGCCTCGTCACGGTCAGGGGCGGCGAGATCGTCGGCGAATTGCCCGTGGCGGCACGCGGCCGCCTGACCTGAAGCATTGAACGCGGAAGCGGGAACCTGTTTTGCGTGAAAACATGCGCTGAATCTGAAATTGAAAGCATCGGACGTGCGGTCGAATTCACGTCCGATGCTTTAGATCGGCCTGCCGCCTAAACTGGCACGCCCGGTGCCGTCCCGATCCCTGGACAGGCTTGCTTATCTTGAGCTTATTCTATGCCAGTTGCATGCCTGCTTCCTGGCAGAACTGTCGCAGGGCATCGAGAATTGCCCCTTCATCGATTCGGGCTCCGTGGCGCTGCAAGCAGGGAACGACGATGCTCGCGACGGCATGCCCTGCGGGTTCGATGATCGGGCAGGCGATATCCGTTACGCCGACAATATCACGGCTTGGCGCGATCTGATATCCGCGCGCCCGGATCTCCGCGAGTTTCCGCCGGGTCGCAGGCGTCTTGAGTGCGCGCCTGACCTCGTCCGGCGCATCCTGCATCAGGAGACGAAGTCGCTGCTCCGACTGGAACGCAAGGATGAGTTGCCCGGAATTGGCGTCCAAAGCGGGGCGGCCGTAACCGAGCCTGATCGTGACGCTTGCATCGAGAGAGCCTGTCGTGGTGGCCACGACGACAGTCTCGGCCCTGCTCAAGACGACGAGATGGGCGCCTTGCCCGGTGCTCTCGCTGAAACGCTCCATGTGCGGCAGAACGACGGACGTGAGCGACCGCCCGCGCGGCGTGCGGATGCCGAGGTCAAAGAGGCGCCGCGAGAGCGACAAACGCTCGGTTCCCGGTTCCCGCTCAAGATAACCGCGCTGCTGGAGGACGAACACCATGCGGAAGATCTCGCTCTTCGAGCGGCCGAGACGTTCGGCGATCGTCCGTGTCGAAAGGGGCTCTCCAGCGTCCGCGAGGAGTTCGAGGATATCCAATCCTTTTTCGAGGGCCGGGGCCGTATAGCCGATGCGGCCGGCTTCGCTCTCGTGAGGGGTAGCTTTGATGGGTTCTTGTTTCATATATGAAGCTTGACATCAAATAAGAAGCTATCTTAGCCTTCTTCTTGCAATAAGGGTAGGTCGATGTCGATATCGCCAAGACATGCCTGGAATTTGTGCTGTCCACCCGATCGCAACAATCTTGCGGGGGCAGGGCGATGAGGTATGGCCTCCAATTCCGCGATGTCTTTGCGGCTTGGGAGGCCTTCCTCGACGGTGTGTTCGTAACGCTCATCCTTTCCGGCGCGGCCATGCTTGGGGGCTTGGCGATCGGCGTTACATTGGCAGCCGCGCAGGTTTATGGTCCTGCACTGCTGCGCCGCATGGTTGTTGTCTATGTCGAGGCCATCCGCAATACGCCGCTACTTGTTCAACTCTTTCTGATCTTCTTCGGACTTCCAAGTCTCGGTCTGCGGCTCGACGGCATGACGGCGGCTGTGATCGCGCTTGTCATCAACCTAGGGGCCTACAGCACGGAGATCGTTCGTGCGGGTCTTGAGGCGATTCCGCGCGCGCAGATCGAGGCGGGTTCCTCACTAGGCCTCTCCGGATTTCAGGTATTCCGCTACGTGGTGCTGTTCCCTGCGCTGAAGGCCATGGTTCCAGCACTGTCGAGCCAGTTCATCCTTCTCATGCTGGCAACCAGCATCGTGTCACAAATCTCCGTTCCCGACCTCTTCCACACCGCGTCGATCGTGCAGTCGCGCACTTTCCGCGACTTCGAAGTTTATACCGTGGTCGGAGTTCTCTACCTCACACTCGCCGTTCTCTTCAGAGGGCTCTTCGCACTGATCTATTACTGGACATTTGCAAGACGATGATCCGCACATTCGGCATTGTTGATGTTCTCTATCTCATCGCCGCTGCGCGCTGGACGCTGATGCTGACCGGTATTGCATTTGTAGGGGCGGCTCTCGTGGGGATCATCGTCGCGGTTCTACGCGTCGTGCCGGTTGCTCCTCTTCGGTGGTTCGCCTCTCTTTATATCCAGGCGGTTCAGGGTACGCCGCTGCTCGTCTGGCTGTTTGCCCTCTACTTCGGGCTGTCCATAATCGGCCTGTCGGTCAATGCGTGGATTGCAGCTGCAATTGCCTTCTCCGTTTATGGCGGCGCCTTCCTGGGTGAAATCTGGCGTGGGGCGCTTGCCTCGATCTCGCGAACGCAATGGGAAGCCGGCGCATCGTTGGGGCTCTCGTTCGTTGAGCAGCTTCGCTATGTCATCGTTCCGCAATCGGTCCGGGTGGCCATTCCGCCGACCGTCGGCTTCCTCGTTCAGCTGATCAAAAACACCTCCCTTGCAGCAACGATCGGTCTTGTCGAACTCACCCGTGAAGGGCAACTCACCTCGGCCGCCACGTTTCGTCCCTTTGCTGTCTATCTGACCGTAGCGGCGCTCTACTTCGCGATGTGTTTTCCGCTGACCCAGTGGAGCCGCTCTCTCGAGAGGAGATTGAATGGCGCTCGTTGAACTGAACCGAGTTACCAAACGCTTCGGAGACCTGACCGTCCTGAACGACGTGTCGCTGGCGGTCGAGAAGGGCGAGATCATCGCGGTCATCGGGCGCTCGGGTTCGGGAAAGAGCACGATGCTGCGCTGCATCAATGGTCTCGAACGGATTCACGGGGGCGAGATCATCGTCGACGGTGTGAAGGTGAACGACCCGGGGACCGACCTGCGCAGCCTGCGTCAGAAGGTCGGGATCGTGTTCCAGAGCTTCAACCTCTTCCCGCATCTCTCCGTCGCAGACAATATCACTCTCGCGCCAAGGGTCGTTAAAGGAAAGGCTCCGCAGGCGGCTCGTGCGCTCGCACAGGACGTCCTGCGGCGCGTCGGGCTGGAGGATAAGCTTGATGCCTATCCCGACCAACTGTCGGGCGGCCAGCAGCAGCGTGTTGCAATCGCGCGGTCGCTCGCCATGCACCCCCAGGTGATGCTGTTCGACGAAGTAACCTCTGCCCTTGATCCCGAGCTCACGGGGGAAGTCCTCAAAGTTCTCGAAGCCATGGCGAACGAGGGAATGACCATGATCCTGGTCACACACGAGATTGGCTTCGCCCGCCGTTTCGGCTCCAGGGTGGTGTTCATGCACCAGGGCCGGATTTGGGAGGAAGGCGCAGCGGCAGCCACGCTCGCCAGCCCGCGCACCCGTGAACTCGAAACCTTTCTCAGTGCGGTCCTGCACTGAGAGCAACCAGGAGGACCACGATCATGCGTTCGATCTTCGCGGCACTCGCCGCTGTCGCAATTGGGATTTTCGGCATAGCCGAAGCCCGGGCCGACAAGCTTCAGGACATTCTTGCGAAGGGTGTCGTTCGCATCGGCGTTCCCCTCGATGCGCCACCCTTCGGGTCTCAGGACGCCAATCGGAATCCGATCGGCTTCGATGTCGAAATGGCCGAAATGGTCGCGAAGGCCCTCGGCGTCAAACTCGAGATGCAGCAGATCACCGGAGCCAATCGCGTCCCGTTTCTGCTCACCGACAAAGTGGATATCGTTATCTCGGTGATGGGGCTCACGCCTGAGCGTGCCAAACAGATCCAGTTCACGGCGCCTTATGCGAATACCTTCCTGGCAGTCTACGGGCCCAAGACAGCGGAGATCTCGGGTCCTGAGAATCTGGGTTCGCTCAAGGTCGCTGCGGCCAAGGGCACGACGCAGGAACTCGCTATCAGTGCGGCGAACCCGAAAGCCAACCTGATGCGCACCGAGGATGACGCCACCGCCGCGGCCGCGTACATTTCCGGCCAGGCCGACCTCATCGCAACCAACAGTATCGTTGCCCAGGCGCTCGCCAAGCAAAATCCGAACAAGGAGTTCGAGCGCAAGTTCACAATCAGGCGCAGCCCAGCCCATATGGGCGTGCAGATGGACCAGAGCAATCTGCTCCGGTGGCTCGACAGCTTTATCTTCTTCAATACGATGAACGGCGAGCTCGATCGGCTACATCGCAAATATCTCGACATGCCCATGGACCCCTTGCCGTCTCTCTGAGTCCGCATCCATCCGCCGGACGGCCAGCCGTCCGGTTCCTTTCCTTCAGCAGATGCGGTCGGATATGATCCTTGCCCGTCTGCGCGACCCCCATGAAAGCCATGTCCGCTGCCACCCTGCAACCCCGGCCCTCAAGCGCCTTCATCACTGTCGACCTGGACCGCCACGGTAAGCAGGTTGGATTCATCATGATACCCCACTCTCCCCATGACGACGCATGGGGGGTCACGCGGGTGCCAATCGCCGTTATCAAAAACGGCGAAGGCCCTACGGTCGTCCTCGAAGGAGGCAACCACGGTGACGAATACGAAGGACCGATCACCATTTGCGACATGATCCGCGACCTGGATCCTGGACAGATCCATGGGCGCCTCATCCTCATGCCCGCCAACAACGTTCACGCGGCCATGGCTGGGAAGAGGACTTCGCCAGTCGACGGCCTCAACTTCAACCGTACCTTTCCAGGTGATCCGCGTGGAACAATCACGGAGCAGATTGCGGCGTATGTCGAGGATCATATCTTCCCGATTGCCGATGCCTTCATCGATCTCCACTCGGGCGGCTCGTCGCTCGACATCATCCCGAGCGCCATCGTCGAGCCGACTGCAGATCGGGAGCTCCACCGCCGCAATGTTGCTGCCGTGCAGGCCTTCGACGCGCCTATGACCGTCGTCATCAGCAATCTAGGCGAACCGCGCACAGCCACTGCCGCGGCCTGCCGCTCCGGCCTCGTGACAGTGGGATCCGAGATGGGCGGCGGCGGCACCGTATCGCTAGAGGCGCTCGCAGTGTGTCGGCACGGGGTCCGCAACGTGCTGAGCCACCTTGGCGTCCTGCCCTCCGACTCGGCCATGCCACGTCGTAATGACGGACAGATTTTTGAATTGCCAGGAACGGCTGCCTACGTGTTCGCCAGCGCAGACGGAATCTTTGAGCCGTTCCACCCGAATGGCACCTCCGTGAGAGCGGGCCAACCCGCCGGGCGGATTCACTGTACTTGGGATCCGACGCGGGCGCCCGAGACCCTGCATTACGCGGCCGACGGCATTCTCTACGGCCGCAGGCAGCCTGGACGTGTAAGGCCCGGGAACTGCTGCCTCGTCGTGGCGGCCCCCTATCGAGGAGCCCTGTCGTGATCACAATTGACGATGTCTTGGCTGCGCAGGAGCGCATCGCTCCTTTCATCCGGCACACCCCGGTGCTGCCGGCGACGCAAATGCATGATACGAGGGGGATTGAAGGCCGCGTTACGCTCAAGCTCGAACTCCTGCAGGTTGCCGGCTCGTTCAAGGCGCGGGGCGCGATGAACCGGCTGAAGACCCTGTCGCAGGACAAGTTGAGATATGGGTTAGTGACCGCGTCCGGCGGCAATCATGGACTGGCCATCGCACGGACCGCCTATGTTTCTGGCGTCGAGGCCACGATATTTCTGCCGTCCAATGTCGCTTCCGACAAGGTGAACAAGCTGAAGGGATGGAACGCATCCGTCAACATCGCGGGCTCCGTCTGGGATGAGGCGAACGAGGCGGCTCTGGCCTTTGCCGCGAAGACTGGCGCAACTTACGTGCACCCGTTCAGCGATCCGGTCGTCGTTGCCGGCCAGGGTACGCTGGGGCTGGAGATCTTGGACGACATACCGGACGTTGACACCATTCTGGTCGCGATCGGAGGGGGCGGCCTTGTTGCGGGTCTGTCTACGGCCGTGAAGGCCCGTCGCCCTCAGGTCAAAGTGGTCGGCATCGAACCAGTCGGCTCCCCCACATTGCGCGCCTGCCTTGATGCGCAACGCCTTGTTGCGCTGAACAATGTCAGTACGCGGGTGCCGACCATGGCTTGCCGACAGACGGATGAGGATATATTCCAGACGGTGAGCCGCAACGTGGACGACATCGTCCTCGTCACTGACGACGAAATGCTGGCCGCAGCCCGCTGGCTCTGGTTCGAGTTCGGCATTGCTGCCGATCTTTCGGGGGCTGCATCAATCGCGGCTCTAAGAGCCGGGAAAATTTCGACCTCCGGAAGCGCCCATGTCTGCGCTCTGATCTGCGGCGCTGGAACGGATGGAATGGCGTAACTGACACATCCTGGTCTTTCCCGCTGGTCTTTCCCGCCATCCGCAACTTTTTTCGTTTTGCCCCTCTTCCGCCGCTTCTCTTCGACAATCCATCTTCACCGCCTCGATGCCGTGGCGAGGGAATGCCACGGTAACACTTGGTCAGGACTCTCTGGCTTTAGAGCCTTTTTCGGCGAAGTGGATCCGGTTCGCCGTCAAAAAATGCAGCGCAGCAAAGAAGAGAGTTGCCCCATGAGCCAGCCGTCAGCTACAGGCGCCATCGTCTCCCGCCTGAACTCATCGCCCACACGCTTTGGCCGGACTTCAGGTCTCCTTTAAGCCTGCAGCTTGTGGCGGAGGTGGTGCTCAAGCGAGGCATTGTCGTTTCCGATGAGACGATCCCTCGGTGGGAAAAGAAGAAGTAGGGCCTTCTGTAATGGGCCGTTGGGTGTCAATCCCCCCGAGTGACTGTCCTGTCGCCGAAGTCTTGCTTCTGTTCGGGGTCGGCGCGCGGCCGCCCCACCA
>JBOZRS010000040.1:0-1767 GCA_050789065.1 Microvirga sp.
GGCCGGCTCCGGCGGAGATCCGCGGTCCGCCGGTGTGGTTGGCCGCCTCGTTGAGCGTGAGGCCTGCCCAGGCGAGGCCGCCGATCACCTCGGCGCGAGTGGCCACGTCGTTCTCGCCGATGCCGCCGGTGAAGACGAGCCCGTCGAGCCCGCCGAGCGCCGCAACGAGCGAGCCGATCTCCCGCGTGATGCGGTAGACGAAGAGGTCGATGGCGCGCTTGGCATCCGGATCGGTCGCGGCGTTGGCCCGCAGCACGCGCATGTCGTTCGACAGGCCGGAAACGCCGAGCAGGCCGGACTTGGTGTAGAGCACGCGCTCGGCCTCTGCTGGGCTCAGCTTCATCTCCCGGAGCATGAAGAAGACGACACCTGCATCGACGGCACCGCAGCGGGTTCCCATCGGAAGGCCATCGAGGGCTGAGAAGCCCATCGTCGTGGCGACGCTCACCCCGTTGTCGAGGGCGCACAGGCTCGCGCCGTTTCCGAGATGCGCGACAATCACCTTCCCCCTGGCGAGGTGTGGATCGTAGTCCTTCAGGACGGATGAAATGTAATCGTAGGACAGCCCGTGGAAGCCATAGCGCTTCACGCCGCGCTCACGCATGTCGCGCGGCAGGGCGAACATTCTGGCGATCTCGGATTGCGTTCGATGGAAGGCGGTATCGAAGCAGGCGACTTGCGGCATCCCCGGCAGGCGCTGGCGGACGATCCGGATCGGCTCCAGGTTGTGGGGCTGGTGCAAGGGTGCAAGCGGCACCAGCGTCTCGAGAGCCTGGATCACGGCTTCGTCGACAAGAACCGGGCCGGAGAAAGCCTCGCCACCGTGAACGACCCGATGGCCGATGGCCACGAGCTTGCGCTCCTCCCGGAACTGGCTCAACCACGAGACGAGGTGCATCAGCGCCTCTTCATGCCCGAACCGCTCGTCGGCGGTCCAGGTCGCTTCGTCGAGGACCGATCCGCCCGTGTCCTTGACGAGGAAATGCGCCGCCCCTCCCAGGCCCTCATAGAGCCCCTTCCAGACGAGCTGCGGTTCTGCGCCGTCCGGCGTGTCGTAGACCTGGAACTTGAGGCTCGACGAGCCCGCGTTGAGGACGATGAGGACCGGGATCATGGCTCAGACCTCCGGGACAGCGAGTTGCTTGCGCTGCGCATCGGCCACGAGCGAGGCCACGGCGCAGGAGGCGAGCCGCGTGATGGTCGAGTCGGCCCGGCTGGTGAGGATGATCGGTACGCGGGCCCCAAGCACGATGCCGGCGGCATCGGCGTCAGCCAGGAAGGTCAGGCTCTTGGCGAGCATGTTGCCGGCCTCGAGGTCGGGAACGACGAGCACGTTGGCCTGTCCGGCGACCGGAGACTGGATCTTCTTGATCTTCGCCGCGCCGAGATCGATGGCGTTGTCGAGCGCCAGCGGACCATCCACGATCCCGCCGGTGATCTGTCCGCGGTCGGCCATCTTGCAGAGCGCCGCGGCTTCGATCGTCGAGGGCACTTTCGGGTTGACCGTTTCCATGGCGGACAGGATCGCGACCCGCACCGGATCGATCCGCATCGCCCGCGCCAGATCGATGGCATTCTGGACGATGTGAACCTTGTCCTCCAAAGTCGGCGCGATGTTCACCGCCGCGTCGGTGATGATGAGCGGCGTCGCGTGACCGGGAACATCCATGACGAAGCAGTGGCTGATCCGCCGCGCCGTGCGCAGGCCACCCTCGCGGCGGACCACTGCGCCCATGAGTTCGTCCGTGTGCAGGCTGCCCTTCATCA
>JBOZRS010000041.1:0-5548 GCA_050789065.1 Microvirga sp.
AATTCGCCGCGACGGTGTAGCCTGCTGCCTTCAGGGCCGTCGAAATCGCGGCCCCGATGCCGCGAGTGCCGCCGGTAACCAATGCGACGCGCGCCATGCTGTTTCCTCCTCGTGAGTTAACCTGGTGTTCTACTGCGCCCGAACATAGCTGCCTGGCGCCTCTTCGATCGGCGTCAGATTGCCTGCGCCGATCGTGCGGGCTTTGACCCGTCTGCGATCCTGCGCCGCAATCCAGGACTGCCAGTGCGGCCACCAGGATCCGGGATGCTCCTCGGCTTCTTCGAGCCATGCCTCGAGCGATCCCTTCGGCCCTCCACCGGTCCAGAACTGATAGCGGCCCCGAGACGGCGGGTTGATGACGCCAGCAATGTGCCCGGAACCGGCCAGGACAAAGGTCACTAGGCCGCCCAGGCGCCCTGCCCCCGTAAACACCGAATGTGGTGGTGCAATATGGTCCTCGCGGGCGGCCAAGTGGTAGACTGGGATTGTGATGGCAGAGAGATCAAGTCGGGTGCCGCTGAACTCCATGCGACCCTCTGACAGGTCGTTCTGCAGGTAGCAGCGCCGCAGATAGAAGCTGTGGTTAGCAGCTGGCATCCGGGTTGAATCTGAATTCCAGTACAGCAGATCAAAGGGCAGCGGCTCCTGCCCCTTCTGATAGACGTTGACGATGTAAGGCCAGATCAGGTCGTTCGAGCGCAGCAGGTTGAAGATGGTCGCCATCTTGCTGCTGTCGAGATAGCCGCGCTGGACCATGTCGCGCTCGATCGCCCGGATTTGGTCGTCGTCTGAAAACACCTTCAGATCGCCGGCCTGCTTGAAGTCCACCTGGGTCGTAAAGAACGTCGCGCTCTTGACCCGAGTATCGCCCATTGTCGCCATGTAGGCCAGCGTTGCCGAAAGCAAGGTGCCGCCGACGCAGTAGCCGACCGCATTCACATCCTTCGCACCTGTGGCCTTCTCAACGGCGTCGAGAGCCTCGAAGATGCCTTCGCGCATGTAGTCCTCAAAGGACTTGTCTGCGAGACGCTCGTCGGGATTGACCCAGGAGATCACGAAGACGGTATGCCCTTGGTCAATGGCCCACCGAATAAAGCTCTTCTCCGGGTTGAGGTCGAGGATGTAGAACTTGTTGATCCAGGGCGGCACGATCAACAGAGGCCGCTTGAGGACCTTCTCCGTCGTCGGCGCATACTGGATCAGCTGCATGAGGGCATTCTGATAGACCACCTTGCCCGGGGTGATCGCTAGGTTGCGGCCGACCTCGAACTGGGTTGGATCGGTCTGGCGGATCTTGAGCTGCCCGCCCCCGCGCTCGATATCGTCCGCCAGCAGCTGCATGCCACGGACGAGGTTCTCGCCGTCTGAGGCGAACGTCTCGCGCAGGAGTTCGGGATTGGTGAACACCCAATTCGAGGGTGCCAGCATGTTGATGATCTGCCTGGTGTAAAAGCGGGCCTTGCGCTGGGCTTCCGGGTCGAGTCCTTCGGTGGCATCGACCAGCTGCTCGGTCCAATGCGAGGTGATGAGATAGGACTGCCTCAGAGCATCGAAGAACTGATGCTCGGTCCAGGCCGGATCCTTGAAACGGGTGTCTTTGGGGCCAGCCGGAGCGACTTCATTACCCTCCAGGCCCAGCGTCTGGCGAACGGACGAATTCCAGAGATTGACGTAGGCCTGCCAGAGTTTCGATTGGGCTTCTATGATGGTTCCCGGCTGAGTGACCAAGGCCTGCTGCACCTGAGCAAAGGTGTTCAGAGCCGGCGTGACGTCGTCAGCCTGCGCCAGAGGCCCCAAGGTGCCGATCTGCGGTTGAATGTACGCTCTTGCGGCTTTGCCGGCCTCGGCCATCAGACGGACCATGTTACCGGCAAAGCGATATGGGTTCGTGACCGCAAATTCTGAATTCACCACAGCTTCAGAGTGTCTGTCTGGGGTCATAGGCAGCCTCCTGTCGACGATGCTGACCGGATCCAACGCAAGATACTGGGTGCCCTGATGCGGAGAAGGGTATGCCTCAGCGCAGTGTCATCGTAAGCATAAGCGTTTGACGGAGTTATATCCCGAGCCTGATCTGCAGGGACAGCCACGCCACATCCTTGAAGCACCTCAGCAGCCCCGACGCGATTGGTGACGAGTCTGGGCCTAAGGCAGAAAGAAGCGGCTAGGTGACGGGACGGCCGAGCATGCCTGGATAAAGAGGTAACGTTGCTCAGTATGAGTTACAGAATCTCTCGAGGTCATGAGCCTTCCTGATAGCGTCTTACCGTGGGACAGCCAGTCTCTCTCAGGACAACCGACCATGTCTGTCTGGAAGCCGACATAGCAAGAAAGTAAATCCATGATGATTTGTAGCCGTAGAGTAAGGACATCACATCTTCCACTTCTGAACGATTCTGGAAATGCGAATAGGACTGATTGTGATAGGCGCGAGATTTGCACCCGATTGGTGCTGATCGCCGTGCCGAGCGGCCGGGCATCATGACATTTCTGCTTTGCCGGCTAGCAGACATTTCACCCTGACGGCCACAGGGAATGTAGCAAGAAACATTTACTTTATAGAGACGTCAGCGGCCCTGCGCGGAAGGTTGCACTGTTGAGCTGTAGGTGCCGAACGGGTGGGGATCGCGAGAGGCCGTTCATTGATAACGGCCTCTTTGTTCGGGTCGTGCGATGATGCCTTAACGGTTCAGTCACGACGAGGGCACTATCCTCAGGCTCATTGATGCCGGTCTAGTGAGCAACGTCGGCCCAACCTCTCCGAGCAGAACGTCGGTTGAAGAACTAGAGCGATTTCGTCGCAGGAGTCTCGATGATCCAGACATGTACACCCAGGCTCTCCAACTGGCGGAGGGCGGTGACGATCACGTTAGGCCTCGGGGCTGCTGCGGGATGGAGCGTGCTTGCGGTCTCAGGCTATTCCGCCGCAAAAACTGAACGTCAGTTGCGCGAGCAGGTTGCCGATCTTCAAGCCGGTCAAATGCGGCTCCTGTCCGAGCGGGATCAGCTTCGGAGCGCCGCCACGGAAGTCGCGCAGCTGCGCCAGCAACTCAGATTGGCCCAGGACGAGACCAACCGTCTGACCCCAGAAAAGATTTCGGCCCAATCCAAGCTGCCAATGGCCCAGGCTCTCTCCCACACAAACTCAGTCGCTGCTCGCCAGTCGCAGACGATCGTGTCTCAGACGAACTCGCTCACCAGCCCGCCTCCGACTCCGCCAAGGGCGCCGGCACGCTCCATGCGAACGGCCCTGGCAAAACCTGGGCCGGTCCTCCTGGTTGCCGAGAGTAGTTCGGGTGACGGCAAGCGCTAAGCGGCGAAACATTCAAACGGTGGCGCTGACAGGATTGCGACAAGAGGTCTGTAACCGATGCCGTGGCAAGGTCCTCCGGATCAGGAGGAATCCATGCGCTCGAACCGACGGCTGGCTCAACTGTGGCTCGATGCCCTTGTGACCGAGCTCGGGGCCTCAGCCGGCACTATCGATACCTACACCGATGACCTCAACTGCTACCTCGCCTGGCTCCACGCGAACAGTCTTGGACTGGAGGATGTCGGCTTGGAGCACATCCGAGATTACATCGCCGATCTCGATCAGCGCGGCTACGCCGGATCCACCATTGCCCGACGCATCACAGTGGCCCGCGGCTTGCACAAGTTCCTGATCGCGGAGGAACTCGGCTCCCGAGACGCGACATCCAATTTGTCTGCCATGCGCCGGGCTCGGAAGCTGCCTTTCGTCTTATCAATCGCCGAGACGGAGGCGCTCCTGGAAACCGCCCACAGATTAGCCGCAGATCCTTCAGTGGGTCTCTACCGGCAGGCCGGCTATGCCCGCCGCGCGGCCCTGTTCGAGACCCTCTACACCTCGGGTATGCGGATCAGTGAGGCTCTGTCGCTGCCGTCCGACGCCGCGCCTCCCGGCACTCGCATGCTGCTGGTGCGTGGCAAGGGTGACAAGCAGCGTCTGGTCCCTCTGCACGATCGCGCGATTGAGGCCATCGCCCAGTGGCAGAAACTGGCCAGCGCCTACTCTGGGGGGAAGCCAAGCTCCTGGCTGTTCCACTCCGTCCGGAATGGCGCCAAGGCTCTGACGCGACAGGCGGCTCTGCTCGAGATCAAGGAGGCCGCTGGCGCCGCAGGACTGGCGAACCCCGAGCGAGTGTCGCCTCACGTGTTGCGGCATGCTTTTGCCACCCATATGCACTCGGGGGGCGTTGACCTGAGAGTGTTGCAGGAGCTGCTGGGCCACGCTGGCATTGAGACCACCCAGATCTACACCCATCTCGATACCTCGCGTCTTCATCACATGGTGCGCGACTTGCACCCGCTTAATCAGGACCAACAGGCGATGTAAGCGACCGCAACGAGAGGTGAGTGCAGCCTACGAGAAAGGCTGAAGCATTCCATGGCCTGAGCTCGATAGACAGCCTTCGGGGCTTGCCATGAGGGCCACTGAGGACGATCAGCGCCTCGGCACTGCTAAGGCGGCAAGACGACGGTTGACATTATCACGGCGGGACCATGTCGCGCCATGGAACTCGCCGGCCCGGTCGCGGCCATGATCGAACAGCTCCCGAAGGAAAGCGGGATCGCGGTTGAACTTCGATGCATAGGTCAGGTCACGACCTCCCGCGGTTTCCTCCAAGCCCACAACGCGAACCGTGATGTGCTGGTAGTCGCCACCCTGGAGATGCCCGTCGGCGAGCAGTCTATTGATGGTCTCGAACATGTCGAGTTCCTTGTTGAGGGATACGTTGCCGCCGAGCTCATTCCGCCGATCAACAATGTCGCGCATCTGGGTGGGAACGTGGCGGACACGCTAGGGATTGATCTGGATGACCCAGATCTCGTCAGGGCACGGGTGGAGCTGTGTGAGGGCGTAAATGGGGGGGTTGATGCTGAACAAACCGTCCCGGTACGCCGTCCCACGGTGCTGAACATCCTTGTAGAGCGGCGGGATGGCGAGCGAGGCAATCACGTCGTCGTAGCCGAACGGCTCCCGCTCAACCGGGATCTTCTGCTTCGTGCGGGTGATTACGGTCCCATCGCCACGGATGGCAACTGAGACGCCGTTGAGGATGTCGGTTGCCCCAACGAACAGGGCCGGTTGGTTCAGCCGCTCCAGATCCTGCGGCAGCTGTTCGAGGTTCACCCATTTTTCCAGACGCGAGATCATCTCGCCCTTAGCGCCGAGGTCCCAGACATAGGGGCTGATCTCCCAGGTGAAGGGCAGGTCCAGAACAAATTGCCCCCACCAGTTGCTGATCATATCGGGGATTGATGCAGCCCCGAGGTCCTTCCACAAGCACCGTTGCATTAACCTTGACCGTGTAACGAGGGATGGCTACTCGAGGGGCCATCCTGTTGTCTCTGTTCAAGCGCCGCCGTTGTCCGGTCGCAATCATCCTGCTGTGCGTGCGCTGGTACTGCAAGTACGGCATCAGCTACCGCGATCTGGCTGAGATGATGTTTGAGCGCGGTGTCAGCGTCCATCCAAGCACGAGCTTTCGTTGGGTCCAACGCTCTGCCCCGGAGCTTGAGAAGC
>JBOZRS010000042.1:0-58810 GCA_050789065.1 Microvirga sp.
CCCTCCGCCGTGTAGGCGTACAGATCCGGCCCGATCTCCGTAAACGACACCGTCTTGGCCGCCATGTCCCCCGTCGACGCAAAGCTCTTCTCAGTCACAGGACCCTCCCTGGTACGGACTGCAGGCGCCTCCAGTCTCGCAGATCGTGGCGCTCGGGAGGTTAGTTGCAGGTGCAACGAAGGTCAACCGGCATTCGCTCTTCGCGAAGCCGTTCGCTCGACGCAGGCGGATTAAGGAGCGCTGAGGCGCGGGGCTTGCAGGAAGGAACTTGAGGTGTCGAAGCCGGGCTTGGAGTGGGGATGATGGTACGGCCCGGGAATGCGGGAGCCATCATTATATATGGAATTCAATAAGGGTCGCGGCTTTGTATTTTGGGAGTTTGGGCCGAATTGCAGACGAAGGGGCGGCAGCTCTCGGGGCGCATGGGCCGCGTTGATGACGATCCAGAAGCGGGGTGGATCATGTGCCATCCTCGGCCTTTACCGGCGATATCGTTTCCTGAAGACGCCCCCTGGGGAAACCCTGGAGCGAATCTCGCCCGCAACGGTATCGAGGTCACGTTGAAGACGATCAAGCCGCGCCAGGAGTTCTGTATCGGCAATGCCCTCTATGAGGAGGGGGGCCTCGCCATTGGCGTCCTGCGACGCAATGTTGCGCAACTCCTCCAGGGTTGTCGGCCCGATATTGGGGACCGCCAGCCACTGAGCGTCCGATATGCTCGCGACTTCCCGAATCGTCGGGCAGCGTCCCTGGAACTCGGCCAGAATTGCGCCTCGGACACGTCCCGAACACTTGTCGATCGGAAATGGATCATCCAAACCCATCATTTTCCCTCGCAACCCTACAGATAGGCAGTACATGCCATCCTACAGATACGGCCGTGTCTGCCAGGATTGGCTTTGTTTTCGTTGTGATCGTGTAGGATTTCTCAATCCTCTATCTCTTGAAACAAAAAGAGCAGACCTCCTTAAGGGGATAGAAACATGCGTATGGAGTAGCCAAAACGGCTCATGAATAGGTCGCCGCTAGGATTCTGCGGGATTACTGCAGGATTTGCGTCATCCTCATTGCACTCATGTCTTTTACAATGGCGTAAAAAGGAGAATTTCCCGCTCATTTCAAAAATCGTAGAGTTAGAGAGATATTCTTACTATCGTTGCTCCGCTGTCTGGAGTTCAAAGAGAATCGCAGACGCAATATCTTTCGCGCATTGCTCAGGAGGGGACATGGGAGCCCCAGGTCCCGCGTGAGCGGGATTCGAGGTGGCATTTTGAACAGGTTTGCTACTGAATTCACATTATTAGCCGGCAACCTTATTGCCGGGCCGACCTAAGGGGATTAAGCAGGAGGTTTGGGTCTGACCCGCTGCCTTGAGGAATGAATGTCCGCGACATCCATCTTGATCCACCTTTTCGGTGAGATTGCCCTGCTCTTGTGGGGCATCACCATGGTCAACAGTGGGGTTCAGCGCGCCTTCGGCAGCGACCTGCGGTGGATCCTCGGGGTTGGGCTCCGCACACGCTTCCACGCTTTCCTGGCTGGGGTCGGCGTCACGACGGTGCTGCAGAGCAGCACGGCCACGGCCCTGATGGTGGCCTCCTTCACGGCAGGCGGTGCCGTCGACATGGTTCCTGCGCTCGCCGTGATGCTCGGCGCCAATGTCGGCACGACCCTGATCGTTCAGGTGCTGTCCTTCGATATCACCCTGATCTTCCCTGTCCTGATCTTCGGCGGCTTCATGGCCTATCGGCGCGGCTCTTCGAGCCGCATCAAGGATCTCGGGCGGGTCACTATCGGCCTCGGCCTGATGCTGCTCTCGCTCCATCTCTTGAGCGAGACGATTCGCCCGATCGAGTCGTCGGCTGCCCTTAAAAGCGTGCTCGCCGCGATTGCCTTCGATCCTCTGATCCTCGTGCTTGTCGCCGCCGCCTTCGCATGGATGGCCCATTCCAGCGTTGCGGCGATGCTGTTCATCATGTCCCTGGCAGCGGCGGGCGTCATCGACAGCCATGCGGCTCTGGCCCTCGTGCTGGGTGCGAATCTCGGCAGCGCACTCAATCCGCTTCTGGAAGCGCTGGGAGGCGATCCCGCCAAGATCCGGGTGCCGTTCGGTAATCTTGCCATGCGGGTGATCGGGTGCGCGGTGGCGCTTCCGCTGATCGACCCGATTGTGACCGCCATGACGATGTTCGATTCCAACCCATCGCGGCTGGCGGCGAACTTTCATACAATCTTCAATGCGGTGCTGGCCGCCATCTTCATCCTGCCTCTGCCGTGGATCGCGACGTTGCTGGTGAAGATCTTTCCCGACCGGCTCAAGGCTTCCGATCCCGGGATGCCGCAGTACCTCGACAAGGATGCTCTCGATACGCCTTCCGTCGCCCTGTCCAATGCGGCACGCGAGGTCCTGAGGATGGCCGACACGGTCGAGACCATGTTGCGCAGTTCGCAGGACCTGTTCAGCGAGAACGACATCAGCAAGGTCGATTCCGTCAGCCGCACGGACGATATCCTCGACCGCCTCTTCAGCGCGATCCGCCGCTATCTGAGCTCCATCAACCACGAAGCGCTGAGCGCGGACGAGGCGAAGCGCCTCTCCGACATCCTGGCTTTCGCCATCAATCTCGAGCATGTGGGCGACATCATCGACAAGAACCTGATGGAGCTCGCCGCCAAGCGGATCAAGAACCATCTGCGCCTGCCGAAGGACAGCCTCGAGGACATCACCAGTATGCACGCGAAGCTGCTGGAGCATCTGCAACTCGCCGCCTCCGTTCTCATGTTCCAGGATCTCGGTTCGGCCCGCAGGCTCGTCTCCGAGAAGGAGCGCTTCCGGGATCTCGAACGCGCCATGACCCAGAAGCATCTCGAGCAGCTCCGCTCGGGCAAGACCATAGGGGACACTTCCGCGCTTCAGCTCGACATCGTGCGGGACCTGAAGCGCATCGAGGCCCATATCGCCTCGACCGGCCATTCGCTTCTGGAACAGAGCGGCGAACTCAAGCCCAGCCGCCTCACGTCCTGACCGTCAGCGCCAGTCATTCTCCTTCAGGGCACGCCAGTCAGCATAGCGAACCTGCTCGGGAAGGCCGATGTCGCGCCGCTCGTGATCGGACAGATGACTCAGATTCCGGATCCATGCACCGCTCCGCCGTGGGGCGGGGCGGAACCAGAGCTTCAGGCTAACCCAAAAGCTCTCCTTGCCGCGCAGGCGGCGGGCATCTTCGTACCTCATGACAGCCTCCCGATTTCTCTTCCGGCCGGGGGCAACAGCGCCCTCGGCAATGCAGGCGCAAGGTGCGCCGCTTAGAGAGGCTTGACAAAGCGAAAGGCCGAGGTCTGCCATAAGGCAGCCTTATGGATGAACCATGTCCAAACCACCCTCCAGACTTCCTCCCATGAGTGCCGTCAGGGTCTTCGAGGCTGCGGCGCGTCACCAGAGTTTCACGCGGGCCGCCGAGGAGCTCGGCATGACGCAGGCCGCCGTGAGCTACCAGATCCGGATGCTCGAAGACCGGATTGGAGCGCCGCTGTTCGTCCGCCTTCCCCGACAGGTGATGCTGACGACGAAGGGCCGCCAGCTTGCCCCTGCGGTGACGGAAGCGTTCGAGGCCTTGCGGATCGCCTTTGCGGGGGTCGAGGAAAGCGTACAGACGGTCCTTTCGCTCACGACGCTCACGACATTCGCGTCCAACTGGCTGGTTTCGCGGCTCGGGCGCTTCCAGCAGCTTCATCCGGAGATTGCGGTTCAGATTTCCGTCGCCAGCCAGATCATCGATTTCGCACAGAACGACTTCGACGTGGGAATCAGGAGCGGGACGGGGGATTGGCCCGGGCTTGAGTCGCATTTCCTCTTCCCGAACCAGTTCACTCCGGTCTGCAGCCCCGATCTGATCCGCGATGTCGAGCTGCGCGAACCGTCCGATCTGCTCAAGCTCCCGATCATCTCACCCGGGGATCCCTGGTGGATGGACTGGTTCACGGCGGCAGGAGTGCGGAATGTCGACCTGTCCAGTCGGCCCGACAATTCACTGGGAGCCCAGCAGTTCGAAGGCATGGCCGCGATGGCGGGGCAGGGCGTCGCGATGCTCAATCCCTACTTCTTCCCGGCAGAGTTCGCATCAGGCCGACTCATCCAGCTCTTCGACCTGATCGTGAAGGCGGACCGGAGCTATTGGCTGGTCTATCCTAAGGCTCGCCGGCGCTCGCCCAAGATCCAGGCTTTCCGGGATTGGGTTTTGAGCGAGGTGGAGAGGGATGCCGGGACGAGCTACTCGGCGGCTTGAGCTTCCGAGGGCTTGGCCTTCAATTGCACGAGCATGCCGAGAAGCGCCCGATCGTGGAGCAGCACCATCCGCTCCTTCGGATGGAGCCAGTTCACGGCCTCGTCGACGGTCTCGGCATCGGCGAGCTTTGCTTCCGCCAGCGCCCGCTCGGTCTCGATGGTACCGCGCTTCCGGTGCGGAGCTGGTGGCAGCATCTCGACATGCCGCTCCCGCAGGTGCTCGTCGGCATAGATGGCTTTCAGACCGTCCTCATCGTCGAAGCCGAGGGCTGCATTGCGAACCTGCAGCTCGTTGGCGCGGGTGGCGATGGCGGGCGGCTGATGCTCCTCGGGGGTCATGAGAAGACCGAGCCTCTTCAGGGCCAACCCTGCACCGAGCTGGCCGCTGAGCCAGGAAAGGGGGATCGCCAGGAGAAGTCCCAGAATCGTCGGCGACATCCAGAGGAACAGGGATGTGGCGATCATGAAGGCCGATATGCCGGCAAGAACCCCGAGCAGTGTATGGGCCCGATGGCGGCGCACGATATCTTTCAGCGGAATCGATCCGTCGTCGCGCCGCTGGGGCTGCCAGCCCGTGTCGCGTCCGAGGAGGATCTGGAACACCGAGCCGGATTGGATCAGCATCAGAATCGGGGCGAGAAGGGCCGACAGGATGATCTCGATGAGGGAGGACAGGATCAGACGGATGCCTCCCCCGGAGGCACGACGATTCTTGCCCTGCAGCAGCATCAGAATAAGCCCGAACACCTTCGGGGCGAGCAGGATTCCCATAGTGAGCGCGAACAGCGCCAGTGCTCGCTCAGGATCGAAGCGAGGCCAGATGGGATAAAGGCGGAAGTCGCGGGCGAAGTATTCCGGCCGGATGTAGGTGGTCTGCAGCACGAGCGCGATACCGACGATCAGCTGGAAGAGCCAGAACGGCGATGCAAGGTAGGACATGATGCCGGTGGCGAAATGCTGACGGGTCGGCAGCTTGAGCCCCTTCGCCGTGATCACGCGCATGTGCTGAAGGTTGCCCTGGCACCAGCGCCGGTCTCGGGCCGACAGATCGATGAGCGACGGCGGACTCTCCTCATACGAGCCTTCGAGGTTCGGCAGCATGTAGACCGACCAGCCCGCGCGCCGCAGCAGCGCTGCTTCGACGAAGTCGTGGCTGAGGATGTGGCCGCCGAAGGGCGGCTTGCCCTTCAGGTCCGGCAGGCCGCCATGGCCCGCGAAGGCCTTGGTGCGGATGATCGCGTTATGGCCCCAGTAATTGCCGTCTCGGCCCATCCATACGGAGAGCCCCATGGCGATGACCGGGCCGGTGACGCGGGCCGCGAACTGCTGCAGGCGGGCGAAGAGCGTGTTGCGGTTGATGATGAGCGGCAGCGACTGGATGATACCGGCATCCGGATCCGCCTCCATCGTCGCCGCGAGGCGCACGATGCACTCGCCGGTCATGAGACTGTCGGCGTCCAGTACGAGCATGTGCTCGTAATGACCGCCCCAGCGGCTCACGAAATCGGCGATGTTGCCTGCCTTGCGGTGGTAGTTCTTCGGCCGGTGGCGGTAGTAGAAGCGCGCATTCGGGCCAAGGCGCTCGCGCAGGGCGAGGAAAGCCCGTTCCTCCGCGATCCAGGCGTCCGGATTGGTCGTGTCGGAGAGGATGAAATAGTCGAAATGCTCGCCTAGACCCGTCGCCTCGACCGATTCGTAGATCGCCTCGAGCGCCGCATAGGTGCGGGCCGTCTGCTCGTTGTAGACAGGCATGACGATGGCGGTGCGTTGCGACAGAGCCGTGGGCAGGGACCCGGCATTCCGGGGCTGCCTCAGCAAGGCGAAGAAGCCCAGGAGCGCGCTGGTGAAAGCCACCGCGATCCAGGAGAAGTTGACCGTGAAGAGCGCAACCAGGACCCACTGGAGGGCGGTCGTGCGGCTGACCGACACGACCTGGTACATCTCGTAGGTGCCGTAGGCCGTCAGCAGGAGCCCGCCGCCGAACACGAAAAGCCGGGCGAGCCAGGTTCCGAGGCGGGGATGCCGCAGGATCGGCTTGCGCTCCTCGGAGGCCGACCAGCGCCGGAGCGACTGGGTCGGCATGTCGAGATGCTTTTCAGGAGGCATGGAGGATCCGGGCCGCCCCAGCGCGGCAATGTTATGGTTCAGTTCGGGGCTTACGGTGTCCAACGATACAGCCATGTCTCGCTAATCGGTTTCCCGCCTGCTTCGAGGATGAGACGCATCTCACACGCGTTTTCGTTGCCCGGGTCAAGCTCGAATGCAACACGCACCGTCTTTCGCTCGGGATACGGCAAAAGTTTGAGGTTCTGAAATGTTCCAGGACCAACGGTCAGGACAGATTTAAGGTCCGTCGGCAGATTGTCACCCAGCATATCGCCCGAAAAATCGACAGTGAAGCGCCGCCGGCGCCCGCCGGTGCCGCGACCGACCCGGGTCGAGGCCACCGTTGCGAGGGGCGGCCGATCCGGGGAGTTCCAGCCCCAGTACTGGCGATAGGCGAAGGACACCTCCGTCCCCGCAGCCATCGGAGCCTTCGGCCGCCAGTAGGCCAGAATGTTGTCGTTGATTTCGGCGTCGCTCGGGATTTCCAGGAGCTGAACGCTTCCCTGTCCCCAATCGCCCAGGGGCTCGACCCAGAGGCTCGGACGCCGCTCGAAATGCTGGTCGTCGTCCTGGAAGGCCTCGTAGGAGCGCTCCCGCTGAAGGAGCCCGAATCCTTTCGGGCTCTTGTCGACGAAGGCCGATATCTGAAGGGTCTCCGGGTTGTGGAGAGGGCGCCAGAGCCATTCTCCCTGTCCGTTCAGCATCTGTAGGCCGGAGGATTCGTAGACGGCCGGCCTGATGTCGTCCGCGTTCCGGCGGTCGTTCGGCCCGTAGAAATAGGTGGATGCGGCCGCCCCGAGCCCCACGTGCTCAAGATTGACCCTCGGGAAGAGGGTCGTCTCGACGTCGATGATAGTCATGTCCCCGGGGCGGAACGTCATCCGGATGGCGCCGGTGGTCGATTCGGAATCGATCACGGCATGAACCGTGATGCTGTTGCTTCCTACGGCAGGGCGCTCAAGCCAGAAGGCGCGGAAGAACGGAAATTCCTCTCCCTTCGCCTCGGCGGGCTTGAGGGTGAGGGCGCGCGCGATGGCCCCGTAATTCTGGCCCCGCGCGATGGCCCGGAAGAAGGTTGCGCCCTGAACGACCGCGAAATCGAAGGGCTTGCCGTCGCCCGGTTGGGCTATGAGGCGGAAGCCGGAGAAGCCGATATCGCCGACGTTGTTCGGAACATTCAGGCGGCCGTAGTCGAACTGGGCCGGGCTATAGCCGATCCGGCGGACGGCGCCGTCCTCGACGAGGTAGAGGTCGACCGCGTTGTTGAACACGAACCCGCGATGCAGAGGCTCCACCGCGATGCCTCGTCCCTCCGCGCTCCAGATTGAGGATTGCAGGGGCTTGATGGAGCTATATTGTTCGAAATTGAGCTTCGAGAAAACGTCGGGCAGATCGCTTTCGGGCTGCACGAACGGCTTGCGGGCGAGTTGCCGGGCGATGTCGACCACCACGGCTGGGTCGAAACGCTGGTTGTCGCCCATCGTCGCGGAAATGGCGGCCTGCGGTGTCTGGGCGCGAACGGCGGGCGCGAATGCGAGGCCGGCGAGAGAAACGCCGATATAGGCCAGCATGTCGCGCCGGCGGGGATGGAAAGGGGGGTATTCCCCCAGCGGAACCGGCACAGCGATACTCTTGTATGAACGGGGCTGATCAGCCAAAAACGGGAGCTCTTATACATATCGTCAATCATGACTGTGAAGTAAACGAGGCCGTGAGGAAATCGCCTCTTTGTGCATGGTATGATTGCCGAATTACCCACTCTGATTTAGCTGCCTCGCAGACAGTCACCGGATTGAAACCTTATGACCTCGATTGATTCTCCCTCGGCGTCCTCCCGCAGCTGCCTGGCCATTGTCCTGGGGGCGGGCGAGGGGACACGGATGAAATCCGCCAAGCCGAAGGTTCTGCATCAGGTGGCCAACCGCTCGATGCTGGGGCATGTCCTGGCGGCCGTCACGGCGGCGGGCGCGACCGGCGTTGCCGTTGTCATCGGCCCTGATCGCGAGGATGTGGCGCAGGAAACGCAGAAGAGCCTGCCCGGGGCGCGGATCTACGTGCAGCGGGAGCGGCTCGGCACCGCCCATGCAGTTCTGAGCGCCAGAGAATCGCTGGAGCAGCGCTTCGATGACGTGATCATCGCCTTCGCGGATACGCCCCTCGTGCAGCCGGAGACCTTCGCCAAGCTGCGCGTCCCTCTGGCGGAGGGGGCGGCTGTGGTCGCCATGGGGTTCGAGGCGCGGAATCCGATGGGCTATGGCCGGCTTATCACGTCCGGCGACGAGCTGATCGCTATCCGCGAGCATAAGGACGCCACGGCGGCCGAGCGGGATATCACCCTATGCAATGGCGGCCTGATGGCAATCCGGGGGGATGTGGCGCTCACCCTTCTGGACAAGGTCGACAACCGCAATGCCAACAAGGAATATTACCTGACGGACATCGTCGCGATCGCCCGTGGTCTCGGATACAGGACGGCGATCGCCAGGGTGCCGGAAGAAGAGGTGCACGGAGTGAACGACAGGGCGCAGCTCGCTGCGGCCGAGCGGATGATCCAGGATCGTCTGCGGCACGCCGCCATGGCGTCGGGTGTAACCCTGATTGCGCCCGAAACCGTGTTCCTCAGCCACGATACGCGCCTGGGACAGGATGTCGTGATCGAGCCGCACGTGGTCTTCGGGCCGGGCGTCACCGTCGAGTCGGGCGCCGTCGTCCACAGCTTCAGTCATCTGGAGGGGGCCCACATCAAGTCCGGTGCCAGCGTCGGCCCGTTCGCCCGCCTGCGTCCGGGGGCCTCGATCGGACCGAAGGCCAAGGTCGGCAATTTCGTCGAGATCAAGAACACGGAGCTCGGCACGGGCGCGAAGGTGAGTCATCTGACCTATCTCGGCGACGCTGCCGTGGGGGCCGAGGCCAATATCGGCGCCGGTACCATTACCTGCAATTATGACGGGTTCGGCAAATACCGGACCGAGATCGGGGAGGGTGCCTTCGTGGGCTCGAACTCCTCCCTCGTGGCTCCGGTCCGGATCGGGAAGGGTGCCTTCGTGGGCTCCGGCTCCGTCATTACGGAGGACATTCCTGACGATGCGCTCGGTCTCGGGCGCGGCCGCCAGGTCGTGAAGGAAGGCTGGGCCAATGAATTCCGGGAGAAGGCTCTGGCTGCCAAGAAGAAGTAGGGGCCGATGTCATAATCGGTCACGCAAGTTGATTTGAGTGGAGTGGGCCTCCTCTGTAGCAGGAGCCTAAGCTTAACATTGGACTATTTGGCAGAGGCGTGCGGATATGTGCGGAATTGTCGGAATTATTGGGAAAACGTCCGTCGCGCCTCAAATCGTGGAGGCCCTGAAGCGGCTTGAGTACCGTGGTTACGATTCCGCCGGGGTCGCTACATTGGAGAGCGGCCGGCTTGATCGCCGGAGGGCCGAGGGAAAGCTTCGCAACCTCGAAAACAAGCTGTTCCAGTCGCCCCTCACCGGCGTGATCGGCATCGGACACACCCGCTGGGCCACCCACGGCAAGCCGAACGAGACCAACGCCCATCCCCACGCCACGGAGCGGCTGGCCGTCGTCCATAACGGCATCATCGAGAACTTCCGGGAGCTGAAGGCCGGGCTTGAGGCCAAGGGGATCCGTTTCGAGACGGAAACCGATACCGAAGTCGTGGCCCAGCTCGTGACCTACGAGATGGCCCAGGGACGCCCGCCTGTCGAGGCTGTCGCCGTGACCCTGCCCCGCCTGCGCGGGGCCTTCGCGCTCGCCTTCCTGTTCTCGGGCGAGGATGACCTGCTGATCGGCGCGCGCCATGGCGCCCCCCTCGCCGTCGGCTACGGCGACGGCGAGACGTATCTCGGCTCCGATGCGCTGGCTCTTGCCCCGTTCACCGACGAGATCGCCTATCTCGACGATGGCGACTGGGCCATTCTGCACCGCACCGGCATCGATATCCGGGACGAGGCGGGGCGGCCCGTCCAGCGGACCCGCCACAAGATCCCGGCCGGCTCCTTCCTGGCCGACAAGGGCAATTTCCGCCATTTCATGGCCAAGGAGATTCACGAGCAGCCGGAAGTAGTGGGGCGCACTCTCGCCCATTACGTGAATTTCGCCGCCGGCAGAGTCGAGCTGCCCTTCGAGCTGCCCTTCGACTTCAAGGACCTGAAGCGTCTGTCCATCTCGGCCTGCGGCACCGCCTATCTGGCGGGCCTCGTGTCCAAATACTGGTTCGAGCGCCTCGCTCGCATCCCGGTCGAGATCGACGTCGCGTCCGAGTTCCGCTACCGCGAGGCTCCCATGGAGCCGGGGAGCCTTGCTCTCTTCGTCTCCCAGTCGGGCGAAACGGCCGACACGCTGGCGTCGCTGCGCTATGCCACGACGGAAAAGCAGCACACGCTGTCCGTCGTGAACGTGCCGACCTCGACCATGGCACGTGAGAGCAGCATCGTGGCCCAGACCCTCGCCGGCGTGGAGGTGGGGGTGGCCTCGACGAAGGCTTTCACCTGCCAGTTGACGGTTCTCCTCTCGCTCGCGATCGCCGCGGGCCGTGCGCGCGGGACGCTCAGCGCCGAGGACGAGAAGGAGTTGGTGGATGCCCTGATCGGCATTCCCGGCCTGATGACCGAGGCCATGAAGCGCGAGCACCAGATCGAAGTGCTCTCCCGCGAACTCTCGAAGGCCCGCGACGTACTCTATCTCGGTCGCGGCACTGCCTATCCGCTGGCTATGGAAGGGGCCCTGAAGCTCAAGGAGATCTCCTACATCCATGCCGAGGGCTATGCGGCGGGCGAGTTGAAGCACGGCCCGATCGCGTTGATCGACGAGACGATGCCGGTGATCGTCATCGCGCCCTACGACAATATCTTCGAGAAGACCGTCTCCAACATGCAGGAGGTCGCTGCCCGCGGCGGGCGGATCGTCCTGATCACGGACGAGAAGGGCGCCCTCGAGACGGGCCTCGACACCATGGCGACCATCGTGATGCCGTCCGTGCACCCGGTCGTGGCCCCGATCCTCCACGCGGTTCCGATCCAGCTCATCGCCTATCACACGGCGGTCTTCATGGGCAAAGACGTGGATCAGCCCCGCAATCTCGCGAAGTCCGTGACCGTGGAGTGACGGGCTGGCAGCACAGGTCATGCCGGCTTGCCTTGCCCGGCCATTTCGGCTATAGGCGCCCCCATCCCACACGCGGAATCTGCCTCATAAGCCCATGAGGCGCCCCGGTGGCCGGTCGGCCGGTCCACTTTTCCGCGGAGGCATAACCGGAGAAAAAACCATGGCGCTTCCTGAATTCTCGATGCGCAGCCTGCTTGAGGCTGGCGCTCACTTCGGCCACCAGGCCCACCGTTGGAACCCGAAGATGGGTCAGTACATCTTCGGCACCCGCAACAATATCCACATTATCGACCTCGCCCAGACGGTCCCGATGCTGCACCGCGCCCTTCAGGCCGTCAGCGACACGGTGTCCAAGGGCGGACGCGTGCTGTTCGTCGGCACCAAGCGTCAGGCCGCTGATTCAGTCGCCGATGCGGCCAAGCGTTCGGCCCAGTACTACGTGAACTCCCGCTGGCTCGGCGGCATGCTGACCAACTGGAAGACGATCTCTGGTTCGATCCAGCGCCTGCGCAAGGTCGACGAGATCCTCGCCGGCGGCGGCCAGGGTCTCACGAAGAAAGAGCGTCTCATGCTCGCCCGTGAGAAGGAGAAGCTCGAGCGCGCTCTCGGCGGCATCAAGGACATGGGCGGCACGCCCGACCTGCTGTTCGTCATCGACACCAACAAGGAGCAACTCGCGATCCAGGAGGCCAAGCGCCTCGGCATCCCGGTTGCCGCCATCGTCGACACGAACTGCGATCCGGACGGCATCACTTTCCCGGTCCCGGCCAACGACGACGCGGGACGCGCGATCTCGCTGTACTGCGACCTGATCGCCCGTGCTGCTCTCGACGGCATCTCCCGTGGCGCTGGCGCCATGGGCATCGACATCGGTGAGTCCGAGAACCCGATGGCCGAGGAGCTCCCGGCGACCGAGACCGCCGCCTACGAGGGCGAGCAGTTCGAGCGTCTGGCTGCTCCGCGCGGCGCTCCGGACGATCTGACCAAGCTGAACGGCGTCGGTCCCCAGCTCGAGAAGAAGCTCAACGAAGCCGGTATCTTCCATTACTGGCAGCTGGCCGCCATGCAGCCGGGCGATATCGCCCAGCTCGACAAGGACCTGAAGCTCAACGGCCGCGTCGAGCGCGACGGCTGGGTTGATCAGTCCCGTTCGATGATCGAAGCTGCGGCTGCGTAAGTGTCTCGGCGCTGCTCAGCGCAGCGCCGCTTGAACGAAAGATCGAGCCCGGCGTTCCATGAGCGCCGGGCTCCCTCTATGTATGCATGAACCTCTGAAAGGATTAGCCATGGCGAACATTACCGCTGCGATGGTGAAGGAGCTGCGCGAGACGACCAGCGCCGGCATGATGGACTGCAAGGCCGCCCTCGCCGAGACCAACGGCGACATGGAAGCCGCCATCGACTGGCTCCGCAAGAAGGGTCTGTCCAAGGCCGCCAAGAAGGCCGGCCGTGTGGCTGCCGAAGGCCTCGTCGCCGTCGAGTCTTCCGGCCACGTTGCAACCATCCTCGAGGTCAACTCGGAGACGGACTTCGTCGCCCGCAACGAGCAGTTCCAGGCCTTCGTCCGCGAAGCCGCCAAGATCGGTCTGATGGGCAACGGCACCCTCGAGTCGCTTGAAGCTGCTCACTTCCCGGGCTCTCAGACGACCGTGAAGGACCGGCTGCAGGAGCTCATCGCCACCATCGGCGAGAACATGACCCTGCGCCGCATCGCCAAGCTGGAAGTGTCGAAGGGCGTGATCGCCTCCTACGTCCACAACGCGGTGGCCGAGGGCCTGGGCAAGATCGGCGTTCTCGTCGCGCTCGAGTCCGAGGGTGACGTCAGCGTTCTCGGCGCTCTTGGCCGCCAGATCGCGATGCACGTGGCCGCCACCAACCCGGTCGCCCTCGATGCCTCCGGCGTCGATCAGGCGACTATCGAGCGCGAGACCGCAATCCTGCGCGACAAGAACGCCGGCAAGCCGGACCATGTCATGCAGAAGATCGTCGAGAGCGGCCTGAAGAGCTACTTCAAGGAAGTCACGCTCTTGGAGCAGCCTTTCGTCCATGATCCGTCCAAGACGGTGACGCAGGTCCTCAAGGAGGCCGAGTCCAAGGCCGGCAAGCCGGTCGCCCTCAAGGCCTTCGTCCGCTATGCTCTCGGCGAGGGCATCGAGAAGGAGGAGGCTCCGGACTTCGCGGCGGAAGTAGCCGCCCAGGCCGGTCTCAAGGCCTAAATCACTCCCAAGCAAAACGGCGGCGCTTCAGCCGCCGTTTTCATGAGAGGGTCTGAAAAGGGAGGTCTCACGTGGCAAGATTTCGGCGCATTCTGGTGAAGCTCTCCGGTGAGGCCCTGATGGCCCCCGACGGGTATTGGCTCGATCCCCAGACCCTGTCCGGTCTGGCCCAGGATCTGGCCGAGGCGACGCAGGCCGGGTTCGAGATCGCCTTGGTCATCGGCGGCGGCAACATCATCCGCGGCGCCCGCATGAGCGCCGCGGGCTGGATCGACCGTCCCACAGCCGATTCCATGGGCATGCTCGGCACCGTCATGAATTCGCTCGCCATCGAAACGGCCTTGAACGCGGCCGGGGTGGATGCGCGCACCATGTCGGCGGTGTCGATGCCAACGATCTGCGAGACCTATGCCCGCCAGCCCGCCCTTCATCACCTCGACAAGGGGCAGGTGCTGGTTCTGGCCGGCGGCACCAGCAATCCGTTCTTCACCACGGATACGGCGGCGGTCCTGCGCGCAGCCGAACTGCACTGCGACGCAGTTCTGAAGGCCACCCAGGTCGACGGCGTCTACTCGGCCGATCCCAAGCGGGATCCAAACGCGATTCGCTTCGACCACCTGACCCATGACGAGGCGATCGCCAAGGATCTCAAGGTGATGGACACGGCAGCCTTTGCGCTGGCGCGCGAGAGCAGGCTCCCGATCATTGTCGGCTCGGTCCATGCCCCCAGCTCGATCACCGCTCTTCTCCAGGGCAAAGTACCCTCGACAATTGTGGCCCCTTGATCCAAGGGCCTTGATGCTCAACCTTGGGAAGCGTAAGCCCGTTCAGACAGTTTCGCGTAAGGACAAGATCAGATGGCCACCACCTTTGACCTCGCCGATGTGAAGCGCCGCATGCAGGGCGCGATCAATGCTTTCAAGCACGACCTGGGCAGCCTTCGCACCGGGCGTGCATCGCCGAACCTCCTCGACCCTATCCAGATCGACGCCTACGGGTCGCTGATGCCGATCACGCAGGTCGCCACGGTCAATGTGCCCGAGCCGCGCCTGCTCAGCGTGCAGGTCTGGGACCGGGGCATGGTATCGGCGGTGGAAAAGGCCATCCGGGAATCCGACCTGGGCCTGAACCCCCAGACGGAGGGACAGGTCATCCGCCTGCGTATTCCCGAGATGAACGAGCAGCGCCGCAAGGAGATGGTGAAGGTCGCGCACAAATATGCCGAAGAGGCGCGTATCGCAGTCCGCCACGTCCGCCGCGACGGCCTCGATCTCCTCAAGAAGCTGGAGAAGGATTCGGCCATCAGCGAGGATGACGGCAAGCGTGATGCCGAACAGGTCCAGAAGGCGACCGATCAGTTCGTGGCTGAGATCGACAGCCTGCTGGTCGCCAAGGAAAAGGAAATCATGCACGTCTGATCCTCGGACGGCATCTGGAAAGCACTCATGAGCGGCGAAGCCAAGCGGTCGGCACCGAACCTTGTCTGCAAGGAAGCAGGCGAGGGGATGCCGGTCCATGTTGCCATCATCATGGATGGAAACGGCCGGTGGGCCGCTCAGAGAGGGCTGCCTCGCTTCGAGGGGCACCGGCGAGGGGTCGAGGCTATCCGGCGCACCGTGCGGGCGGCTGGCGATCTGGGGATCCGGTATCTCACGGTCTACAGCTTCTCGGCCGAGAACTGGCGGCGTCCGGCCAGGGAGGTCTCGGACCTCATGGGCCTTCTCAAACGCTTCGTCCGGCACGATCTGGCCGAGCTTCACGCCAACAACATCCGGGTCAGGATCATCGGGGAGCGCCAGGGATTGGCCCCGGATATCCGGCTTCTCCTGGACGAGGCCGAGCAGCTGACCCGCGCCAATACCGGGCTCACTCTCGTCATTGCGTTCAATTACGGCGGGCGCCAGGAGATCGTGAGCGCCCTGCGCACTCTCGCGCAGAGGGTGAAGGATGGAACGCTCGATCCCGCCGAGATCGACATGGATATGGTCGAGGCCGCCCTCGACACCCATGGCATTCCGGACCCCGACCTCGTCATTCGCACCTCCGGAGAGCAGAGGATTTCGAACTTCCTGACGTGGCAGACTGCGTATTCGGAGTTCGTCTTCCTGCCCGATTTCTGGCCCGACTTCGATGCGTCGTCCCTGCAGTCGGCCATCGACCAGTATTGCAGACGCGAGCGCCGCTTCGGCGGTCTGAGCGCTCGGGCTGGATGACGATGGTCTCGGACGACGGATCCTCCTTGAGGAACGCTCCCAAAGGCATCTTCTCGAAAGAGCTAACGAGCCGGATCGGCTCCGCCATCGTCATGATTCTCCTGGCGCTGCTGACGGCCTATTTCGGGGGCTGGCCGTTTGCCCTGTTCTGGCTTGCGGCCGGGATCGCCATCATGGTCGAGTGGACCACCATGACCGGCGTCGAGCCGAGACGTCCTGTCCAGTTCGTCCTCGGCCTGGGGCTGGCGGTGCTGACTGTCCTCTTTCTGACGGGGGGCGGGTTCGCCCTCTCATTGGCCGCCGGCCTGATTTTCCTCGCGCTTGGCGTCCTCATGGCGCGGGGCAGTGGAAAAAGGCTCTGGGCCGCCTCCGGTTTCGTCTATGCGGCTATTATCGTCCTCGTGCCGCCGATTGTGCGGGCCCATCCCGATCTCGGGCTCGTCGGGCTCCTTTGGATGTTTGCTGTGGTCTGGGCGACGGACATTGCCGCCTATTTCACGGGGCGCGCCCTAGGCGGGCCAAAGCTATGCCCTGCGGTCAGCCCGAAAAAAACCTGGTCGGGCTTTCTGGGCGGCGTGCTCGCAGCGGCCCTTTGCGGGGTTCTCGTGGTGTGGAGCGCTCAGGAATTGGGCTGGGATCGCCCATTCGGCCTTTTGAGCCTTGTGCTCCTGTCCATTGTCGCCTCGGTGGCGAGCCAGATCGGGGACCTGGGCGAGTCGGCCCTCAAGCGCCATTGCGATGTCAAGGATTCGAGCCATCTCATTCCCGGGCATGGCGGCGTTATGGACAGGCTGGACGGCTTCTGGGCTGTCTCGCTCATGCTGGCTCTCGTCCTTTTCATTCTTCGCTAGGCAGAATTATTTTTCATGGTGCGTTCCCTTACGATTCTCGGTGCGACAGGGTCGATCGGCCGCTCGACGGCCGATGTCATCCAGGCCCATCGGGACGAATTCCGCGTCGCGGCTGTCGTCGGAGGGCGCGATGCCCTCGCTCTGGCGGCCGTCGCCCAGCGCCTTGGGGCCAAATTTGCGGCCCTGGCCGACGAGCGAGGCCAAGGAGCGCTGCGGGAGGCCCTGTCCGGGACGGGAATCGAATGCGGCGGGGGATCCATTGCCGTCATCGAGGCGGCCGAACGGGATGCAGATATCGTTCTGGCCGCCATCAGCGGGACTGCCGGCTTGGCACCAACCCACGCCGCCCTGAAGCCGGGGAGGCGGATCGCCCTCGCCAACAAGGAAAGCCTCGTCTGCGCCGGGGCCGCCTTCATGGCAGACGCTCGCCGTCTCGGGGTCGAGATCATGCCTGTGGATTCAGAGCATAACGCCCTCGATCAGGCTCTCGCGGCAGGCCGCAGCGGAGATGTGGAAAAAGCGATCCTCACGGCCACTGGCGGGCCGTTCCGGACCTGGGCGAGGGAACGCATTGCCCTGGCGAGCCCCAAAGAGGCTTCGGCCCACCCGGTCTGGTCCATGGGGTCGAAGATCAACATCGACTCGGCGACCCTGATGAACAAAGGGCTTGAGTTGATCGAGGCTCACCACCTCTTCGACCTGGAAGCGGACCGCCTCGACGTCCTTGTCCATCCCGAGGCAATCGTCCATGGTCTCGTCCAGTGGAGCGACGGCGCCCTGACGGCTGGGCTCGCCCTGCCGGACATGAAGATTCCCATCGCCAACGCCCTGCGGCATCATGAGCGCCTGCCCATGGATCTGCCCCGTCTCGATCTTGCCGCGATTGGTCGTTTAAGCTTCGAACAGCCGGATGAGACCCGCTTTCCGTGTCTCTCCCTTGCCAAGGCGGCACTCCGGGCCGGAGGGGCGATGCCCACAATCCTGAATGCCGCCAATGAGATAGCCGTAGAGGCTTACATGGCGGGCCATATCGGTTTCTATGCGATATCCGAGATCGTCGAGGCGATCTGCTCAACCCTCTCGCGAGGCGCCACCGCCGCCCCGGCGACCGTGTCGGAGGCGCTTGCCATCGATCGGGAGGCGCGGGAGGCGGCAAAGCGGCTCATACCGGCCTATATATCCTGAAAGAACGCTGCCCTTCTGGCGCGAAAGGGACGATGATGGATTGGCTTTCAACGATCAGCGGAGCGACGGGCTCCTTGGCTCTGACCCTGATCTCCTTTCTGGTTGTTCTTACGGTCGTGGTCTTCATCCACGAATTCGGCCACTTCTGGGTCGGGCGGCTCTGCGGCGTCGGGGTGACGGCTTTCTCGATCGGTTTCGGGCGCGAACTGATCGGATGGACGGACCGGAAGGGGACCCGCTGGAAAATCGCTGCGATTCCCCTCGGCGGTTACGTGAAGTTCGTCGGAGACCTCAACGCGGCCAGCGTTCCCGACCAGGATCAGCTCGACCAGATGCCGGCCGAGCAGCGGGCGATCAGTTTTCCCCACCAGAATGTGGCCAAGCGCGCCGCCATCGTGGCGGCGGGGCCAATTGCCAATTTCATCCTGGCGATCGCCATCTTCACGGGCTTCAACTACTTCAGCGGCCGTCAGGTTCTGGATGCGCGAATCGAGGCCGTTCAGCCCGGAAGCGCCGCAGAGAAGGCCGGCTTCCAGCCGAAAGACCGCATCCTCAGCATCGACGGCCGGCAGATTGACACCTTCGCGGACATGCAGCTCATCGTGAGCTCCAGCGCCGGAGAGCCCTTGACCTTCACCGTCGAGCGGGCGGGGCAGACCGTGTCGCTCGTGGCGACGCCTAACTTCGTGGAGCGGACCAGCCCGTTCGGGAAGCAGCGCATCGGTCTCCTCGGAGTCGAGGCTTCGAAGGATCCCGCTGCCATCAGGCGCATCTCCTACACCGCCTGGGGCGCCCTCAAGGCCGGCGTCGTCGAGACCTGGAACCTCGTGGACCGGACCCTCAACTTCATCCGCCGACTCGCGATGGGCAGGGAATCGGCCGACCAGCTTTCGGGGCCTATTGGCATTGCCAGGGCTTCCGGCACGGCATTCGACGTCGGAGGGGTCTACAGCCTCGTCAGTCTCATCGGCTTCATGTCGGTCTCCATCGGCCTCATCAATCTTTTCCCCATCCCGCTTCTCGACGGTGGACACCTGCTTTTTTACGCCATCGAGGCCGTGCGAGGCCGCCCCTTGAGCGAAAAGGCCCAGGAAATCGGCTTCCGGATCGGATTCGCCCTGGTGGGAATGCTCATGCTCTTCGCCACTTGGAATGATCTTGTTCACCTTATCGGAGGTTTTACGGCGCCCGGAACGTGACAAGGACGCCACGCCCGTTAAAAATCGCTACTGTGTTGGGGATGCGCCGTTTGCAAGTGCGGCGAAAGTTTGTACAAGCGGGACCACACCGATAAGGTTGGGGCCAATGTCTCCCAACCCGCGGGGTTCCCCGCGATGGACAAAATTATAAAGAAACGGGCCAGTTGATGATGTCGACGACCACGCCACGCCGGAAAAAGACGGCAACCACTGCAGTTATCGCGATCAGCGCGATGATGGCTGGACTTACCGCAGCGGAAGGCGCTCTTGCCCAGCAGGCGGCCCGGGGAAGCCGCCGCGCTCCGGTAGCGCAAGGGCCTGTCATCAACCGCGTCGTTGTCGAGGGTAACAAGCGGGTCGAGAAGGCTCTGATCGAGGGCGACCTTCAGGTCCGGGCCCGTACGCCTTACAATCAGGCGGCCGTCGATGCCGACGTCCAGCGAATCCTCGAGGTCTATCGCCGTTCCGGCCGGGGTCTGGCTCAGGTGACGCCCCGCATCGTCGATCTCCCGAACGGCCGTGTGGACGTGGTCTACACCATCGTCGAGGGCGAAAAGACCGGCGTGAAGGAAATCCGCTTCGTCGGCAACAATCAGATTTCGTCCAGCCGCCTGCGTGGAATCATGCAGACGACCGAGATGAATCTCCTGAGCTTCATGAAGACCTCGGACGTCTACGATCCGGACCGTATCGCGAACGATCTCGAACTGATCCGCCGCTACTACCTCAAGAACGGCTATGCGGATTTCCGCATCGTCTCCAGCGACGTGACCTTCGACGCCAATTCGGGCGGCTACATCGTCACCATCGCGATGGAAGAGGGCGAGCAGTACCGGGTCGGCAATGTCAGCGTCGATTCCCGCGTTCCCGAGATCAGCTCGGATGTCGTCAGCGGCAACATCGCCACCTCGGCCGGTTCGGTCTACAATGCCGACGCGGTCGAGAAGTCGGTGCAGGCCATCACGATCGATGCGGCCCGCCGGGGTCATGCCTTCGCGCAGGTTCGCCCGGTCGGTGTGCGCGACCCTGCGACCCGCACCATCAACATCGGCTACGTGATCGAGGAAGGTCCGCGGATCTACGTCGAGCGGATCAACGTGCGCGGCAACTCCCGCACCCGCGATTACGTCATTCGTCGCGAATTCGACCTGGGCGAGGGCGATGCCTACAACCAGGTTCTGATTGACCGCGCGGAGCGTCGTCTCAACAGCCTCGGGTACTTCAAGCGCGTCCGAATCTCCAACGAGCCCGGCTCCTCGGCTGACCGTGTGGTCGTGAACGTGGACGTGGAGGATCAGTCCACCGGTTCGTTCTCGATCTCGGGTGGCTACTCCACCGCCGACGGCTTCATCGGCGAGGTGGCCGTCACCGAGACGAACTTCCTGGGCCGCGGACAGTTCGTCCGTCTCGCAGGCCAGCTGGGCGAGCGCACCAACGGCGTCGACTTCTCGTTCACCGAGCCTTACTTCCTCGGCTACCGCATGGCGGCCGGTATCGACCTGTTCTCGAAGTTCAGCGACCAGACCCGGTACTCCCGCTACGAGAACCGCATGACCGGCGGTCAGCTGCGCTTGGGGCTGCCGTTCACGGAAGAGTTCACGCTGACCCTGCGCTACTCGCTCTATCAGCAGGATCTCAAGATCCCGAATGACCTCAAGCAGCCCTATAACGACTGCTCGGCGCCGATTCCGGGCTACACGCAGCTGAACGCCGACGGGACGCCGAATCGCCAGTTCTGCGAAGGCAACGGCGAGGCGTCTCTTGCGATCAAGGAATCGCAGGGCAAGACGATGACCTCGCTTGCGGGTCTGACGTTCAACTACAACAGTCTCGACAACCCCAAGGATCCGCGGAACGGCTTCTATGGCGAGGTGAAGACGGACTTTGCCGGTCTCGGCGGCGACTCGCGGTTCTTCCGCGCCACCGGCGACCTGCGTTATTACCGCGAGTTGATGGAAGACATCGTCGGTATCGCCCGCGTCCAGGGTGGCCACATCACCGGCTTCGGCAACAACAATGAAGGCATCGGCAACGGTGGCGATCTGCGCATCGTCGACCAGTTCTTCATGGGCCCGTCGCTGGTGCGCGGCTTCGCGACCAACGGTCTCGGCCCGCGGGACATCTCGAGCCTCGACTCCCGCGCCAACGCGATCGGCGGCACCACCTATTTCGGTGGTACGCTCGAAGTGCAGTTCCCGATCTTCGGCCTGCCGCGTGACATTGGCCTGAAGGGCGCGGTGTTCGCGGATGCCGGTACGCTGTATGGCTACGAGGGCCCGACCACCTTCAACGTGGGTGGCGGAAGCATTCTGGCTCCTGATGGCGGCGCTGCCTGCGTCCAGGATCCCACCCGGCCGCAGAACTGCATCGAGGTTCTCGACAGCCACAAGCTCCGCTCGTCGGTCGGCGCTTCGCTCCTGTGGAGCTCGCCGCTCGGCCCGATCCGCTTCGACTACGCCATCGCTCTCTCGAAGGAAGAGGGCGTCATCCGGGACGGCGTCAGGGTCGGTGGCGACCGCACTCAGGCCTTCCGCTTCTCGGGCGGCACGCGTTTCTAATCGGGGAGGGCGCCTTCAGGGCGCCCTCACTTATTGTTCATGACCGAATCCAATTTCTTTCCGCAAAGCCGGACGCTGACTCTGCGTCAGGTGGCGGAGATGGCGAACACAGCGCTCCCCGACCATGCCGACGGGGAGTTTTTGCTTAAGGGCGTCGCTCCGCTCGAAACGGCCGGACCCAACGATCTGGCCTATATGGACAACCCGGCCTATGTCGGTGCCCTAGGGGCCACGAAAGCCGGCGCGTGCCTCGTCGCGCCGCGTTATGCCGCGAAGGTGCCGCCTCATACGGTCGCGATCGTGACGCCGCAGGCTTACCGGGTGTTCGCACAGGTTCTAGGCGTGCTGTTCCCATCGGCCATGAGGCCGGAATCGTCCTTCGCTGCGACAGGGATCTCGCCGGGCTCGTTCGTGCATCCGTCCGCCCGGCTTGAACACGGGGTCAAGGTCGATCCGGGTGCCGTAATCGGTCCCCATGCGGAGGTCGGCTCCGGGACCCTGATCGGTGCCCATTCGGTCATCGGCCCGCACGTCAAGATCGGGCGGGACTGCGCCATCGCTCCTCATGTGACGGTATCCCATGCCTTCCTCGGCAACCGGGTCATCCTTCATCCGGGCGTGCGCATCGGGCAGGACGGGTTCGGCTTCGCCATGGGGCCGCAGGGACATCTGAAGGTGCCCCAGATCGGCCGTGTCATCATCCAGGACGACGTGGAGATCGGCGCCAACACGACCGTCGACCGGGGCGCTAGCCGCGACACCGTCATCGGCGAGGGCACGAAGATCGACAACCTGGTTCAAATCGCCCATAACGTCGTCATCGGACGCCATTGCGTGATCGTGGCCCAGGTCGGGATCGCAGGTTCGACGACCATCGAGGATTTTGTCGCCCTTGGTGGACAGGTGGCTGTAAAGGGCCATGTTCGGGTTGGAATGGGCGCGCAGATCGCCGCGACCAGCGCCGTCAACGGCGATGTTCCGCCGGGAGCGCGCTGGGGAGGCATCCCGGCCCGGCCCATGCGCGAGTGGTTCCGTGAGATCACCGCCCTTAAAAAACTTGCATCGCAGGGCGATTCGGCCAAAGACGACGCATCGTCGTAACGCTCCCCGAGGATGCCTCAACCATCGGAGTTTCAGGTCATGTCCGAAGCGCCAACCACGCTTCAAACCGCCGACATCATGCAGATTCTCGATCTGCTGCCGCACCGGTATCCCTTCCTCCTGGTCGACAGGATCATTGAGATCGACGGGGACAACTCATGCATCGGCATCAAGAACGTCACCTTCAATGAGCCACAATTCACGGGCCATTTTCCGTCGCGTCCGATTTTTCCGGGCGTGTTCCTGATCGAGGGAATGGCTCAGACAGCGGGGGCCATCTGCGTCGCGTCGAAGATCGCCCAGCAGGCTAAGCCGAAGCAGGTGTTTTTCATGACCATTGACAAGGTGAAGTTCCGCAAGCCCGTCGAGCCGGGCGATCGCGTCGAGTTTCACATGCGCAAGCTCAACAACCGCCGCAACATGTGGTGGTACAAGGGCGAGGCGAAGGTGGACGGCAACCTCGTCTGCGAGGCCGAGGTCAGCGCCATGCTGGTGCTCGAGTGATGGAAACGGTGATCCACCCTTCGGCCATCATCGAGGATGGCGCCAGGATCGGGCCGGGTGTCAGGGTCGGGCCCTTCTGCACGGTAGGCCCGGAGGTCGAGCTTGGGGCAGGATGCCAGCTCATCAGCCATGTGGCCGTGGCCGGGCGGACCACCATCGGTCCCCGGACGCGCATTTTCCCCTTCGCGTCCATCGGGCACATCCCTCAGGATCTGAAATATCGCGGCGAAGCCTCGTCCCTGGAGATCGGCGCCGACTGCATGATCCGCGAGGGCGTCACCATGAATCCCGGCACTGAGGGCGGTGGTCTGAGGACCATCATCGGCGACCGCTGCGCATTCCTGGCCAATTCCCATGTCGGCCACGACACCCGCGTCGGCAATGACTGCATCCTGTCGAACAACGTCATGCTGGCGGGTCATGTCAGCGTTGGCGATTTCGTGATTTTCGGGGGTGGTTCCGCCGTCATCCAGTTCGCCCGTGTGGGCTCCCATGCCTTCGTGGGAGGCATGTCCGGCTTGGAGAACGATCTCATCCCTTACGGCATGGCCATGGGCAACCGGGCCCACCTGGCTGGCCTCAACATCATCGGCCTGCGCCGCCGCGGTTTCTCCCGCGAGCAGATCCATGACATCCGCCGTGCTTATCGGCTCCTTTTCGCCGACGAGGGGACCTTGTCCGAGCGGGTCGAAGACGTGGCTGCGGAGTTCGACAGCCATCCCTTCGTCCATGAGATCCTCGACTTCATCCGCGCGGGCAAGGATCGGGCGATCTGCACGCCCCGGGACCCTGTCGGTTCGGCCGGATGACCCTGGCGCACTTTCGGCAGGAACGTGCCCCGGCTTTGCGTGACAAGATGCGACCCGACAGCGAGATGCGATCAGGAAGCGCTTCCGGCGAAACGCCTCCTGCCCCGTCCGGGCCGGTGGCAATTCTCGCGGGAGCCGGTCAGCTTCCCGTCCTGCTCGTGAACCATCTCGAACAGACGGGCCAGGACTATCGGGTCCTGGCGTTTCGCGGATTCGCGCAACCCGAACTCCGCCGCCGCGCTCATGCGAATGTGGACCTCCTCGATCTCAAGACGATTATGAGCACCCTCGAGGGCTGGAAGCCCCGTGCCGTGTCCCTGGTCGGGGCCGTGCGCCGTCCGGGCTTCTCCGCTCTGCTCGGGGCTTATTCGGCTCTGCGCAATCGTCAGGAGGTGAAGGAGGTCATCACCCGCGGCGACGATCAGGTGCTGCGCGGCGCCGTGATGCTTCTTGAAGAACGAGGTCATCGGGTCGTGGGGGCGCACGAACTGGCGCCCGACTTGGTGGCATCCCGTTCCCTGCACGGTGCACTGGAACCCGGCGAGGACGACCGCCAAGCAATTACCGTGGGGCTCGATCTCCTCGCGTCCCTGTCGGCCTTCGATATCGGTCAGGCGGCCATCGTCGCCCGCAACCATGTGCTCGCCATTGAGGGACCCGAGGGTACCGACAGGATGCTGCGCCGGGTGAGAAGGCTTCGGCAATCCTGGTTTGGACTTCGCCGCCGGAAGGAGGGCGGCGTGCTCATCAAGGCGGCGAAGAGAGGCCAGGACCTGCGGGTCGACATGCCGACCATCGGCCCCAACACCGTGATCGAGGCCGCCAAGGCGGGCCTCTCCGGCATCGCGATCGGCGCCGGTTCGACCTTCGTCCTTGAGCAGGAGGAGACGCTGCGTATCGCGAACCGGCTCGGCCTTTTCCTAGCGGTTGTGGACCTGCCCTGGATGGAGACGCATCGTGGCTGAAGAGCGGCTGCTGACGGTCTGGATCGTGTCGGGCGAGGAATCCGGCGACCAGCTCGGGGCGAAGCTCATGCGCGCCTTGAAAGCGCGATGGGGAGCGGACCGGCTGCGCTTCGGCGGGGTCGGCGGGCATGCCATGGAAATGGAAGGCCTGAGCAGCCTCTTTCCCCTGGAAGATATCGCCGTCATGGGCATCTCCGCCGTCATCGCCCGACTGCCGGCCATTCTCAAGCGCATCAGACTGACGGCCGACGCTGCCGTGGCGGCGAAGCCCGACATCCTTGTCATCATTGACAGCCCGGATTTCACCCATCGTGTGGCCAAGGCTGTCAGGAGCAGGGCTCCGCACATTCCCATCGTGGATTATGTCAGCCCCTCGGTCTGGGCCTGGCGACCGGGTCGGGCCGCGAAGATGCGCGCCTATGTGGATCATCTCCTGGCGCTGCTGCCCTTCGAGCCGGACGCGCATAGGCGTCTCGGCGGGCCGCCGACGACCTATGTCGGCCATCCGCTTATCGAGCGCCTGGATGAGATCAGACCGAACCAAGGAGAGCGGGCCAGCCGCGACGGCTCGCCCCTGAAGCTTCTGGTTCTCCCCGGGAGCCGCCGCTCGGAGGTGAGCCGCCTCATGGAGCCGTTCGGCGAGGCCCTGAAGATCCTGAAGGAGCGCTCCCCGCGCCCCTTCGAGGTCACGATTCCGGCCGTCCCGCATCTCGTCGAGGAGATCAGGGCGCGCGCGGCAGCCTGGAGCGTCGTGCCGCAGATCGTGGAGGGCGAGGCGGCCAAGTGGGCCGCCTTCCGTGAGGCCGATGCGGCGCTCGCGGCCTCGGGCACCGTGACCCTGGAGCTGGGGCTTTCCGGCGTCCCGATGGTCGTGGCCTACCGGGTCTCGAAGATCGAGGAAGTGCTGAAGTACCTCATCAAGGCTCCGTCCATCGTCCTGACCAATCTGGTGCTGGGCGAGAACGTGATCCCCGAGCTGATCCAGTGGGATTGCACGCCCGAAAGGCTCGCCGATGCGCTGCTCCCGCTCATGAGCGAAAGCCCGGAGCGCCAGAGACAGATCGATGCCTTCGGAAAGCTCGATGCGCTCATGCGGATCGGCCACGACACGCCGAGCGAGCGGGCTGCCGGAATTGTAACGGATATGCTGGAATCCAGAGCACTGCGGGTTTGAGGAGTCCATCGGCCGCCCATCCACTCCGGTGCGCAGTCTCCTAGAGCTGCTTCCACTCCCGTGGAATCAGCTCTCTCCTTTGCTGCGCCGCATTTCTTTGACGGCGAACCGGATCCACTTCGCCGAAAAATGCTCTAGTAACCCTCTGAAGGCTCGTACCAATCAAGAAAAAGGGGCCTTGCGGCCCCTTCGTCGTTTCAGGCTTAAACCGGTCTTACCCGCGCTGCGCGAGGGTCACGTACTCGCGCATGGGCGCTCCGATGTAGAGCTGGCGCGGACGGCCGATACGCTGGGACGGATCCTCGATCATCTCGCTCCACTGGGCGATCCAGCCGACCGTACGGGCGAGCGCGAACAGCACCGTGAACATGGAGGTCGGGAAGCCCATCGCCTTGAGGGTGATGCCCGAATAGAAGTCGATGTTCGGGTAGAGCTTCTTCTCGACGAAGTACTCGTCCTTGAGCGCGATCTGCTCGAGCTCCATGGCGACGTCGAGGAGCGGGTCGTCCTTGATGCCGAGCTCGTTGAGCACCTCGTGGGTGGTCTTCTGCATGATGCGGGCGCGCGGGTCGTAGTTCTTGTAGACCCGGTGGCCGAAGCCCATGAGGCGGAACGGATCGTTCTTGTCCTTCGCCTTGGCGATGTACTCGGGGATCCGGTCGGGCGTGCCGATCTCCTCCAGCATCTTCAGAGCCGCTTCGTTGGCGCCGCCGTGAGCGGGGCCCCAGAGGCAGGCGATGCCGGCCGCGATGCACGCGAACGGATTGGCGCCCGAGGAGCCCGCGAGGCGCACCGTCGAGGTCGAGGCGTTCTGCTCGTGGTCGGCGTGGAGGATGAAGATCCGGTCGAGCGCCCGCGAGAGCACCGGGTTGACCTTGTATTCCTCGGCCGGGACCGCGAAGCACATGCGCAGGAAGTTGGACGTGTAGTCCAGATCGTTCTGCGGATACACGAAGGGCTGGCCGATGGAATACTTGTAGGCCATCGCGGCCAGCGTCGGCATCTTGGCGATCATGCGCATGGAGGCGACCATGCGCTGGTGCGGATCGGAGATGTCGGTCGAGTCGTGATAGAAGGCCGACAGCGCGCCGACGCAGCCGACCATGACGGCCATCGGATGGGCGTCGCGGCGGAAGCCGGTGAAGAACCGGCTCATCTGATCGTGCACCATGGTATGGCGCGTGACGCGGTAGTCGAAATCCGCCTTCTGGGCAGCGGTCGGCAGCTCTCCGTAGAGAAGGAGATAGCAGGTCTCGAGGAAGTCGCCGTGCTCGGCCAGCTGCTCGATGGGATAGCCCCGGTACAGGAGGACGCCCTTGTCGCCATCAATGTAGGTGATCTTCGACTCGCAGCTCGCGGTCGAGGTGAAGCCGGGGTCGTAGGTGAACATCCCGGTCTGACCGTAGAGCTTCGAGATGTCGATGACGCTCGGGCCGATCGTGCCCTCTTTCACCGCCAGTTCCACGGCCTTGTTGTCGACTGAGAGTGTGCTGCTGTTGGAACTCATGGGTCTTTGCCCTTTCAGCTGGAGGCCGGGCATAACCTAGTGCAACCGAAGGCTCGGAGTAGAGCCTCCGGGCGGGCTGCCGAACCGAGGTCTGCCGGTCGGTCGGATGATGGCGCCTTCGGTAGCTTATCCGTATGGAGGGGGCAAGCACGTCTAAAGGCGATGATGCGCCTGCTATGCAGCAGGCGCATCCTTCAATTGGTCGTGAAGGCGCAACAGGGTTTCTTCCTTGCCGAGAACGGCCATGACGTCGAACAGGCCCGGAGATGTTGCGCGCCCCGTCAGTGCCGCACGAAGAGGCTGCGCGACCTGTCCGAGCTTAACTCCGGTGGCCTCCGCATGTTCACGCACAACGGCCTCCACGCTCTGGGCCGTCCAGTCGGATATGGCCTCCAGCTTTCCGGCGAGACCGACCAGGCGCGAGCGCCCGTCCGCCACGAGGCTTGCGGCCTTTTCGTCGAGGTGGAGAGGGCGCTGGGCGTAGAGGTAATAGGCGCTGTCGAGCAGTTCCACGAGGGTCTTGGCCCGCTCCTTCAGTCCCGGCATGGCGGCGATGAGCTTCTCGCGCAGGGCAGGGGTGAATTTGCGGCCAAGGTGATGCTCGTCGCCTCCCAGCTCCGGCAAAAGCTCCTCCAGGGCGTTCACAAGATCCTCGTCCTTCGACTGGCGCATGTAGTAGCCGTTGAGGTTCTCCAGCTTGGCGAAGTCGAAGCGGGCAGGCGAGCGGCCGATGCTTCCGAGGTCGAAGGCCTGGATCATCTCGTCGGTCGAGAAGATTTCCTGGTCGCCGTGGCTCCAGCCGAGGCGCACGAGATAGTTCCGCAAGGCTTCCGGCAGATACCCCATGCTGCGATAGGCCTCGACACCGAGCGCCCCGTGACGCTTCGAGAGCTTGGCGCCGTCCGGCCCGTGAATGAGCGGGATGTGAGCCATCTTCGGCACGTCCCAGCCGAGCGCCTGATAGATCTGCGTCTGGCGCGCGCCATTGGTGAGGTGGTCGTCGCCACGGATGACGTGCGTGACATCCATGTCGTGGTCGTCCACCACCACGGCGAGCATGTATGTCGGAGTTCCGTCAGAGCGCAGGAGGACGAGATCGTCCAAGTCCTTGTTCTGCCAGACGACGCGGCCCTGAACCGCGTCATCGACCACGGTCTCGCCCTCGGCGGGTGCCTTCAGGCGGATGACGGGCTTTACGCCGGCGGGTGCCTCGGAGGGGTCGCGGTCGCGCCAGCGGCCGTCATAGCGCATCGGACGGCCCTCGCGGCGGGCCGTCTCGCGCATCTCCTCGAGCTCCTGAGGCGTCGCATAGCAATAATAGGCCTTGCCCTGCGCGAGCAGGCTCTCCGCCACTTCGCGGTGACGGGCCGCGCGGGAAAACTGGTAGACGACATCCCCATCCCAATCGAGGCCGAGCCATGACAGCCCGTCGAGGATCGCCTGGATCGCCGCCTCGGTCGAACGTTCCCGGTCCGTGTCCTCGATGCGCAGGAGCATCTTGCCCCCGAAATGCTTGGCATAAAGCCAGTTAAACAGGGCCGTGCGTGCGCCTCCGATATGCAGGAAGCCGGTGGGCGAGGGGGCAAAGCGGGTGACGACGGTCATCGCAGGGAACCTTACGTAAAAACTCTTTTGGATCGCGCGGCTTATCGCACGTTCGCGGCTCTTCCAACTCATCCACAGGGCGGCTTTGGCCGGAACGTCCGTTCGTCTAGCATGCAAGCCACCTCGCGTTAAGCGGTTGCCATGACCCAGGACGATAAAGGAGAGCCACGCCGTATCCCGCGCATCGCCGCGCGGGCCGTGGCTTTGCCGGGTTCTTGGGCCTTACACGTCGCTTGGCGCCTGCCCGATGGACGAAAATGGCTGGCCGAGGCCATCGCCTGCGAGGTCGAGCAGCGCAGGCTTTTCCCATGGATTGCGATCTGCTTCGGGCTTGGGATCGTTCTTTTCTTCCAGGCCGAGGGGCGGCCGTCCCTCTGGGCGCCGCTTTCCGCCTTCGTCCTCTGCTGCGCCGGGGGAGTGGTGCTGCGCCGCAAGCTCGTGACCCTTTCCGTCATGATCGGGCTTTCGGCGGTTTTCGCGGGCTTCGCGGCAGGCGTCATGAGGGCCGGAAGCGTCGCGGCTCCGGTCCTCTCGCGCACCATGATCGTGCCGATCACCGGCTTCGTCGAGGCGATGGAGGATCGCCCCGAGGGAAAGCGGCTTCTCCTGCGTGTAACCGACATGAAGGGTATCGCAGAGGCCGAGCGGCCCCGCCTCGTGCGGGTGACCTTGCGTAAGACGGATGGTCTCGCGCCCGGCCAGTTCGTCGGCGGCACGGCCCGTCTCCTCCCACCGCCTCAGCCTGCCTGGCCCGGCGGGTACGACTTTGCACGCGATGCGTATTTCAAGGGAATCGGCGCGGTCGGCTCCTTTACGGGGACGGTCCGCCGCCTCGACCCGCCCACGCCTCCCGACCTGTCCTTGCGGATCGCAGCATTGGTCGATGAGTCCCGCAATGCCCTGACCCAGCGGATCGCCACGTCCATCGGCGGTTCCGCGGGCGGTGTCGGTGCGGCTCTCGTAACCGGCAAGCGCGGGCTCATTCCGGAGGCTGCCAACGACGCCCTGCGGGCCGCCGGCATCTATCATATCGTGTCGATTTCCGGCCTGCACATGGTGCTGGCGGCCGGCACGTTCTTCTGGCTGGTGCGGGCGCTCCTGACGCTCGCCCCGAGCCTTGCGCTGCTCTGGCCGGTCAAGAAGATCGCCGCCGTGATCGCCATGCTCGGAGCGGCGGCCTACTGCGTCTTCTCAGGCTCGGATGTCGCGACGGAGCGCTCTCTCATCATGACGCTCGTGATGTTCGGGGCGATCCTGGCGGATCGGCCCGCTTTGAGCATCCGCAACCTGTCCCTGGCTGCCCTGATCGTGCTCGCCCGCGAGCCGGAGGCGCTCCTGGGTCCAAGCTTCCAGATGTCCTTTGGGGCGGTGGCCGCGATGATGGCGCTCGTGCCGCTCATGCACCGGCGGCCCTCGGAAGGCACTCCGGAAACCTTGATCGGGAGGGGACTCCGCTGGACCGGCCAGGCAGTGCTCGGGCTGGTGACTACCACCCTCGTCGCCAGTATCGCGACGGCCCCCTTCGCGGCTTATCATTTCCAGACTCTCAACCCGTATGGCCTCGTCGGCAATGCGCTCGCCCTGCCGCTCGTCTCCCTCGTGGTGATGCCGTCGGCGGTTCTGGGCGTTCTGGCTTATCCCTTCGGCCTCGACCGCCCCATCTGGCAACTGATGGGGATGGCTGTCTCGCAGGTGCTCGATGTCTCGTCCTGGGTCGGGACTTTCAGTGGCTCAACCGTGGTCGTGCCGGCGCTCGGCGCCGGGGCGCTGGGACTCCTGAGTGTCGGCCTCCTCATGCTGACGGTTCCAGCCTCGGCGCTGCGATGGGCTGCGCTGGTGCCGGCTGGAGCCGGGCTGCTCCTCGCCGCGACGCCGACACGCCACGACATCTATGTCGACCGCGACGGCAGCGGAGCAGCCATCCGCAGCGCGGACGGGCATCTCACCCTGGTCGGAAAACCATCCGCCTTCGTGGCGGAGCAATGGCTACGCGCGGACGGCGATGGGCGAAGCCCTGACGATCCTGCCCTCAGGAGGAACGCTCGCTGCGACAGGGCAGGCTGTGTCGTCGAAGCCCCTGAACGACGACATGTCGCCTTCGTGCAGGATATCTCGGCCTTCGAGGAGGATTGCCGCCGCGCCGCGGTCGTGATCGCGCGGCTTCATGCGCCACCCAATTGCGGCGCGGCCCTGGTCCTGGACCGCGAGGCCCTGACCGCGCGCGGTGCGGCGACGATCAGCTTTGGGAGCGCGGCGGTTGAAATACGCTCCGTGAAGAAGGGACGCGAAACGCTACCCTGGCCCGGCACGAAGGCGGCTGAAGCCCGGGCGGCACCTGCTCAGGAAAACCCGCCTGTGGCGCGGCCTGTCCCTGAGCAGGATCTGCCGGAGGAGGATTTCAGTAGCGACGAACCAGGCTGACGAGCCTGCCCTGAATCTTGACCCGGTCGGGTCCGAGCACGCGCGTTTCGTAGGCCTGATTGGCGGCTTCCAGGGCGATGGAGGAGCCGCGGCGGCGGAAACGCTTCAAGGTCGCTTCCTCATCGTCGATCAGGGCCACGATGATGTCGCCCGTGTTCGCGGTGTCCTGCCTGCGGATGACCACGAGGTCGCCGTCGAGGATGCCGGCCTCGACCATCGAATCGCCTCGCACTTCGAGGGCGAAATGCTCGCCCTGGGTGAGGAAATCGCCCGAGAGGCTGATCGAGTGGCTGGGGTTCTGGATCGCGGAGATCGGCGTACCGGCGGCGATTCTTCCCATGACGGGGATTCTCGCGGTATCCCGGTTTCTTTCCTCGGCCACCGGCTGCGGTGCGGCCTTGGCCTTGGCGGCCAGACCACCCTCGACCACGCTGGGCGTGAAGCGCCGCTGACCGGTTGATCCACTGGCGCTTTCCGGCAGGCGGATGACCTCAAGAGCGCGGGCGCGGTTGGGCAGGCGGCGGATGAAACCGCGCTCCTCGAGCGCCGTGATGAGGCGGTGGATGCCGGATTTCGACTTGAGATCAAGGGCGTCCTTCATCTCGTCAAAGGACGGCGGGATCCCGGTTTCACGCAGCCGCTCATGAATGAAGCGGAGCAATTCGTGCTGTTTGCGCGTCAGCATGGCTGGCCCTTACTGCTCCGGTCGGGAGCGATTCTGAAACAAAGCGAGAACAGCGTAATCGTTCCCGCTGTGTTCTGCAAGTGCATGGCCAAGCTCAAGTATTCTTTTCTTAGCGTGTCGCGTGGAAAACCCGAGGCACCTTTTACACGCGACGCCCTAGCAGAAGCGGTCGAGTCGGATAATCCGGCACGGCTCTCCGGCCTGGGCCGCAGGCGCATGGGGAGGCCTGACGAGCAGGGCGTCCGAGCGTTCGAGGATGCTCAGCATGGACGAATCCTGCATCAGATGCGGCGTCGCGACGGGAAGCGGCAGCCGTTCGCTCCTCTGGGTAAGGCCGATTTCGAACTCCTCCAGCGCCAGGGATGCCCGCATGTAGTCCTGCCGGGTTCCGTTGGCCGGAAGATCCGCGCCGAGGATCGCGGCTTCCGTCGGATCCCCGCCGGCATCGGCATCGCCGAGGAGCGCGCGGATCGCGGGAACGAGGAACAGAAGAGTGCAGACGAGGGACGAGACGGGATTGCCGGGCAGTCCGAGCAGCAGCATCGATCCGAGACGCCCGTGCATCAGAGGCTTGCCGGGACGCAGCGCCACGCGCCAGAAACCGAGCTCCATGCCCTGTCGGGCCAGAGCCTTCTGGACCAGATCGTGCTCGCCGACGGAAGCCCCGCCCAGGGTCACGAGAATGTCCGCGCCCGCGCTTCGGGCTGCCAGGACGCGCTCGTCGAGGGATTCCATCGTGTCGCGGGCAATCCCGAGATCGATGGCCTCGGCTCCGGCCTTCTCGACGATCACGGCCGTGGCCGGAAGGCTCGAAGCCGTGATCTGGTCGGGGCCGACCGGCTCTCCGGCGCGCACGAGTTCGTCACCCGTCGCCAGAATGGCCACCCGCGGCCTGCGGCGGACGGGAAGCGTTCCGTGGCCCATCGCGGCCGCCAGGGCGATGTGGCGGGAATCGAGGCGGAGTCCGCTCTGCAGCAGCACTTCTCCGGAGCGGAAGTCGAGGCCGGCTTCCCGGACATGGCGCTTCTGAGGCGGCAACTCCTTGATCAGGACCTGATCGTCCCTACGCTCGGCATCCTCCTGGAGCACGACCGAATCCGCACCGTCGGGCAGGGGCGCACCGGTGAAGATGCGTACCGCCTCCAGAGCGCCGACCGTGCCGGGAAAACGCTGCCCGGCGGCGCTCGTGCCGATCACGCGGAGTGTCGCGGGAACTTCGGAAATATCGGCGCTCCGCACCGCATAGCCGTCCATGGCTGAGGCGGGAAATGGGGGTTGATCGCGCAGGGCCGCGATATCGTCTGCGAGGGTTCGGCCGGCACAGGCGGAGAGCGGTACGGCCTCGACCGCGACCGGCCTCTCGACGCTTGCCAGCACGCGGATCAGAGCCTCTTCGACCGCAATCAAGCTCATGGGGCCTCGTATGTCCCTGACCGGCCGCCGCTCTTCATGCGCAGGCGAATTTCTTCGATCCGCATGCCCTTATCGGCGGCCTTCACCATGTCGTAGATCGTCAGGCAGGCGACGGAGACGGCGGTCAGAGCCTCCATCTCGACGCCGGTCTGCCCCGATACCTTAACCTCGGCGGTGACGCGCACGCCGGGGAGCCCGTCGTCGAGCGCGCAATCCACCTTCACCTTGGAGATGAGAAGAGGGTGGCAGAGAGGGATCAGCTCGTGCGTGCGCTTGGATGCCATGATGCCCGCGAGCCGCGCAGTGCCCAGCACGTCGCCCTTCTTGGCATCGCCCTGGCGGATCAGCGCCACCGTTTCGGGCCGCATGACCACGCATCCCTCGGCAATGGCGGTGCGGCTCGTGACGTCCTTTTCGGAGACGTCGACCATGTTGGCCGCGCCGCTCGCATCGAGATGCGTCAGCGTCGTCATGCCGCCTCGCCGAACAGGAGCCGCCGCGTCGCCGCGGCCACGTCCGCCTGCCGCATCAGGCTTTCGCCCACCAGAAAGGTGCGGATATCGACTTTCGCGAGGCGGTTGATATCCTCGAACGTGAAGATGCCGCTCTCGCCCACGACGATCCGGTCGGAGGGAACAAGGGGGGCGAGTTCCTCGCTGACGGCGAGTGAGACCTCGAAGGTGCGCAGGTTGCGATTGTTGATGCCGATCAGCTTCGTGCCGAGCGGCAGCGCCCGCTCCAGCTCCGCACGGTCATGCACCTCGACCAGCACGTCCATGCCGAGCGCATGGGCTGTATCGATCAAGGTGCGGGCCTGCGCGTCAGTGACGCTCGCCATGATGACGAGAATGCAATCCGCGCCCCACGCTCGGGCCTCGTAGACCTGATAGGGCTCGAACAGGAAGTCCTTGCGGAGCGCCGGAAGCCCGGAAGCCTCGCGCGCCTGAGCAAGGTATTCGGGCCTCCCCTGAAATGACGGCTCATCGGTCAGAACCGAGAGGCACGTCGCTCCACCCTCGGCATAGGCGCGCGCCAAGCTCGGCGGATCGAAATCGGGGCGGATCAGGCCCTTCGACGGGCTCGCCTTCTTGACCTCGGCGATGAGGGCCGGGCGTCCCTCGGCCAGATGACGCTGGATCGCGGCCGCGAAACCACGTGGAGGATGGGCTTCGTGCGCGCGCCGCTCCATCTCGGCCGGCGGAACAGCGGCCTTCGCCGCCGCGATCTCCTGGCGCTTATAGGCTTCGATGCGGGCGAGAACGTCGCTCATGCGGGCCTCTATGCGTTCGAGGCGCGGACGAGGCGATCGAGCGTCGCCTTGGCGGCCCCGCTGTCGAGCGCGACGGTGGCTCGCTCGAGACCGTCGCGCAGATTGGCGGCTTCGTCGGCAACCACGAGGGCCGCCGCGGCGTTGAGCAGGGCGACATCCCGATAGGGAATGCGCGCGCCGTCGAGCACCGCGCGCAGCTGAACCGCGTTGTGTTCCGGGTCGCCGCCCTTCAGATCTTCCAGATCGGCGGTCGGAAGGCCGACCTCCTCGGGCGTCACCGTGAAGCGGCGGATCGCGCCGTTTTCGAGCGCCACTACGAAAGTCGGGCCGGTGGTCGTCATCTCGTCCAGCCCGTCCGAGCCGTACACGGTCCACACCTTCTTGGAGCCGAGCTCCTTCAGAACCTGGGTGAGGGGTTCGAGCCAGGCTTCCGAAAAGACGCCGAGGAGCTGGCGGGACACATTGGCCGGATTGGCGAGCGGGCCGAGCAGGTTGAAGATCGTCCGCGTTCCAAGCTCGACCCGGACCGGCGCCACATGGCGCATGGCGGCGTGGTGGGTCTGGGCGAACATGAAGCAGAGGTTCGTTTCCTTGAGGCAGCGTTCGAGACCTGCCGGATCGAGGCCCAGTTTCAGGCCGAGGGCCGCCAGCACGTCCGCCGTGCCGGACTTGGAAGACGCTGCCCGATTCCCGTGCTTGGCCACGGGAACGCCGCAGGAGGCCACGATGATGGAGGCCAGCGTCGAGATGTTGTAGCTGCCCTTGTGATCGCCGCCTGTCCCGACGATATCGACGGCCTTCTCGGGAGCCCTGACCGGCAGCATGCGCCCGCGCATCGCCGAGACTGCGCCGACGATCTCCTCGAGGGTTTCGCCCCGGACCCGCAGGGCCATCAGGAAGGCGCCGGCCTGGGCAGGAGTCACCTCACCGGAGAGCAGATCGTCGAAGGCTGCGCGTGCCTCGTCCCGGCTCAGCGATGCGCCTGTGGCAACCTTGGCGAGGTAGGATTTGAAGGATTCCATGGGTTTTCAATGCCTTGGCTTAAGCAGCGCAGCTGCCGTCAGAACGATGCTTCGCGTTCCAGTCGGCCGCAAGCTCAAAGAAGTTGCGCATGATCGTCACCCCATGCTCCGACAGGATGCTCTCCGGGTGGAACTGTACGCCATGGATCGGGAGAGAGCGATGGGACAGCCCCATGACCAGTCCGTCCGGTGTCTCCGCGGTCACGATCAGGTCGGCGGGGCAGGTCTCGCGGTCGACGATCAGGGAATGGTAGCGGGTCGCCTTGAAGGGGCCGTTGATGCCGCGGAAGACTGCCTGTCCCTGGTGCTCGACCTCAGAGACCTTGCCGTGCATCGGCAGAGGCGCCCGCGTGACCCTGCCCCCGAAGGCCTGACCGATGGTCTGGAGGCCGAGGCAGACGCCGAAGGTCGGTATCCCAGGCGAGGCGCGCTCGACGAGATCGAGGCAGATTCCCGCCTCGTTGGGAGAGCAGGGGCCGGGCGAGAGCACAATGGCGTCGGGACGCGAAGCCAGCACCTCGTCTGTGGTGATCGCATCGTTGCGCACCACCTGGACCGAGGTTGCGAGAGGACCGAGCAGATGCACCAGATTCCAGGTGAAGCTGTCGTAGTTGTCGATCACGAGAACGCGGGTCATGGCGAGCCGACATTCGCCCGCACGGCGCACCCGGTCAAGGGAAGCGTTGCCGACAGGGCCGATTTTGGCGAGCCGCAGCCTCTCCGTCGCACAGGAATGGGATGGTTCCAAGGCCACGGAGGCGGCTCCGGCCTCATTGCCCGAGCCTCGCCTGGCTTGCGAAGCGCACGGCTTCCTCCGCCGCGCGAAAGAGAGCCTTTGCCTTGTTGATGCATTCCTGCTGCTCGGAGGCGGGATCGGAATCGTAGACGATGCCGGCGCCCGCCTGAACGGCCATGCGCCCGTTCTTGACCACGGCGGTGCGGAGCACGATGCAGGTATCCATCTCGCCATTGGCGCCGAAATAGCCGATGCAGCCCGCATAGGGGCCGCGCTTGTCCTTCTCCAACTCGTCGATGATCTGCATGGCGCGCACCTTCGGCGCACCCGAGACCGTGCCGGCCGGGAAGCCTGCCACGAGAGCGTCGAGGGCATCGAAGCAGGCGTCGAGACGGCCTTCGACGTTCGAGACGATGTGCATCACCTGGCTGTAATATTCGAGAAAGAAGGAATCCGTGACCTGGACGGATCCCATTTCGGCCACGCGGCCCACGTCGTTGCGGCCGAGGTCGAGCAGCATCAGGTGTTCGGCGCGTTCCTTCTGATCAGCCAGGAGGCTCTCCGCATGGGCCCGGTCCTCGGCGGCCGTCGCGCCGCGCGGACGCGTGCCGGCGATGGGTCGGATCGTGACCTTGCCGTCCCGGACCCGTACCAGGATCTCGGGCGAGGAACAGACGATCTGGAAATCCTCGAAATCGAGGTAGCAGAGGAACGGCGCCGGATTGATGCGTCGAAGCGCGCGGTAGAGCGCGAAGGCCGGCAGGGGGAAGGGCGCCTCGAAACGCTGCGAGAGCACCACCTGGAAGATGTCGCCCGCGCGGATGTAGTCCTTCGCCCGGGCAACCATGGCCTTGAATTCGTCGGGCGTGGTGTTGGAGACCGGGGGCTCGAAGTCGATCGCCGTGGGATCGGTGCGATCCTCGATGGGCAGCGGACGCTCGAGGGCGGCGCTCACCTCGTCGAGCCGTGCGAGCGCTGCCTCATGGGCAGTCCTCGCGGTGACGCCGTGCCTCGGGCGCACGGGGGTGATCAGGGAAATCTCGTCCCTTACCGCGTCGAACACCACCATCACGGTAGGACGAACCAGAATGGCGTCGGGGACCTTCAGCACGTCGGGGTTGGGCTCGGGCAGACGCTCCATCTGCCGCACCATGTCGTAGCCCAGATAACCGAAGAGCCCGGCCGCCATCGGCGGCAGGTCGTCGGACAGCGGTAGGGCGCTCTCCCGGATCAGCTCGCGCAGGCTCTCCAGCGGCGGGCGCTCGTCCGTCTCGAAAGTCTGGTCCCGGTCCAGGGCACGGCGGTCGATGGAGGCGACACCGTCCTGGCAGCGCCATACGAGATCCGGATCGAGGCCGATCATCGAGAAACGGCCCCGCGTGGCACCGCCCTCCACCGATTCCAGCAGGAAGGCTGAGCCCTTGCGTCCGTTCCGCAGCTTCAGGAAGGCCGCGACGGGGGTCAGAAGATCGCCCACGAGCGTGGCGCGCAGGACGCCTGCTTCGCCCGCATCATAAGCCTTCGCGAAGACCTCGAAGTCCGGCGTGATCATCACTGGACTTCGCCGCCGGTCGCCTGCCGCAGCGCTTGCTGGTTGATGGTCACGCCGAGATCCTGGCGAACCTGGGCAATGTATTGGCCGATCAGATCGTCGCCCATGCCGTTGCGGAGCTGATTCTCGATGTTCTGCGCTTCCTGGGTCGTCGTCACCAGGGGCGGCACAGAGGCTGAGGTCACCTTGAACACGGCACGGTCATCCGCTCCGTTGGCGGTATGGCCCGCCTTGCCGACCGGAACGGCAAAGATCCGGTTCACAGCCTCGGTGCTCAGGTCGTCCTTGGCCGCGTTGCGGGTGAGCTCGGTGGCCGTCTTGACCGGTGCGCCGACCTCCTGGGCGACCGCCTCGATCGCCTCGCCCTTCTCCAGGCGCTCGGTCAGCTGGCGCGCCTTTTCGGACAGGCGCTGCGCAACCTGCTCCTCGCGCCACTGAGTGGCGACCTGATCGCGCACCTCGTCGATAGACTTCTCACGCGAAGGCTCGATCCCGGTCACGTCATACCAGGCATAGCCGCCGTCAGGGAGGTGCAGGGGTTCGTTGTCGACGCCGATATCGGACGCGAAGGCGGCCTTCACCAGAGCGGCCTTCCCGGGCAGATCGACCGGCTTGCCCGCCTTGTCCTGGCCGCTGGCGTCGACGGCCGGGATCTGAACGAGCGGTAGACCCTTTTCTTTGGCGATGTCGGCGAGCGGCTTGGCGCCGGCGCGGAGATCCTCGATGGCATCGTGGATGTCTTCGATCTGGTCCTTCGCGCGCTCACGGGCGATCTCGCCCCGGATTTCGGCGGCCACCTCCTCGAAGGGGCGGACCGATTCCGGCTGGATCTGGGTGACGCGCACGAGCACGGGGCCGAAACGGCCCTCGATCGGCGCGCTGACGGCGCCCTGTTCGAGGGAGAAGGCTGCATCCGCCACCGCCGGATCGAGCATTTCGGCCTTCGTGAAGGTGCCGAGCTCCAGATCCTGTGGAGAGACGTTCCGTTCGGCCGCAATGGAATCGAAAGTCGCGCCTGCCTTGATCTTGGCGGCAGCCGCCTCCGCCTCTTCCTTCGATGGGAAGGTGATCTGCTGGACGGTGCGGCGCTCAGGCGTGCCGTACTTGGCCTTCTGCTGCTCGTAGCGCTGGCGGGCATCGGCTTCGGACACGGTGTCCGGCTTGGCCACGACGGCCGCGTCGAGCGTCATCACCGTCAGGGCGCGATATTCAGGGGCCCGGTAGGCGCCCTTGTGGTCATTGAAGAAGCTCTGCAGCTCCTCGTTGGTCGGAGCCGGAACGTCTCCGGCCATCGCGGGCGTCAGCATGACATAGGCGGCGGCGCGGCGCTCGCTGGTGTAGCGGTGCAGGGCCTCGCGCGCCGCGACCGGAACCGTCAGGTCGCCGGCAATGGCCTGGGCGAGGTGAATCCGCGCCATAGCGGCGCGCTGTTCCTGCAGGAAGCCGGCTTCGGACAGCCCGGCATTGCGCAGAGCCTGATCGAACAGGGCCCGGTTGAACTGGCCGTCCGGTCCCTTGAAGGTGGGATCGTCCATGATCGACTGAGCGACCAGCTGGTCCGAGACGCTCAGGCCGAGCTGCTTGGCCTGCTCGGCCATGACCGCCTCGGTCACGAGATTGTTGACGATCTGCTGGTCTACACCGAAGGCCCGAGCCTGCTCGGGGGTGATCACGGTCCGGAACTGGCGCCCGAGACGCTGCAGCTCGTTGTTGTAGGCGTTGCGCACCTGATTGATCGTGATCTCGGTGCTTCCGACCTTGACGACCCGGGACTCGGGCCTTGTCCGGAAAATATCGCCGATGCCCCAGATCGCGAAGCTGACGATCAAGGCCCCGAAAAAGATGGTGGCGATGATTTTGCCGACCAGGCTCTGCCCGGCCTTGCGCATTCCTCGAAGCATCGTGAACCCGTTTTCCTGAAACTCGTTAAAGACGCCGATAGCCCATCAGAGGCTCTGCGAAAAGGGCAAGTCTGGTTGAAAGAGGCCTTAACCCTCTGCTAGTGCCAACTTATCAAGCGTGACAGGAGTGCCTTGAATGAGCGTCGATAGGCCGCGCCCCCTCGTGGCGGGGAATTGGAAAATGAACGGGCTGAGATCATCGGCCAAGGTCTTAACCGAGATTCATGCGGGCTACACGCCGGGCCTGAAAGCCAAGGTCGAGCTGGCGGTCTGCCCTCCGGCTACACTCGTGGGCATGTTCGCCCTGATGTCCGTCGGCTCCAGGGTCGCCATCGGAGGACAGGACTGCCACGCCAAGGAAATGGGGGCTTACACCGGCGACATCTCGGCAGAGATGCTCGCCGACGCGGGCGCAACCTACGTCCTCGTGGGCCATTCGGAGCGCCGCCAGTACCATGGTGAGAAGGATGCCGATGTCTGCGCCAAGGCCGTCGCGGCCCATCGGGCCGGGCTGACGGCCATCGTCTGCGTCGGCGAAACCCAGGCCGAGCGCGAGGCGGGGCGCACCCTCAACGTGGTCCGCAGGCAGCTGCGCGGTTCGATCCCGGTCGATTCGAACAGCCAGAACCTCGTGGTCGCTTATGAGCCCGTCTGGGCGATCGGCACGGGCCTCACCCCGACCGCGGCCGATGTGGCCGAGGTCCACGCCCTGATCCGCGAAGAATTGCGCCGCCTCGTTGGCAAGGCCGATCACGGGAAGGTCCGCATTCTCTACGGCGGGTCGGTGAAGCCCTCGAACGCGGCTGAACTGATGGCGGTGGAGAACGTCAACGGCGCCCTGGTGGGTGGGGCGAGCCTCGTCGCGGCGGACTTCCTCGCCATCGCGGGCGCTTATCTGGGATGAGGAAATCCTGGCCTCGTCCTGCGGGCGAGGCGATTCCGGTTCTTTCCGGATCATCCTGGACTGGCCGATTCCGGCCGCCCAGGATGGGGAAGAGTATTGAATTCGTCCGGCTAATGTGCAGGAAAGGGCTCTTGCGGGTCTTTGATCCTGCGCACACCTATGCTACAGGCCGCGCAACGAACGATTGCGAGCGGCTGACGCCTGCCGGCGCGGCCGCTTGAGGTTTTTGGAACGATGCAAACAGTTCTCATCATTGTCCACCTGATCATCGTCCTGGCGCTGATCGGCGTGGTTCTCCTGCAGCGCTCCGAGGGCGGCGGCATGGGGCTCGGCGGCGGAGGCGGCGGCGTGTCCGGCTTCATGACCGGCCGCGGTCAGGCCAACGCGCTCACCCGCGCGACGGCGGTTCTGGCAGCTCTCTTCTTCCTGACGAGCATGGCGCTGACGATTCTTGCAACCACCAGCCGCGCTCCGCGTTCGATTCTCGACGGCGCTGCGCCGGCGGCTCCCGCTGGTCAGCAGGCTCCGGCAGGCGGGCAGGGCGGCAATGTACTCGAGCAGCTTCAGCGCCTCCAGGGTGAACAGCCGGCGAACCCGGCTCCAGCGCAAGCTCCAGGAGCGGCTGCCCCGGCGCCAGCGGCGCCCGCAGCGCCTCAGCAGTAAGGCGACAAGCAGGGCCGGAATTCCGGCCCTCTCTTTTTGTGGATGATGGCGAGCGGCTGGATTCGCAGGATTGCGAATCGGCGCTCCTTATTGATGGATAGGGGTCCATGACGCGGTACGTATTCATCACCGGCGGCGTGGTGTCTTCGCTCGGCAAAGGGCTTGCTTCAGCGGCCCTCGGAGCGCTTCTCCAGGCTCGTGGCTACAAGGTCAGGCTCCGTAAGCTCGACCCATATCTCAACGTCGATCCAGGGACCATGAGCCCTTACCAGCACGGCGAGGTCTTCGTCACGGATGACGGGGCCGAGACCGATCTGGACCTTGGCCATTACGAGCGCTTCACCGGCGTGCCGGCGACGAAGGCCGACAACATCACGACCGGGCGCATCTATCTCGACATCATCACCAAGGAGCGGCGCGGGGACTATCTCGGCGCCACCATCCAGGTGATCCCGCATGTGACGAACGCCATCAAGGACTTCGTCCTGACCGGCAACGAAGGCTTCGATTTCGTGCTGGTGGAAATCGGCGGTACGGTCGGCGATATCGAAGGCCTGCCATTCTTCGAGGCCATCCGCCAGCTTGGCAACGACCTTCCGAGAGGGCAGGCGATATACGTCCACCTGACGCTCCTGCCGTTCATCCCGTCCGCCGGTGAGCTGAAGACCAAGCCGACCCAGCACTCCGTCGCGGAGCTTCGCTCCATCGGCATCCAGCCCGATATCCTGCTCTGCCGCACCGACCGCGAGATCCCGAAGGACGAGCGGCGCAAGCTCGGCCTCTTCTGCAACGTTCGCGAATCCGCCGTCATCGAGGCGCGGGATGCACGCTCCATCTACGACGTGCCGCTCGCCTATCACGAGGCGGGGCTCGACAGCGAAGTTCTGGCCGCCTTCGGCATCGAGAGCGCCAAGGCTCCGAACCTCACCCGCTGGACCACAATCTCCGAACGCGTCCACAATCCGGAGGGCGAGGTCAATATCGCGGTCGTGGGCAAATATACCGGTCTCAAGGACGCCTATAAGTCCCTGATCGAGGCGCTTCATCATGGCGGCATCGCCAATCAGGTGAAGGTGAATCTCGAATGGATCGAGAGCGAGATCTTCGAGCGCGAGGATCCGGCTCCATTCCTCGAAGGCATCCACGGAATCATGGTGCCGGGCGGCTTCGGCCAGCGCGGGGCTGAAGGCAAGATCCGGGCGGCCCGGTTCGCCCGCGAGCGCAAGGTGCCTTATTTCGGCATCTGCTTCGGCATGCAGATGGCCGTGATCGAAGCAGCCCGGTCGCTTGCTGGAATCGAGAACGCCAGTTCCACCGAGTTCGGCCCGACGCCGGAGCCGGTCGTCGGCCTGATGACCGAGTGGCTGCGCGGCAACGAACTCGAGAAGCGCGCGGCCGGCGGCGACCTCGGCGGCACCATGCGCCTGGGGGCCTATCAGGCCAGTCTCAAGCCCGGCAGCAAGGTGGCGGAGATTTATGGCGGCACCGAAATCTCCGAGCGCCACCGGCACCGCTACGAGGTCAACATGACCTATCGCGACCGGCTGGAGGCGAGGGGAATGCGCTTCTCGGGCGTGTCCCCGGACGGCATCCTGCCGGAGATCGTGGAATACGAGGACCATCCCTGGTTCATCGGCGTCCAGTATCACCCGGAGCTGAAGTCGCGCCCATTCGAGCCGCACCCGCTCTTCAGGAGCTTCATTCACGCGGCAGTGGAGCAAAGCCGGCTGGTTTGATGTTAACCTAGCCCGCTGCGCCCCGATCCCAGGCGGTGCAGCGAGATGGAAGGCATTCCGATGACCCGCCGGATCGATCACCTCGTCGTCGCCGTTCACGATCTCGACAGGGCCGCAGGCTTCTACCAGCGCCTCGGCTTCCAGGTCGGCGCCCGCAATCGGCATCCCTGGGGGACCGAGAACCGGGTGATTCAATTCCCCGGCGCCTTCATCGAGCTGATCACCGTCGGCGAAGGGGCCTCAATCACCCCGCATCGTCCAGGCGCCTTCAGCTTCGGGGCTTTCGTTCGGGATTACCTGACGCATCGCGAGGGGTTGGCGATGCTCGTCCTCGAAAGCCGGGATGCCAAGGCCGATGCGGCGCTCTTCCGCGACAAGGGGATAGGTACCTTCGAGCCGTTCTTCTTCGAGCGGAGCGGACGCCGGCCCGACGGCAGCGAGACCAAGGTGGCCTTCACGCTTGCCTTTGCGGCACCCGAAAACGCCCCACGGACGGGTTTCTTCGTCTGCCAGCAGCACTTTCCGGAAAATTTCTGGAACCCGGAGTTCCAGCGCCATGACAATAGGGCCACGGGCATTCCCACGGTCGCGCTGTGCGCGCCGGATCCCCATCAGTACAAGGCTTTTCTGGCGGCCTTTACGGGCGAGGAGCCGAGCAGCCCCGCCCTGCACGACCTGTCCTTCCGCCTCCGCGACGGTCATCTCGACGTGATGACGCCGGACGACGCCGCCGAGTCCTATGGCTCGGTCGAGGCGGAGCTGGATCAGCCGTCCTTCGTGGCTTTCGCGGTCAGCGTCGAGGATATCCACAATCAGGCCAAGTGGCTCGACGCCGCCGAAATCCCCTATGCGCAGATCGGCAGCAGGCTCGTCGTGCCCGCCAGCGCCGCTTTTGGCGTCGCGATTGCGTTCGAGGAAACGTAATATTCACGCGCGATTCGGATAAACGAACAAGAACGCGCATTTGGGGGACTCAATCGTGGCTTCATCGCTGGCGGGCTTGCCCGACTTCCTGCTCTTCTTCGCCATCGCGACGGTGCTCGTCGCGCTCTACCTCGCCATCTATACCCTGGCGACGATGCACAATGAGTTCGCCCTGATCCGCCAGAACGTGATCTCGGCGGCCACGGCGCTCGGCTTCAGCCTCGTCGGTTTCGCGTTGCCGCTCGCCAGCGCCATCGTTCATGCCCAGACGATCGTCGATTGCCTCGTCTGGGGTCTCGTCGCCCTGGCGGTGCAGATCATCGTGTACTGGCTCGTCCGGATCGTGATGCCGAACCTGTCCCAACGGATCGCCGCCGGCGAAATGGCGGCGGCACTCTTCCTGGGCGCGGCCTCGCTTTCGGCCGGGATCATTGACGCAGCGGCCATGACGTTCTGACGCTCCTGTCATCCCCGGCGCGCCTGAGGCGCGGGCAGGGGATCCATGGCGCTGTGCCTGTGAGTGGATTCCCTTCCCCTCCGCTTCGCTCCGGCCGGGAATGACATCGAACTGGACGGGCCATGTCACATCGCCGCTTTGCGTCCGGCTCCAAACAGGGTAGGTGACGGCGCATGACCGATACGAAACAGCACCCCGCCGTCGTCGAAGCCGGTTCCGTCCGCTTCGGCAATCACTTGCCTCTCAGCATCATCGCCGGGCCCTGCGCCATGGAGAGCCGGGACCATGCGCTCGAGATGGCCGCCGCCCTGAAGGAGATCGCAGGTCGGCTGGGGTTGGGGCTCGTCTACAAGTCGTCCTTCGACAAGGCGAACCGGACCTCGATTGCGAGCGCCCGGGGCATCGGCCTCGACAAGGCCCTTGCGGTCTTCGCCGAAGTGAAGGAGCGTTTCGGATTGCCGGTCCTCACCGACGTCCACGAGAACGACCAGTGCGCCCCTGTCGCCGAGGTGGTCGATATCCTCCAGATTCCCGCCTTCCTCTGCCGCCAGACGGATCTCCTCGCCGCAGCCGCCAGGACGGGCCGGGTGGTCAATGTGAAGAAGGGGCAGTTCCTCGCCCCCTGGGACATGGCGAACGTGGCCGAGAAGGTGAGGGCCGCAGGCAACCCGAACGTCATGCTGACCGAGCGCGGCGTGTCCTTCGGCTACAACACGCTCGTGTCCGACATGCGCGCCCTGCCGATCATGGCAGAGACCGGCTCACCGGTGATCTTTGACGCGACCCATTCCGTTCAGCAGCCGGGCGGCAAGGGCGCGACCTCGGGCGGGCAGCGGGAATACGTGCCGGTCCTGGCCCGCGCGGCGGTAGCCGTCGGCGTGGCTGGCGTCTTCATCGAAACGCACCAGGATCCGGACAAGGCTCCCTCGGACGGGCCGAACATGGTGCCGCTTAAGGAGCTCGAGGCCTTGCTTGCCCAGCTCAAGGTCTTCGACGCGCTCGCCAAGAACAGGGCAGCCTGAAGCTCTCCTCAAGGATTCTCATCCTGAGGCGCCGCCGGAGCATGACCGCGGGCCTTCCATGACGTTAGGGAGGGGCAGGGCTGCATTTCGGCCGCTCGCCTTCTTCGGCCGCCGTGATATGGAGCGAAAAGTCCCGCCTCGCGGCCCGAACCTTAGGACGCCATGTCTTCCCGCAACCTGATCCTGATCCTCGCCACCAGCGGTTTTGCGAGCACGTTCTCGGGCCGCGCCGTCGAACCGATGGTCGGGGTCATCGCCCGGGATTTGGGATCCACGCCCCAGACCATCGCGCTTCTCTCGACTGCGTTCGCGCTGCCCTACGCGTTTATCCAGCCTGTGCTGGGCCCGATCGGGGACGCGCTTGGAAAAGAGCGGATCATGAAGGTCGCGCTGACGCTGCTGTTTTTCGCCCTGGCCGGCTCCATTTTCGCGCCTAACGCCGCGACCCTCTTTGGGCTTCGCATCCTGGCCGGAACGGCTGCTGGGGGAGCCGTTCCGCTCTCCATCGCGCTGATCGGCGACCGGGTGGAGATGGCCCAGCGGCAGGTAGCCCTGAGCCGCTATCTCGTGGCCGTGATCGTCGGTCAGCTGGCCGGCTCGTCCCTCGCGGGTCTGCTGGCGGAGCTGATCGGCTGGCGCGGCGTCTTCAGCCTTTCCACGATCATGATGGCCTTCGCCCTGACGGCGACCGTCATCGGCTTCCGGGGTGCCCTCCCGGGCGCCAAGTTCGATCCGCGCGCGGCGATCCTGCGCTACCGGGATATCCTGTCCAATCCGCGGGCGCTTGCACTGTTCAGCTTCGTGTTCGTCGAAGCCATCGCGCTCTTCGGCATCTTCCCGTATGTGGCACCTCTGCTGGAGGAGCGCGGCGGAGGCGGGGCCGCCCAGGCGGGGTTCGCCATCGGCGGATTCGCCCTCGGCGGCCTCGTCTATTCGGCCCTCGTGAGCTGGATGCTGAAAAGGCTCGGGATCGGCCGCATCCTGATCGGAGGAGGGTTCTTCGCTGCCTGCGCCCTCCTGATCCTGGGACAGGGCGGGGACTGGAAGGTCGATGCCGGGGCCCTGCTGCTGATGGGCCTCGGCTTCTACATGCTCCACAACACCTTTCAGGCCCAGGTGACCGAGGTCGCGCCGCAGGCCCGCGCCTCGGCGGTCGCGCTCCACGCCTTTTCGTTCTTCTGCGGTCAGGCGCTGGCCGTGATCCTGATGGGATTCGGCCTGCGCCATGTCGGACTCATGCCAACGACCTCCGTGGCCGCCGTCATCATCTTCGGCGTCGGCCTGACCGCCTCCTTCATTCTGACGCGGCCGACCGCTCAGCGGGCGCGGTAGGGCGCGACGCCCTGGTCGGGCAGCCAGAGATTCTTCGGAATATCTCCGGTCTGCCAGAACACGTCGATCGGGATGCCGCCGCGCGGGTACCAATAGCCGCCGATGCGCAGGAAGCGCGGTTCCAGAAGACCGGCGAGCCGCCGGCCGATGGCGACGGTGCAGTCCTCGTGGAAGGCGCCGTGGTTGCGGAAACTATGCATGTAGAGCTTCAGCGACTTGGATTCGACCAGCCAGGGACCCGGCACGTAGTCGATGACCAGAATCGCGAAATCAGGCTGGCCCGTGACCGGACACAGCGAGGTGAATTCCGGCACCGTGAAACGCGCCAGATAGTCGGTATCGGGATGAGGATTTGGCACCCGGTCGAGCTTCGCCTCTTCGGGGGAAAGGGGCATGGCGCTCGCCTGGCCGAGTTGGAGAGTGGTTTCCGTCACAGGATTAGACCTTGGATTGATGGAGGGAAGGCTCTTGTCGTCCTTGCTCGCTTACGCATTTCGGTCAATAAGCCAGTCCATGACTTGAGGCCGCACCGGTCGCTTTTAAAGCCTTCAGGAGCCTGTTTATGACCGCGATCATCGACGTTTTCGCCCGCCAGATCCTCGACAGCCGTGGCAACCCCACCGTCGAGGTGGACGTTACCCTGGAAGACGGCTCCATGGGCCGTGCTGCGGTGCCGTCCGGCGCCTCCACCGGCGCGCACGAGGCCGTCGAACTGCGGGACGGCGACAAGTCGGTCTATCTCGGCAAGGGCGTTCTCAAGGCGGTCGACGCCGTCAATAACGACATCCTCGACGCCATCGGCGGCATGGACGCGGAGGATCAGGTCGCCATCGACGAGACGATGATCGAGCTCGACGGCACGCCGAACAAGGCGCGCCTCGGCGCCAATGCCATCCTGGGCGTCTCGCTCGCGGTCGCGAAGGCTGCGGCCGAAGCTGCGGCCCTGCCGCTCTACCGCTATGTGGGCGGTACCCAGGCCCGCGTTCTGCCGGTGCCCATGATGAACATCATCAACGGCGGCGCGCATGCGGACAATCCCATCGACTTCCAGGAATTCATGATCATGCCGGTCGGCGCGCCGACGCTCGCCGAGGCCGTGCGCATGGGCGCGGAGGTGTTTCACACCCTCAAGAAGGCCCTCAAGGACGCTGGCCACAACACCAATGTGGGTGACGAGGGCGGCTTCGCCCCGAACCTGCCGAGCGCCGAGGCGGCCCTCGACTTCATCATGAAGTCCATCGAGCAGGCGGGTTACAAGCCCGGCAAGGACATGGTGCTCGGCCTCGACTGCGCCGCCACCGAGTTCTTCAAGGACGGCGCCTATCATTATGAAGGCGACGGCCGGAAGCTGAGCCCGCAGCAGCAGGCCGAGTACCTCGCCAAGCTCGTTGCTGCCTATCCCATCGCCACCATCGAGGACGGCATGTCCGAGGACGATTGGGAGGGCTGGAAGGCCGTCACCGACCTCATCGGCAAGAAGTGCCAGCTCGTCGGCGACGACCTCTTCGTCACCAACGTGAACCGCCTGTCCCAGGGCATCAAGAAGGGCGTCGCCAACTCGCTGCTCGTGAAGGTGAATCAGATCGGCTCGCTCACCGAGACGCTGGCGGCCGTCGAGATGGCCCATCGCGCCGGCTACACCGCCGTCATGTCCCACCGTTCGGGCGAGACGGAGGACTCGACGATCGCCGATCTCGCTGTTGCCACTAATTGCGGACAGATCAAGACGGGCTCGCTCGCCCGCTCCGACCGGCTGGCCAAGTACAACCAGCTCATCCGGATCGAGGAGGAGCTCGGAACGCAGGCGCGCTACGCGGGCCGCGCGGCCCTCAAGGCTCTGGCCTGATCGATCCTAGATTAACCCAATAAAGGCCGCCGAAAGGCGGCTTTTTCTTTGGCGGAGCGCCTTTCCCTTCCGGCAAGAGAGAAGGAATTAGGCGGCGCAACCTTCAATTCCTCAACGCCTCCTTAACCATGACGCGGTAAGACTCAGGGTCATGGTGATCCGCAGACGCGCACGACGAATCCTCATCCCGCTGATGCTCTACAGCGTCTCCGCGGCTGTCGTTGGCTATTTCGTTCATCACGCCCATAGCGGAGCGCGCGGCATCGAGGCTCAACAGAAATACGAAGCGGAGGTGGCAGAACTTTCCAAGGAGCTGGAGGGTTTAAAGACCGAGCGGTCCGATTGGGAGCGCCGCATTGCCCTTCTCAGGAGCGATCAGATCGACCGCGATCTGCTCGAGGAGAGAGCGCGCGTCATGCTCGGACGTGTGCACCGCAATGATCTGGTGATCATCACCGGGCAATAGCCGAAATAGTCCAAAACTTCCGCTTAACTGAAATTCAGTTAAGTTAAAATAGGAACGCAGAATCATATAGTTGCACTGTTTGCCATATGATCTGAAACAGAATCCTCCCCCTCGATTTCCGACATCGGGTGCGCTAGAACTTTCGTCGAGGAAACCCTTCGGAGGACCCGATGGCTGTTGCAGCCCGCAAGGCGGGTCGTGCCGGTGCCGGCACGGCTAACAAGTCCACTTCTAAAGGCTCTGCACGTGGAGCCGCTCTCAATACCCCCCAATTCGACAAGAGCCAGGATCTGGCGGCTTACCAAGAGATGCTCCTGATCCGGCGCTTCGAGGAGAAGTCCGGTCAGATGTACGGCATGGGCCTCATCGGGGGCTTCTGCCACCTCTATATCGGCCAGGAAGCCGTCGTCGTCGGCATGCAGATGGCGACGAAGGACGGAGACGAGGTGATCACGGGTTACCGCGACCACGGTCACATGCTGGCCTGCGGCATGGATCCGAAAGGCGTCATGGCCGAGCTGACGGGACGTCGGGGCGGCCTGTCGAAAGGCAAGGGCGGCTCCATGCACATGTTCTCCAAGGAGAAGAACTTCTTTGGAGGCCACGGCATCGTCGGTGCGCAGGTTTCGCTCGGCACCGGCATCGCCTTCGCCAATCGCTACCGTAACGACGGCCGGGTGTGCCTGACCTATTTCGGCGACGGCGCGGCCAACCAGGGCCAGGTCTATGAGAGCTTCAACATGGCGGAGCTCTGGAAGCTCCCCGTAGTCTACGTGATCGAGAACAACCGCTACGCCATGGGCACGGCGGTAACCCGCGCCTCCGCCCAGACGGACTTCTCGAAGCGCGGCGTCTCCTTCGGCATCCCCGGCGAGCAGGTGGACGGCATGGACGTGCGCGCGGTGTACGCGGCCGGGCAGCGGGCCATCGACTACGCCCGTTCCGGCAAGGGGCCCTACATCCTCGAAATGCAGACCTACCGCTATCGCGGCCATTCCATGTCCGACCCTGCGAAGTACCGCACGAAGGACGAGGTGACCCGCATGCGCGAGGAGCACGACCCCATCGAGCAGGTGCGCCGTCGCCTCTTGGAAAGCTGGAAGCTGTCCGAGGACGAGCTGAAGGCGATCGACAGCAAGGTGCGCGAGACCGTCAATGAGGCGGCCGAGTTCGCCACGCACGATCCCGAGCCCGACCCGTCCGAGCTTTACACGGACATCCTGCTCTAAGCGGCGCGTTCCCGGCGCCGCTCCCCCAATCTCGCCGCAGCGACAATCAAAACGAGTCTTCCATGGCGATCGATATTCTCATGCCCGCTCTCTCGCCCACGATGGAGCAGGGCAAGCTGGCCAAATGGCTGAAAAAAGAAGGCGACAAGGTGAAACCGGGCGACGTCCTGGCCGAGATCGAGACCGATAAGGCGACGATGGAGGTCGAGGCGATCGACGAAGGCGTCCTGGCCAAGATCCTTGTGTCCGACGGCACCGACAACGTTGCCGTGAATACGCCCATCGCGGTTCTCGCCAGCGAGGGCGAAGATGTTTCCGCCGCAGCCGCGAAGGCTCCCGCCCAGGGCGGCGGCGAACCGCCTCCGGCGCCCGGCCCGAGCGCTCCTCAGCAAGCCCCGGTTCCGGACATGCAGGCTGAAGGCATGACGGCTCGTCCGGCGCCGAGCGCCCGCGCGGAACAGGGCGGCGTCTCCATGCCGGCAGCGCCTTCGGTGGTTGCAAACCGCACTGCCTACAATGCGATGGCCGAAATTCCCGAGGGCACGGAACTGGTCAACATGACTGTCCGCGAGGCCCTTCGCGACGCCATGGCCGAGGAGATGCGCAAGGACGACAGCGTCTTCGTGATGGGCGAGGAGGTGGCCGAGTATCAGGGCGCCTACAAGGTCACGCAGGGCCTGTTGCAGGAGTTCGGCGCCCGTCGCGTGATCGATACCCCCATCACCGAGCACGGCTTCGCGGGCGTCGGCGTGGGCGCGGCGTTCACGGGGCTCAGGCCCATCGTCGAGTTCATGACCTTCAACTTCGCCATGCAGGCGATCGACCAGATCATCAACTCGGCGGCCAAGACGCTCTACATGTCGGGCGGCCAGCTCGGCTGCCCCATCGTATTCCGTGGTCCGAACGGCGCGGCGGCCCGCGTGGCGGCCCAGCACAGCCACGATTACGCAGCGTGGTACTCGAACGTGCCCGGCCTCAAGGTCGTCATGCCCTACACGGCCGCTGACGCCAAGGGCCTGCTCAAGAGCGCCATCCGCGATCCGAACCCGGTGATCTTCCTGGAGAACGAAATTCTCTACGGGCAGTCCTTCCCGGTGCCGAAGCTCGACGACTTCACGGTCCCGATCGGCAAGGCGCGCATCCACCGCGAGGGCAAGGACGTCACCATCGTGTCCTTCGGCATCGGCATGACCTATGCGCTGAAGGCCGCGCAGGAGCTCGAGAGCGAAGGCATCGATGCGGAAGTGGTCGACTTGCGCACCATCCGTCCGATGGACACGGACACGATCGTGGCCTCGGTCATGAAGACGGGCCGCTGCGTCACCGTGGAGGAGGGCTTCCCGCAATCCGGCGTCGGCGCCGAGATCGCGACGCGCATCATGGAAAACGCGTTCGACTATCTCGATGCGCCCGTGATCCGCATCACCGGCAAGGACGTGCCGATGCCTTACGCGGCCAATCTCGAAAAGCTGGCACTCCCGACGGTCGCCGAGGTCGTCCAGGCGGCGAAGGCCGTTTGCTACAGGTGACATCATGCCCGAACGGAAGTTTGAAGCCCTCAACATCCCGCCTGATGCTCTCGAAAAGGGCGGCATCGAAATCCTGAGGGCTTCGGTGGTCGACGGAGCGGTGAGCATCGCGCTTCGCCGCGCCTTCGACGATCCGTTCACCTGGGGCGTGCTCCTGGTGGATCTCGCCCGTCACGCCGCGCGCATCTACGCCATGGAAACGGACCTCTCCGAAGAGGACGCCCTGGCCGAGATCACCGCCGGCATCCAGGCCGAGCTGGACGATCCTTCCGATCCCGGCTCGACCCAGGCCCTCAACTAATCTTTCGATCAGGATCCATAAACGCCATGCCCATCAATATCCTGATGCCCGCCCTCTCGCCCACCATGGAAAAGGGCAACCTTGCCAAGTGGCTCAAGAAGGAAGGCGACACGGTGAAGTCCGGCGATGTCATCGCCGAGATCGAAACCGACAAGGCCACCATGGAAGTGGAGGCGGTCGACGAAGGCGTTCTCGCCAAGATCGTCGTTCCCGAGGGCACGGCGGACGTGCCCGTCAACCAGGTCATCGCACTGATCGCAGGTGAGGGCGAGGATCCGAAAAGCATCACGGCTCCCGCGGCCGGTGGCGCGCCTGCTCCTGCGGCGCCCAAGGCAGAAGCCGCTCCGGCGCCGGCAGCCCCTGCTGCGGCGCCTCAGCCGCAGGCCAATGCCATTCCGGGCGATCAGGCTGCCCACATGACATACGCCCGCGTCGACCAGGCTCCGAGCGGGCCGGCGCAGGCGGCCAAGCCCGACGGAGCAGGGCAGGCGGCAGGAAACCGCGTCTTCGCCTCGCCTCTTGCCAAGCGCATCGCGCGCGAGGCCGGCGTCGACATCGCGTCGATCCAGGGCTCGGGCCCCCATGGCCGCATCGTCGAGAAGGACGTGCGCGCTGCTCTCGCGAGCGGTGGCACGAAGCCCGCGACGGCTCCTGCTGCGGCGGCAGCCGCCCCGGCCGCAAAGCCTGCGGCTCCCCCGGTCATGGCCCCGAGCGCCTCGGCCGATCAGGTCAAGGCCATGTTTGAGCCGGGATCCTACGAGGAAATGCCCCTCGACGGCATGCGCAAGACCATCGCCAAGCGCCTCGTGGAATCCAAGCAGACGGTCCCGCACTTTTACCTGTCGCTCGATTGCGAGCTCGACGCGCTCATGGCGCTGCGCGAGCAGATCAATGCTGCCGCGGGCAAGGACAAGGACGGCAAGCCGGCCTACAAGCTCTCGGTCAACGACTTCGTCATCAAGGCTCTCGCCATTGCGCTCCAGCGCGTGCCCAACGCCAACGCGGTCTGGGCCGAGGACCGCATCCTGAAGATGAAGCACTCGGATGTGGGTGTCGCCGTCGCCATCGAGGGCGGTCTCTTCACGCCGGTCATCCGCAAGGCCGAGCAGAAGACACTCACGACGATCTCGGCCGAGATGAAGGACCTCGCGGGCCGCGCCCGCAACCGTCGCCTGAAGCCGGAGGAATATACCGGCGGCTCTACGGCGGTCTCGAATCTCGGCATGTTCGGCATCAAGGACTTCCAGGCCGTCATCAATCCGCCTCACGGCACGATCCTCGCGGTCGGGACCGGCGAGCAGCGCGTCGTCGTCAAGAACGGCGCTCCCGCGGTCGTGCAGGCCATGACCGTGACGCTCTCCTGCGACCACCGGGTCGTGGACGGTGCCCTCGGGGCCGAGCTGCTGGCCGCCTTCAAGCAGCTCATCGAGAACCCGATGGGGATGCTCGTCTAAAGCAAGCGCCGTCCCGGCCGCGGCGTCAGCCGAGGGCCGGGACCGCAGGATCAGATTGGCGCCTTATGGCGATCCCGGCTCTCGCCCTGCGCGACCGGGACGACGAGTGGGGACAGCATGGCAAATCAATACGACATCATCGTCATCGGCGGCGGGCCGGGAGGTTACGTGGCCGCGATCCGCGCGGCGCAGCTCGGCTTCAAGACCGCCGTCGTCGAGCGTGAGCATCTCGGCGGCATCTGCCTCAACTGGGGCTGCATCCCAACCAAGGCTCTGCTGCGCTCGTCCGAGATCTACCACTACATGGAGCATGCCAAGGATTACGGACTTTCGGCGGAGAAGATCGGGTTCGACGCCGCCGCCATCGTGCAGCGATCACGCGGCGTATCCGGCCGTCTCAACGGCGGCGTCGGCATGCTGCTGAAGAAGAACAAGGTCGATGTGATCTGGGGCGAGGCGGCGATCTCGAAGCCCGGCGAGGTCGTGGTGTCCGCGACCAAGAAGCCGGCCATGCAGCCGCAGGCTCCGGCCCCGAAGGGAATCCTCGAGCCCGGCACCTATCAAGCCAAGCACATCATCGTGGCCACCGGCGCGCGCCCGCGCGTGCTGCCCGGCATCGAGCCCGATGGCAAGCTGATCTGGACCTATTTCGAGGCCATGGTCCCGCCGACCATGCCGAAGTCGCTCCTCGTCATGGGCTCCGGGGCCATCGGCATCGAGTTCGCCTCCTTCTACCGCACCATGGGGGCGGAGGTGACCGTGGTCGAGGTGATGCCGCAGATCCTGCCCGTCGAGGATGCCGAGATCGCGGCGCTCGCCCGCAAGCGCTTCGAGAGGCAAGGGATGAAGATCATCTCCGGCGCCAAGGTCACGAAGGTGGAGAAGGGGCCGAACTCCGTCACGGCCACCATCGACGACGGCAAGGGCACGCAGACGATCACGGCCGAGCGGATGATCTCGGCGGTCGGCGTCGTCGGAAACATCGAGAATCTCGGTCTCGAGAAGCTGGGCGTGAAGATCGAGCGCGGCGTGATCGTGACCGATGGGCTCGGCCGTACCAACGTGCCGGGCATCTACGCCATCGGCGACGTGGCCGGCCCGCCCATGCTGGCGCACAAGGCCGAGCACGAGGGCGTGATCTGCGTGGAGACCATCAAGGGCCTTCACACCCATCCCATGGACAAGGGCAAGATCCCGGGCTGCACATATTGCAACCCGCAGATCGCCTCGGTCGGTCTCACCGAGGCCAAGGCCAAGGAACAGGGCTACGATATCCGCGTTGGCCGCTTCCCCTTCGTGGGCAACGGCAAGGCCATTGCGCTGGGAGAGCCCGACGGCCTCGTGAAGACGATCTTCGACAAGAAGACCGGCCAGCTCCTCGGCGCCCACATGGTCGGCGCGGAAGTGACCGAACTGATCCAGGGCTTTGTGATCGCCATGAACCTGGAGACCACGGAGGAGGAGCTGATCCATGCCGTCTTCCCGCACCCGACGCTGTCCGAGACCATGCACGAGAGCGTCATGGACGCCTATGGGCGCGTGATCCACGTCTGAAGACCTGGGCGGGCCTCCGCCGCCATCCGTCTGTTGGGGTCGCAGGCCGCAAACTCAAGCGGCGTGCGACCTTTTATCATTCGGCCTCGAACAATATCGACACCTTGGGTTTGAGTCCTTACACGCCGCAGGCATGAAAAATGCCTGTCGGTTGCGACAGCGGCCGCGTGAGGAGAGTGTGATGTCCAGCATCACCGTGAATGGGGGCGTCAGTGCCCCGACTTCCAAGAAGCCCTGGTACAAGGTTCTCTACATCCAGGTTCTCATCGCCATCGTTCTGGGCGTCATCGTCGGATGGCTGGCGCCGGATCTCGCCAAGAACGACTGGATCAAGGCCCTCGGCGACGGCTTCATCAAGCTTATCAAGATGGTGATCGCCCCGATCATCTTCTGCACCGTAGTGTCCGGCATCGCGCACATCCAAGATGCCCGAAAGGTGGGACGGGTCGGCGTCAAGGCGCTGGTCTATTTCGAGATCGTCTCGACCTTCGCGCTCCTCATCGGCCTGATCGTCGGCAACGTCGTAAAGCCCGGCCTGGGCTTCTCGGGACACCCGGATCCGGCCGCCGTCGCCACCTATGCCAAGCAGGCGGCTGAGCAGAAGCCGGTCGATTTCGTCCTGCATCTCATCCCGGACAGCGTCATCGGCGCCTTCGCCCAGGGAGACATCCTCCAGGTGCTCCTGTTCTCCATCCTGTTCGGCTTCGCCCTGCTGGCCATGGGTGATCGTGCCGACAACATCCGTGGCTTCATCGATGAAATGGCCCATGCGGTGTTTGGCGTCATCGCCATCGTCATGAAGGCCGCTCCCATCGGCGCGTTCGGCGCAATGGCCTACACGATCGGCCGCTACGGCCCGGCGGCGCTCGGCAACCTCCTCGGCCTGATCGCGACCTTCTATGCCACGGCGGCGCTTTTCGTCTTCGTCGTGCTCGGCATCATCGCCCGTGTGGCCGGCTTCTCGATCTTCAAGTTCATCGGATACATCAAGGACGAGCTTCTGATCGTCCTCGGCACCAGCTCGTCCGAGAGCGCGCTGCCGCAGCTGATGGAGAAGCTCGAGCGTCTCGGCTGCTCGAAGTCGGTGGTGGGCCTCGTGGTGCCGACCGGCTATTCGTTCAACCTGGACGGCACGAACATCTACATGACGCTGGCGACCCTGTTCATCGCGCAGGCGCTGGGCGTCGATCTGACCATCAGCCAGCAGCTCACCATCCTGGTGGTGGCGATGCTGACCTCGAAAGGGGCCAGCGGCGTCACGGGCGCGGGCTTCATCACACTCGCCGCGACGCTGGCGGTGGTCAACCCGGCCCTCGTGCCCGGCATGGCCATCGTGCTCGGCATCGACAAGTTCATGAGCGAGGTCCGCGCGCTCACCAACATCACCGGCAACGGTGTCGCCGCCGTGGTCGTGTCCTGGTGGGAGGGCGAGCTCAACCGCGAGAAGCTCAATGCGGGCCTCAACCGGCAGATCGACCCGTCGGACGTCGAGACCGCGATCACGACGGATTGAGATGGGACGCCATCTCTTTCCGCAACAACGATGGAGGCCGGGCTTGTCCCGGCCTTTTCTTTTGGCAAACCGCTCAACCCGCCTGCGGAGGTGATGGCACAGGCACGGCACCGACCACGTCTATGCTTCTATTCCTGCGCGTTAGTGACCTATCGGAATGCAACCTGGAAGGGCGATCGCCTCGTCTTTTCAATAGCATAAGCTGGTTCTGCTATCTGTTCTGATAGTAGGAATCCAGGCTCCCGCCAGAGACGATGACGTGAATAACTGCTCAGGTTGGGAGTCTTGTATGTACGCTGATGGTTGGGATCCGCTAATTTGGATGCTGGAATCCATGAATGGCTTTTTCAACGGAAGCGGTGGCCCTCGCGATGCGAACGGCAATCTCCTCCCGATTTATGGCGGCGCGCAGGTCAGTGCGCTTCCGACGGGAGGTACAACCCCCACAGAGAATGGCCCTACGTTCTCGATGGCAACTGGCCCAGGAAGTGCGGGAAGCGGAAGTGGATCTGTAACTTACTCCATTGATAAAGATGGAAATCTTGTCAGAAGCGAAACTGTGAAGAACCCTGACGGAACTTCTATCACTTACGGTCAGAAATTTTCCATCAGTCCCACCAATACCGCTACATCAGAGTCCTATTCGATTGTTTTCGAAGAGACTGGCTCGTGGTTAAATGGTGCTGTCGCTGATAACGGTAATACGACCGGCACAGCACAAGGCAGTTCTACTAGCGCTGGCAGTTCTACTGGAACAGTCACAACATCAACGTCCACATCCACGGACATTCACGGGACACCCACAACTGTTACGACAATTGTTACGGTTGATGCCAACGGAACAAAAACAACCGTCGAAACTCGAAAGAGTGTGTGGGTTGGAGCTACTGTTGAATGGGTGACAAAAGAAGTAAGACATCCTGATGGATCGGGTACTATTACTAGAACTACTACTCAGGTTGTAGAAATTGCCCCTAAAGGCGAAGCTACCTATAATAATCACGCCAACACTATTAGTTATTTGTTCCAGTCGGTCGGGCTGACATGGCTGGCAGAAAAATTTGCAGATAAACCGGATACGCAACCTAGCGAGACTCCTAAGCCGAATACGCAACCTCCGAATATCCCTGAAGTCACCTTCAATGTTTCGCAAAAGTCCATCGGCAATTCTGGGCTCGTGCAGTGGGATCTAGTAGTCTCGAGCAATGGCGTGGATGTGCACATTGGAGAGTTTACAGAAGGAACTTTAGGGCATGATGTAATTTCCGGCTCTGGTGGCCTTGGCGGAGGAGCAGGTAACGATACGATTTCCGGCGGCAGCGGTGAAGATCAACTTTTCGGCGACGAAGGAAACGATAGCCTTGCTGGTGGGGCCGGTACCGATTGGCTCTACGGAGGCACAGGCGACGACAGCCTATGGGGCGGCTGGGGCCATGACTTCCTCAAAGGGGATGACGGCAACGATTTCCTCTCGGGCGATGGCGGCCATGACG
>JBOZRS010000043.1:0-41814 GCA_050789065.1 Microvirga sp.
CGGATCGCAACGCGATACGACCGGCTGGCTGTGAATTATCTCGCTGCTATCGTCCTCGTCGCGACCGTCACTCAATGGCTTGGGTGAGTCCCCTACCTAGCAGTCTCGGCAAGTCACAGCTGATCAATGCTGCGCCAAAGAAAACGTACTCGCCCCCCGACCGAAACGGGCTCCGAAAGAGCGCTTTGGACGGCCACCAGCGGTTGCTGCTTTGGATCCTCAGACAAGAAGACCCAAGCTCCTTGCGTTTGGACCGCTCGCCGCAGTGCGAGACATCCAGCTATGGCAACGATATATACGCCGCCATCCGTTGGGTTTCGGTCGTATCGGTCAATTAGGACGTCATCGCCAGCGCAGATGATTGGAAACATCCCGTTATCAGGCGCCGCGAGAACGCCAACGTTCGCCACATCAATGTTGTGCTGGTTAAATAGGGCAGATGGGATCGTGAGAGGCGGCTCATCAGCGACGCTAATTTCCACTCTACCGTCAGCATCGACTCGCGCAGCAAACCGCGGAACTAATTCAAACTGCCCTTCGAGCGTACCTGATGGCATACCTTTTCCCCGTGCCAGCCAGTCGAGATTATAGCCCGTACTGTCAGCGATAGACGACAGGGTGGCAAGAGAAACAGGTTTTCCATTCAGTATATCGTGAAGCCATTGGCGCGAAACGCCAACTCGCCGGGCGAACGATGCGATACTTTCGTTGCCAATGACAGCACGAAGACGCTGCGGCAACTCATTATCTGCGCCCGATTCCGGCGAGTTTCGTGGTGGCGTTTGGATGGAGCCGGACAAAAGAATTGACCTCCGCTAACTATGTGTCAATAAGTGTCGTTCATAGACGACACTGGCGACTCGCCAAGGATCGTCCTCCCATTCCTTCCAGAGGCCATCATCCGGTCAAGGAGGGCGCCTTGGAATTTTAAGCTGAGAATCCTGCTATGACTAATACCTGTGCCATTGGAGCCAAATTTGAGGATTTTGCTGAATGCTTGGACATGGATGCCGACGTACTTGAGTTCAATTCGCTACTCGGGGCCCTTAAGATCGCGCTCAGAATGTCTCCACCGGCAGTATTAGTCGAAGATGACGAGTTGCGTATCAGACTCGAAAATATAGCTCGTGATATATTTAATATGTGTTCCGCATTCGGCATCGACATGCACGATCCCTGCAACCGAGATAAATTACTGAAATGCTTCTCATCTCGGGCGTATTATTTACTTGATCCACGCGTAGACCCTAGAACGAAATGATTTTCCACCCAGTTGTGGGTGAATGATCCAGCAACGTCTTTCATTCGGACCAAAGAAAGGTGTTCTCCTCATGAGACAGGATGAAGTTCGGCGGCGGTTCCTCTCGCTTCATCGCGATCTTGACCTCTACGCCTCTGGTAGTCGGCCAGAACAGCATGAACTCGATGGTGCACCAATCGCCGAGTTGTGGCGCCCTGGCGAATACCCGGGAACCGGTGATCCATGCATCCTCGCGAAGTTCATCCTAAACCACCCGCGCCTCGGTACAGCCGCCGACTATATCAGTTCGCCAGTCTACTATGCTGATCCGGGAAACGGATGGGTCAGAACGCAGGGTCAGTTACTGCGCCTTGGCGAACGTGATCCGGCACACGAGGCATGCTCTGTGCGTGTGAAGGAATACGGTGAAGTTGACAGGGCGGCGGATCTCGTGGGCTATCGGCAGCCCCCATTCGAATTCGAACCAACGAAACCGATGGGCAAAGATCCGAAATGGCATCGTCTATGGGACTGGTTCGAAGAGAATACGTGGGCCGCACACGACGCAATGCTGGTATATATCGCTAGAAGATGGAACCAAGATCTGTCGACAGTTTACATCAATACTGACTCATGGATGAAATCTAAGCTCCGCCAAGTGGAGCGTCAGCTTTCCGATCCTGACGATTACAATGCGGGCTCAAATTATAATTAACGGCATAGGGGGGATTCGCGAGAACCCTTCAGCGCGCCTCAACGAAGAGCGCGGTGAAGGCGGTATTCGCTGCAAGCATCCGTATCGCCATAGGCGAGTTGTCAGGTTAGTCGCGACTGCCTCCGATGAAACACCTTTAGTGGCGGCTTATGCAAAATGGGTCGGATCATTCATTTCCTGGTCAGCTAGAGGTTCGATCCTCACTACCTATGACTCTTGATTCAAAAGTTGGGTGGTGCTTAGAGGATCGGCGCTGGTCCCGAATCAAACGTCAAAACGATTGCAGGCAGGATGAGCGTAGGCCCGCCCACATACCCACAGGCCTGCCGCCGACTGCGATAACTGACTTCTCCGCGTCGGCAGGCCTGTGGATATGTGGACGGCCCACACCCCGGGAGATCTGCAGAACCGGACTTGGTCGGCATAGATAATCACTGCAGTCACTCTAGATATCGCCGCTAAATAGTGTTTCATTGGCGTCGGACACCATAAAAGAAACAGCGTACTATGAGAAATCCCTTCAACATCGCCTCCTATGCGCTGCTCACCCATATGATGGCCCAGGCAACGGGGCTGCAGCCGGGCGATTTCGTGCATTCCTTCGGGGATGCGCACCTCTACCTCAACCATCTGGAGCAGGCGCGCCTTCAGCTCTCGCGGGACCCCAGGCCGCTTCCGAACCTGCGTCTCAATCCCGCCGTGCGCTCGCTGTTCGATTTCACGTTCGACGACATCGCCATCGAAGGCTACGATCCGCATCCTGCCATCAAGGCTCCCGTCGCAGTCTGAAGACATGAACAGGCGCGAGGCCATCGAGAGCGCCGTCCGCATCCTCGCGCCACGCATCCCCCGGCACGAGTTCGAGGCGGTGACCGATCATGCCCTGGGAAGCCGCGGGCTTCACACGGCCTCGCCGGAAGCCGCAGCCTGGCTCTCCCTTGTCTCGTATATCCGGCATCGGCTGACCGAATACGACAGCCTTCTGGACGACGGCTATGACGTGGACAGCGCCCGCTTCTTCGTGCTCGACGACATCAATGCCACCCTCGAAGAATGGGGCTCGCCGCGCCGGGTCGCCGACGAGGATTAGCCCTTCAGCCGCACGTTCCGCGGTCTCTTCCCAACAGAATGTCGATTGTTTATGAAATATAACTAAGTTTCATAAATGATGTTCTTTTGGAGATCTTCGTGTCCGCGCTTCGCCACCTGCAGACGACGGGCTACAGCTCGAACCGCATCGACATGGTCTTTATCGGGGACGGCTATACCGCCTCGGAGATCGACTCGACTTATAATGCCCATATCCGGAGTCTTCTCGACTATCTCTTCACCAATGAGGCGCTGGCGGAGCCGTTCGGGCGCTACAGGAACTTCTTCAACATCCACGCCATCGACGTTGTGTCCGCCCAGTCGGGCGCGGACGATGCGGCTGCGGGCATTTACCGTGACACAGCCCTCAACGCCCGCTACAGCGGCCGGGATCTCTCCGTCGATCCGAATCTGGCGGCGGCAGCCGAGGATGAAGCGCTGCGATTCGCCGGCTTCTCGGCCGAGATGAGCTTCGCGGTCGTGAACGACACCAAGTACGGAGGCTCCGGCCGCCCCTACGCCACCTATGCGGGCGGAAACAGCGAGTCGTTCGAGGTCGCCCTGCATGAGGTCGCCCATTCCTTCGCCGGTCTCGCCGACGAATACAATTATGGTGGGGCTGTCGCATATGCCGGCGATGAGCCTGCCTGTGCGAACGTGACCAAGGACTCGGCTGGGGCCAAATGGGCCGAGTGGATCGGCTACGACCAGCCGGGAATCGGCGTGATCGGGGCTTATGAGGGCGGCTATTACCACCAGACCGGCATCTATCGTCCCTCGCTGATGTCGAAGATGAATGTCCTGGGCAATCCGTTCGATGCCGTCGCCAGGGAGCAGTTCATCCTCAAGTTCTACGAGTTCGTCGACCCGCTGGACGGTTACACCGACGCCTGGGGCACGAAGTACAATCTGACCGACTTCCATGTCGACGTGATCGATCCGGCCGTCATCAAGGTCGACTGGACGCTGGACGGCAAGACGTTCACTGACTCCGGCGAGACCTTCCGGACGCTCCAGGATTATTACGGCTTCGGGACCCATATCGTGAAGGCCAGGGCCTACGATCCGACCGAGTGGGTGCGCGGCGACCGGAGTTTGCTGGAGCAGACGGTCACGTGGACCGTGGAGAACGATCGTCTCCTGACCGGCGGCGCTGCCGACGACACGCTTAACGGCAACGGGAAGCCCAACGACATTCAGGGGAGGGGCGGCAACGACAAACTCTTTGGCCTTGAGGGCCAGGACAGGATCGATGGCGGAGCAGGCAAAGACAGGATCTTCGGAGGCTATGACAACGATACCCTGACGGGCGGCGCAGGCGCGGACGTCTTCGCGTTCAACACCAGGCTCGGCACGGCAGCGACCGACCGGAAGGTGAGCTTCGACACGATCAGCGACTTCAACGTCAAGGACGACGGCATCTGGCTCGACAACGCGGTGTTCAAGAAGCTCGGCAAGGGCACGGAGCTGAAGCCCGGCAAGCTGAACAAGGACTTCTTCACCCTCGGCACCAAGGCCCAGGACAAGAATGATTACCTGATCTACGACAAGAAGACCGGCGTGCTGTCCTACGATGCCGACGGCTCGGGCAAGGGCCGGGCCATCGAGTTCGCCCTGCTCAAGAAGGGGCTCGCCCTCAAATACGACGATTTCTTCGTGATCTGAGCAGGGAAAACCCGTATTCCGATACGGCACGGCAATGTGGAGTGATGGGTAAGGCAGGTTGGCGCGGAAGGAACTTTCGAATAGGGATGAGGCATGACCCTTTCCATTCGTCCCGCCGCTCCCTCTGATAGCGCCCTCATCTTCACCCTCATCGGCGAACTCGCCGAGTACGAGCGCTTGGCGCATGAGGTCGACGCGACGGAGGCCGACATCGCAAAGGCCCTGTTCGGCCCGAACCCGCGCGCATTCGCGGAGATCGCCGAATGGGAGGGCAGGCCTGCGGGGTTCGCCCTCTGGTTCTACAACTTCTCCACCTTCAGAGGTCGCCATGGCCTTTATCTGGAGGACCTGTACGTCCGGCCGGAGTTCCGGTCCAAGGGGATCGGAAAGGCCCTGCTGAAGCACCTTGCCCGCCGCTGCGTCACGGAAGGGCTAACACGCTTCGAGTGGTGGGTGCTCAACTGGAACGAGCCTGCCCTGAACTTCTACCGCTCCATCGGGGCGATCCCGATGGAGGAGTGGACGGTGCAGCGCGTGACGGGCGAGACGCTCAAGAAGCTGGCCGAGGCGCCATGACCCTTCCCCTCATCCTCGTCGTGGCTGTTGCGGATAACGGCGTGATCGGCCGTGACAACCAACTCCTGTGGCGTCTCAGGACGGACCTCAAGCGCTTCCGCGAACTGACATGGGGCAAGCCGATGATCATGGGGCGCAAGACGTTCCAGTCGATCGGCAAGCCCCTTCCGGGCCGGGAGACGATTGTGCTGACCCGCGATTCGGCCTTCTCCGCCGAGGGCGTTCACGTCGCCCACAGCTGGGATGAGGCTTGCTCCAAAGGCGCCGCCCTGGCGGCCGAGATGGGCGCCGATGCCATGGCGATCGTGGGCGGAGCCGAGATCTACGCCATCGCCCTGCCGCATGTCCGGACAATTTACCTGACGGAGGTCCACGTTTCTCCGGAGGGAGACGCGGTGTTCCCGTCCTATGATCGTTCACAGTTCCGCGAGACGGCTCGGGTCGAGCATCCCAAAGGGGCAGATGACGAGCATCCATTTACCTTCATCGATCTAGAAAGACGTGTTTGATCTCCGGGCAGGTTGACGAACGCTCGGAGAGACCCCAATTCGCAGGCTTGACAGGCGGACGAGACAATCCCCACAACCGCCTTAATCTAATCGGCTTTCTCGGCCGGTCTTTCAGAGTGAGGAAAGGCGTCCTATGCCTTGGAGTAACCAAAGCGGCGGCGGCCCCTGGGGGCAGCGTGGCGGATCGGGAGGCGGCAAGAGCCCATGGGGCTCCGGCGGCCCGCAGGGCAATGGGACACCTCCCGACCTGGAGGATATCCTGCGCCGCGGCCAGGACCGCCTGAAGGATTTCATTCCCGGCGGCTCCATGGGCGGCCGAGGGTTGGTCATTCTGATTCTGGGCGTGATCGCCGTCTGGCTGCTGACCGGCTTCTATACCGTGCGGCCGAACGAGGTCGGCATCAACATGATCTTCGGCAAGTATGTCGGCACCTCGGGCGAGGGCCTGCGTTACAACCTCCCGTATCCGATCGGCCGGGTGATCAAGCCGAACGTCACCGAGCAGCAGCGGATCGAGGTCGGCTACCGGTCCACGCCGACGGGGCAGGGGCGTCCCCGCGACGTCCTCGAAGAGAGCCTGATGCTCACCGCCGACGAGAACATCGTCGATCTCGACTCCGACGTGGTCTGGCAGGTCAACCCGGCGCGGCCGCAGGACTTCGTTTTCAACCTGCAGAACCCCGAGGGCACGATCAAGGCCGTGGCCGAAAGCGCTCTGCGCGAGGTGATCGGCCGCAGCAACATCCAGGCCATCCTGACGACCGATCAGGCTGCCATCGCCCAGGAAGTTCGTCTGATCATGCAGCAGACCCTGGATGCCTACGGGGCCGGGGTGCTCGTCAATCTCGTGCAGCTTCAGGCCGCCCAGCCGCCCTCGGAGGTGCGCCAGGCCTTCTTCGACGTGAACGCGGCCCAGCAGGACGCCGTCCGCGTCCAGAACGAGGCCGGGGCGTTCGCCAGCCGTGTGGTTCCCGAAGCCCGGGGCGAGGCGGCACGCATCGTCCAGCAGGCCGAAGCCTACCGCGAGCAGGCCGTGGCCGAAGCAACCGGCCAAGCGGCGCGGTTCCGCAAGGTCTATGAGGAATACCGCAAGGCTCCGGACGTGATCCGGGAGCGGATCTTCCTCGAAACCATGGAGCGTGTCCTGAACGGCGTCGACAAGGTCATCATCGACCAGACCGGACGCGGACAGGGAGTCGTGCCGTACCTGCCGCTCACCGAACTGCCGCGCCAGCAGGGGCAGTCAGGACAGCAATCGCAGGGCGGCGCAGCCAATCAGCAGGGAGCGACCCGATGAACACTTCGACCGTTCGCACGGGTCTCCTGATCCTTCTGGGTCTTGCCGTCATTGCCCTCTACAGCGCGACCTTCATCGTGCAGCAGACCCAGTATGCGCTGGTGCTGCGCTTCGGCGCGGTTCAGGACGAGGTCTCGCAGCCCGGCCTTCATTTCAAAATGCCGCTGATCGATAACGTCACCTATTTCGACAAGCGCGTTCTCGACCTGGACCTGCCGGTGCAGACGATCCTGTCCGCCGACCGGCAGAACCTGGAGGTCGATGCCTTCACCCGCTACCGGATCATCGATCCGCTCAAGTTCTATCAGGCGGTGGGCAGCATTCCGCTGGCCAACCAGCGGCTCGTGAGCTTCACCAACTCCGCCATGCGCAATGTTCTGGCCAATGCTTCGCGGGACGCCATCGTGCGCACCGAGCGCGCCGCCCTGATGAACCGCATCCAGGACAACGTGAACCGGCAGGCCCAGAACCTCGGCATCGAGATGATCGACGTGCGCCTCACCCGTGTCGATCTGCCGGCCGCCAACAGCCAGGCCGTCTATCAGCGCATGCGCACCGAGCGTGAGCGTGAGGCGGCCGATATCCGCGCCAACGGGCAGCAGCAGGCTCAGACCATCCGCGCCCGCGCCGAGCGCGAGGCCACGGTCATTCGGGCGGAGGCCAACCGCACGGCCGAAGAGCAGCGTGGACAGGGCGATGCGGATAAGAACCGCATCCTGGCCGAGGTGTTCAGCCTGGATCCGGATTTCTTCGCCTTCTACCGCTCCATGCAGGCCTATCAGGTCGGTCTCAACCCGGGCGATACGCGCCTCGTCCTGAGTCCGGACTCCGACTTCTTCCGGTACTTCAATGGCGCGGTCGGCCGGCGGAACGGCGGGGCATCGGCTCCGGCCTCCCAATCTGCTCCAGCCCCAACCCCGGCCCAGCCGGCTCCAGCTCAATAGACACACTGATGTCGGATCTTATCGCAGCCCTCGGCCTCGCTCTTGCGGTCGAGGGCATCTTGTTTGCGGCCTTTCCCGATGGCATGCGGCGGGCCATGTTCGAGGCGGCGCACAGCCCGAGCGACCGGATGCGGATCGTGGGCATCATCTCGGCCCTCGTCGGGGTCGGAGTTGTCTGGCTGGTGCGTCAGTTTGGATAAGCGTGGCCCTGCTTCCGCCGCAATCGGCGCTTGAATGACGCCGCGGATCAACAATTTATATGCATGTTCTCCAACAGAGGATTTTCGATGACCCATGCCATGAACGCGCTGGCGCCTTCGACGGCGCTGCCTCAGCGCCCCTTGCGCCGGCTGGCCGCGTCCTGCTTCGCGGTCCTGACCCTCGTTGCGACGGCCATGCCGCTGCCGGCCTTCGCACGGTCGGCGCCAGAATCCTTCGCCGATCTGGCGGAGGAGGTGACCGGCGCGGTGGTCAACATCTCGGCTTCGACCACGGTCGAAACCCGTAACCGCACCCTTCCTCAACTGCCCCCCGGCACGCCCTTCGAGGACCTTTTCGAGGAGTTCTTCAACCGTCGCGGTCAGGGCAACGGCGATTCGGACAATACTCCTTCGCGTCCCCGCCGCTCCAATTCCCTGGGCTCCGGCTTCGTCATCGACTCCTCCGGCATCGTCGTGACCAACAACCACGTGATCGGCGACGCCAACGACATCAGCGTCATCTTCTCGGACGGGACGCGCCTCAAGGCGGAAATCGTCGGCAAGGATTCCAAGGTCGACCTGGCCGTGCTGAAGGTGAAGTCCGACAAGCCCCTCAAGGCCGTGAAGTTCGGCGATTCCGACGCCCTTCGCCCGGGTGACTGGGTCATGGCGATCGGCAATCCCTTCGGTCTCGGCGGCTCCGTGACCGCCGGCATCGTGTCGGCCCGTGGACGCAACATCGAGTCCGGGCCCTACGACAACTACATCCAGACGGATGCGGCCATCAACAAGGGCAATTCCGGCGGCCCGCTCTTCAACATGAACGGCGAGGTCATCGGCATCAACACCGCGATCCTGTCGCCCACCGGCGGCTCCGTGGGCATCGGCTTCGCGGTCCCGGCCTCGACAGCCGCGCCCGTGATCGACCAGTTGCGCCAGTTCGGCGAAACCCGCCGCGGCTGGCTCGGCGTGCGGATCCAGAACGTGGACGACGCCACCGCCGAGGCCCTGAATCTCGGCTCCCCCCGTGGCGCGCTGATTGCCGGCGTCGACGAGAAGGGACCTGCCAAGCCCGCCGGTCTCGATGTTGGCGACGTAATCGTCCGCTTCGACGGCAAGGAGGTCAAGGACTCGCGCGATCTTCCCCGGATCGTGGCCTCCACGCCCGTCGGAAAGCAGGTCGACGTCACCATCGTCCGCAAGGGCAAGGAGATGAGCAAGCAGGTGACCCTCGGCCGTCTCGAGGACGGAGAGAAGCAGGCAAGCCTCCAGCAGCCCTCGACGGACACGCCGACGGCGACCAAGCAGGCGCAGGCGCTCGGCCTCAACCTCTCAGGGATGACGGACGAACTGCGCCGCCGCTACAGCCTCAAGGACGAGCTGAAGGGCGTGGTCATCACGCGGGTGGATCCCAACTCCCCTGCGTCCGACAAGCGGATCCAGGCCGGCGAGGTCATCGTCGAGGTCAACCAGGAGCCGGTCACATCCCCGGCCGATGTGACCAAGAAGATCGACGCCCTGAAGAGCCAGGGTAAGAAGTCGGCCCTGCTCCTCGTTTCCAATCCTCAGGGAGAGGTCCGCTTCGTGGCTTTGTCGATCGAGTAGGGCAAAGACTCAAAAGATCGAAAGGGCGGCTCCCAAGCCGCCCTTTTTGTTGACCTGAACGGGTCGAGGAGACACCGTATTGTTCTTTATTAAGAACAATACGGTTGACATAACGGCCAAAACCGGACCATGAGGGGCTGTCAGCGTCGCTGATGATTGCTGGCTCATTCCCTCCCTGTCGCATTGCCGCCCTCGGGCGATGCCGTCCGTTTCCCTCAGGCCGACCTCATGACCCAGCACGTCTTTCCCGTTCCAGCCACCTTGCAGTCGAAGGCGCATGTGAATGCACAGGCCTATGAGGAACTGTATCGGCGCTCGATGGACGATCCGGAGGGCTTCTGGCGCGAGCAGGCGCAGATCCTCAGCTGGAGCAGGCCTTTCACCCGGGTGAAGAATACGCGCTACTCCCCCGACGACGTGACCATCGAATGGTTTGCCGACGGTGGGCTGAACGCCTCGTTCAACTGTCTCGACCGTCATGCCGCGAGCCAGGGAGATCAGGCGGCGATCCTCTGGGAAGGCGATGCGCCCGGTGACCGGCGGCGGGTCACGTGGGCCGACATGCAGCAGGAGGTCTCCCGCCTGGCCAACACTCTCAAGAGCCTCGGTGTCGGAAAGGGGGATTTCGTCAGCATCTATCTGCCGGTCATCCCCGAGGCGATTGCCGCCATGCTCGCCTGTGCCCGCATCGGCGCGATTCACTCGGTCGTGTTCAGCGGTTTCTCGGCGGAAGCGCTGGCGGGGCGCATCCAGGATTGCCGTTCGCGGGTTCTGATCACGGCGGACGAGGGAATGCGGGCAGGCAGGCACGTGCCTCTCAAGAGGAACGCGGATGCGGCGTTGGAGGGCCTTCCCTGCGTCGAGCACGTGCTGGTGGTCCGTCGCACCGGCCGTGACGTTCCGATGAAGCCCGGACGGGACCGCTGGTATGATGAGTCCCTCGCCGGAATGTCGTCGGACTGTCCGCCGGTCGAAGTCGGGGCCGAGGATCCCCTGTTCGTCCTCTATACGTCGGGGTCGACCGGCAAGCCCAAGGGCATGCTGCATACGACCGGCGGCTATCTGGTCCATGCGGCCGCAAGCTTCAGGGCGATGTTCGACTATCATCCTGGCGACATCCACTTCTGCACCGCGGATGTGGGTTGGGTGACGGCCCACACCTACCTGATCTATGGCCCGCTTGCGAACGGCGCCACCATCGTGCTGTTCGAAGGCGTCCCAACCTGGCCGGACGCCTCGCGCTGGTGGGAGATCATCGAGACCTACAAGGTCAGCATCTTCTACACCGCGCCAACGGCGATCCGGTCCCTGATGCGCGAGGGCGAGGCGCCGGTGCGCAAGCACGATCTCTCGAGCCTGCGCGTGCTGGGCTCGGTGGGCGAGCCGATCAACCCGGAAGCTTGGCTCTGGTACCACGACATCGTCGGCGGAGGGCGCTGCCCCATCGTCGACACCTATTGGCAGACGGAGACGGGCGCCGTGCTGCTGGGGCCGCTTCCGGGCGCCATGGACCTGAAGCCGGGCTCGGCCGCGAAGCCCTTCTTCGGAATCCGGCCCGCGCTCCTGGGCAGCGATGGGAGCGTCGTCGAGGGGGCGGGAATTGGGAATCTGTGCTTTGCGGATTCATGGCCCGGGCAGGCGCGAACCATCCTGGGCGATCGCGAGCGTTTCCTGAAAACCTATTTCGGTACGTTTCCGGGCTATTACTTCACGGGGGACGGAGCCCGGCGCGATGCCGACGGCTATTACTGGATCACGGGCCGCCTGGACGACGTCATCAACGTTTCGGGGCATCGGTTGGGCACCGTCGAGATCGAGGCCGCTCTCGCATCGCATCCGTCGGTTGCCGAGGCCGCCGTCGTGGGCTTCCCGCATGAGATCAAGGGGCAGGGCATCTTTACTTTCGTGACCCTGAAGGAGGGCGTCGCCGAAAGCGACGAGCTGAGGCGTGAACTCGTTCAGCTCGTTCGGACCCGCATCGGTCCCATTGCCACGCCCGACAGGATCGAATGGGCTCCGCAGCTCCCCAAGAACCGGTCGGGAAAGATCCTGCGCCGCATCCTGACCCGCATCGCTGCCGGCGACTTCGAGAACCATGGCGATACCTCGACCGTCGCCGATCCGTCGGTCGTCGCCGAAATCGTCCGGCGCATGCAGGCTCAGGCCCCGACGATCTCCTCGGCCCGGTAGCCCTGGGCGTAGAGAAGCGCCGTGAGGTCGGCGTGGTCGATCCGGGCGTGGGCGGCGGCGGCGACGGCGGGCTTGGCCCGGAAGGCGACGCCGAGCCCCGCCTCGCCCAGCATCGCGAGGTCGTTGGCGCCGTCGCCCACGGCCATCGTCTCGTGCGGCGCAAGGCCGAACCTCTCCCGCAGTTCGCGGAGCGTGGCGAGCTTGGCCTCGCGGCCGAGGATCGGCTCCTCGACTTCGCCCGCGAGCTTCTCCCCTTCGACGATCAGATGATTGGAACGGTGCTCGTCGAAGCCGATCTTGGCCGCGACGGGCCCCGTGAAGAGGGTGAAGCCGCCCGACACGAGGCAGGTATAGCCACCATTGGCCCGGATGGTCTGGACCAGCGTCCGGCCCCCCGGCGTTAGCGTGATGCGCTTCCCGATGATCTCGTCGACAACGCCAACGGGCAGGTCCTTCAGCAGCGCGACCCGCTCGCGAAGGGCGGGCTCGAAGGCGATCTCGCCGCGCATGGCGCGCTCGGTAATCTCGGAAACCTCGGCCTTGAGCCCCACGTAATCCGCCAGTTCATCGATGCATTCCTGGCCGATCATGGTGGAGTCCATGTCCGCCAGGAACAGGCGCTTGCGCCGGGTTGCCGAAGGCTGCACCACGATATCGACCGGCTGGCCCCCCAGGGCATGGCGCAGCGTTGTCTCGACGGTCTTGGCATCGGCAGGGGCCGGGACGGTCAGATCCGCCGCGATTCCCCTTGCCAGAACCGAGCGTTCCGTCTCTTGTCCGAGCGCGCCCGCGGCCATGGCCAGCATTTCGTCCGTGAGGATGGGCTTCAACGGATTGGCGACGAGGGTAGCGACGAGGGACATGTGGGAAGACGCCATGGGAGACCGGGCTGTGAGTGAGGTTAGGGTCGGCGCGGTTCTCATCGCAGGGCCGACCGCATCAGGCAAGTCCGCATTGGGCATCAAACTGGCGCAGGCCCTCGATGGGGTGGTGATCAACGCCGATTCCATGCAGGTCTACCGCGACCTGCGGATCATCACAGCCCGCCCGACACCGGAGGAGGAGGCGCTGGTGCCCCACCGGCTCTATGGCCATGTCGATGCCGCGGTGAATTTCTCCGTCGGGCGCTACGTGGCGGATGCGATTTCTGTTCTGCGGGAGCTTGAGGGCCGCAAGCTCCCGATCTTCGTCGGCGGGACCGGGCTCTATTTCAAGGCCCTGACCGAGGGGCTGTCCGACATCCCATCCGTGCCGGACGAGGTGCGCGAGCAGGTGAGACGGGAGAGCGAAGGGTTGGAGACGCCGGAGCTTCACCGGCTTCTCTCCGGGCGCGATCCCGAGACCGCACGCACGTTGCGCCCTTCGGACCGCCTGCGAGTGCAGCGCGCGCTGGAAATCCATGCCGCGACCGGGCGTCCGCTCGTCTCGTTCCATGGAGCCCGGCAGCCCGGCCCCTTGGCCGACGCTTCGGTCGTCAAGCTGTTCCTGGCGCCGGACCGGGAGGAGCTGCGGCGGCGGATCGACCGGCGTTTCCTTGCCATGATGGAGGAGGGCGCCCTCGATGAGGTGAAGCGCCTGGGGGACCGTAACCTCGATCCCATGCTGCCGGCCATGCAGGCGCATGGCGTGCCCGGGCTTCTGGCCTGCCTGCGCGGCGAGGCTTCGCTCGAGGAGGCCATCGCCAGGGGGCAGGGCGATACGCGGCGCTACGCCAAGCGCCAGTTCACCTGGTTTCGGCACCAGCTGCCGGACTGGCAGTGGGTCGAGCCCGAGAGAGGGTACGAGGCCGTGATGGGGCAGCTCAATGCCCCGGGACACCCGTGAACATCTGGTAGAAGGTGATGACGATCTCGAACAGGATCAGCACGACGATGATCAGTTCGAGGCGCAGGGACCGTTCGGTGTCGATAATGTCCGTCAGGGCCTGGGCGGTGTCCCCGAGCACCTCGAGCTTTCGGTGAAGGGCGGTCGCCCGTTCCTTCAGCTCGTATTCGTCCTCGAGGCGGGCATAAAGGCGCTCGAGGTCCGGGCGGTCCCACAGGACATCCGGCTTCTCCTCCACGGCCACGCGGCCGGACATGCGCTGGCGCACGAGGAGTGCCCGGCCGACATGCTTGAGGATCTTGCGGCGGTCCCGCGGCCGCCGGCCCTTTTCGGCCAGGTGCTCGACGGACGGCTCCACAAGCTCGAAGGCTGCGGTCGCCTCCCGCTCGTCCCGGGCCAGGGTCGCGCTTTTGGAAAGGGCATCCGCGATCACGATCAACCGCTCGGTGGACAATTGCTTGATGTAGATCGGCCCGCCCGGAGGGATCTGGTCGTCCCGGTCAGCCGAAATCTCGATGATCGCGGTCTCCTCCTCATGGCGCGCGAATTCCCCCTTGATCCGCTGACGCAGGCCGCGAATGACCTCGTCCTCTTCCAGGGGAGTGAGCCCCACGAGCACGGCGACGCCGTAGCGGAACAGGGCCACGAACCCATCCTGGCCGGCCCGGAACGCGAGAGGAGTCGTGGACAGGACGTCGCTGCGCTCCAGCCCCGCCACATCGAGCCGGTCGCCGAGGAGCAGCGCCCGGGCGGTGAGGCGCAGATTCTGCATGGGAGAACCCGTGGAGGAGATGATGTCCGTCATGACCATTAGGAACAAACTAGGCCGCACAGCATAAAAGCAGAGCCGTCTTCTGCCAAATCGTTCCCGCTTGACCGAATGAAAAGCATCAGCTAGCGTCAGCGCAACTTTTGAACCGAGAGCTGCCCAAATGCGCAAGCTTATTCTCGTAGTACGAGCGCCATCGACGGAGCGGGATTGACCCGCAGGTCCGGCGATGGCGCACAGGCCCCCTCAGGGGCCTTTTTTATTGCCCAGATCCCAAGAATGCAGCGAAGCTAGAGAAGACCCGACGGAGCGAGTGAAATGAGCGAGACGATGACCGGAGCCGAAATGGTGATCCGTGCTCTGCAGGACCAAGGAGTCGAATATCTCTTCGGCTATCCGGGCGGCGCAGTACTCCCGATTTACGATGCGCTCTTCCACCAGGAGAAGATCCGGCACGTCCTCGTCCGGCACGAGCAGGGAGCGGTCCATGCCGCCGAGGGCTACGCTCGTTCTTCGGGTAAGCCAGGCGTGGTTCTGGTGACTTCGGGTCCCGGCGCGACCAATGCCGTGACCGGCCTGGCCGATGCCATGATGGACTCGATCCCACTGGTCTGCATCACAGGTCAGGTGCCGACTCATCTCATCGGATCGGATGCCTTCCAGGAATGCGACACGGTCGGCATCACCCGCCACTGCACGAAGCATAACTATCTGGTCAAATCGATCGAGGATCTGCCGCGCGTCCTGCACGAGGCCTTCTACGTGGCCCAGAACGGGCGGCCGGGGCCGGTGGTGGTGGATCTGCCGAAGGATATCCAGTTCAAGGCCGGAGCCTATGCGCGGCCGACCAGCAACCAGCACAAGACCTATCGCCCCACCGTCAAGGGCGACATGGACAAGATCCGCACCGCCGTCGAGCTGATGGCCAATGCCAAGCGTCCGGTCTTCTACACGGGTGGCGGTGTCATCAACTCTGGGCCTCACGCCGCCGCGCTGCTGCGCGAACTGGTCCAGATCACGGGCTTCCCCATCACCTCGACCCTGATGGGTCTCGGAGCCTACCCGGCCTCGGACAGGCAGTGGCTCGGCATGCTCGGCATGCACGGCACCTACGAGGCCAATCTGGCGATGCACGAATGCGACGTGATGATCAATATCGGGGCGCGCTTCGATGATCGCATCACGGGTCGCCTCGACGCGTTCTCGCCGTACTCCAAGCGCATCCATGTGGACATCGACCCGTCCTCCATCAACAAGACCGTGAAGGTCGACATTCCGATCGTCGGCGACTGCGCGCATGTGCTGGAAGACATGGTGCGCCTGTGGCGCCAGACGGCGCAGCAGCCCGACAAGGTCGCTCTCAAGGATTGGTGGACCAAGATCGAAGGCTGGCGTGCCCGTAACTGCCTCGCGTTCCGCAACTCCACGGAGACCATCAAGCCGCAACACGCGATCGAGCGGCTCTACGAACTCACCAAGGACCGGAATCCCTACATCACGACCGAGGTCGGCCAGCACCAGATGTGGGCCGCCCAGTACTTCAAGTTCGAGGAGCCGAACCACTGGATGACCTCGGGCGGCCACGGCACGATGGGTTACGGCCTGCCCGCCGCCGTCGGCGCGCAGCTCGCCCATCCGGACTCGCTGGTGATCGACATCGCGGGCGAGGCCTCGATCCAGATGATGCTGCAGGAGATGTCGACCGCCCTGCAGTACAATTTGCCGATCAAGGTGTTCATCCTGAACAACGAATACATGGGCATGGTGCGCCAGTGGCAGGAGTTGCTGCACGGTGGGCGTTATTCGCACAGCTACTCGGAGTCGCTGCCCGATTTCGTGAAGCTCGCCGAGGCTTACGGCGCAGTCGGCATCCGCTGCGACAAGCCCGGCGATCTCGATGCCAAGATCCTCGAGATGATCAATTCGAAACGCCCGGTGATCTTCGACTGCATCGTCGACAAGACGGAGAACTGCTTCCCGATGATCCCGTCGGGCAAGGCTCATAACGAGATGCTGCTCAACGATTATCTCGGCGAGACCGGTGCCGATATCGGCTCCGTGATCGACGAGAAGGGCAAGATGCTGGTGTGATGCGGAAAGTCTGAAACATGCCAACCCTGGTCATCGCCAACAAGCTCTACTCCTCCTGGTCGCTGCGTCCCTGGCTGCTGATGAAGCAGCTGGGAGTCGCCTTCGACGAGATCCTCATTCCGCTCGACCTGCCGGACACCAAGGCGAAGGTTCTGAAGCATTCGCCGGCCGGCAAGGTGCCGATCCTGATCGACGGCGACGTCACCGTATGGGAGAGCATCGCCATCATGGAATATGTGGGCGATGCCTTCGGGGCTCCGGTCTGGCCCGAGGACCCCAAGGCCCGCGCCATGGCGCGCTCGGTCGCGGCCGAGATGCATGCAGGCTTTCAAGGCTTGCGCTCCGCATGCCCGATGAACCTTGGCAAGAAATACGCGCAGAAAAATCGCGGCGAGGCGGTCGCCCGCGACGTAGCGCGCTTCAGCGAGATCGTGCGACAGGCGCGCGAGCGGTTCGGAGCCGGCGGCCCCTTCCTGTTCGGACGGTTCTCGGCGGCGGATGCCATGTATGCGCCGCTGGCGACGCGGCTCGATACCTATTCCATCGCCCTCGACGAAACGACGCGCGCCTATGTGGATGCGATCCTCTCGCTTCCGGCCTTCAAGGAATGGCGCGCGGCCGGGTTGAAGGAGGAATGGGTCGTCGGTGCCGATGAGGTCGACGAGGATCCGATCGAGAACTACCGCAACGCGGCTTGAGATGAGAAGTCCGGAAAAACCATCATGCTTCAGATGAAAACCCATTATCCCGATGCGACTCGCGTCGAGCCCGTCAACCGGCATACGCTCGCCGTCGTCGTCGACAACGAGCCGGGCGTCCTCGCCCGCATCGCGGGCCTGTTTTCGGGCCGTGGCTACAATATCGAGAGTCTGACCGTCACCGAGACGGAACACGAGGCGCATGTCTCGCGCATCACCATCGTGACGACAGGCACCGACAGCATCATCCAGCAGATCAAGAGCCAGCTCGAGCGCCTCGTGCCTGTGCACCGGGTGGTGGACCTGACGCTGACCGGCGAGGCCATCGAGCGTGAACTCTGCCTTCTCAAGGTGGTGGGCAAGGGCGACCATCGGGTGGAGGCCATGCGTCTGGCTTCGGCCTTCGGCGCGCGGACCCTCGATGCGACGCTCACATCCTTCGTGTACGAGCTGACCGGCACGACCGAGGAGGTCGAGCGCTTCATCAAGCTGATGACGGCGGTGGGTCTTGTGGAAGTCTCCCGCACCGGTGTCGCCGCCATGGCGCGCGGGGCGGAGGGGATGTGAGGCTCTGGGGTTCGTGGCGCCTTTCCACGACAGCTATCTCGGCCGGCTGCGGTCGGATGTCGGAAACCGTCTCCTGTTGGTGCCCGGCACGCGCGTCGTCATCGAGCGGGAGGACGGAGCCGTGCTGCTGCAGCATCGCGCGGATTTCGACGTCTGGGGTATTCCGGGCGGAATCCCGGAGGAGGGCGAGGATATCCTGAGCGTGATCGTGCGGGAGACGCAGGAGGAGACCGGTCTGACGATCGTTGCCCCGAGACCTTTCGGTTATGCTTGCGATCCCTCGTTCGAGACGATCGTGTATCCGAACGGTCACGCCTGCCAGTATTTCTCCCTCATGTTCTATGCCACGGCCTATGAGGGCGAGCTTGGAGGCAGCGATGGCGAGAGTCTTGCGCTCGACTGGTTCCGGCCCGACGAGCTTCCAGCGATGCTGCCGAACATGAGACGCAGCATCGAGGCTTATGAACGGTTCAAGAGAACGGGGGAGTTCCAGCTGATTTGATCGGGGCTTCGGCGTCTATCCTCTGAAGTCGCTCTCCTTCAAAAAGGCTTCCTCCTCCGGCGTCGTCTCCCGTCCGAGAATGGCGTTGCGGTGGGGAAAACGGCCGAAGCGGGCGATGATATCGTGATGGTGGCGCGCCCACTTGATGGAATCCTCTCCGAGGGATTCATTCAAGGCCACCGAGCGCTCCTGGTGCCTCAGGGACTCGGAGTGCATGAAGGGCAGGTAGAAGAACCGGCGGAGCTCAGGCTCCACCTTTTTGTCGAACTCTCTCTCGATGGCGCGGTCTGCCGCCATCAGGGCGACAGGGTCGGCTTTGTAGGTCTCGCGCTTTCCCCGGAACATGTTCCGGGGAAACTGATCGAGGAGGAGAATAACGGCGAGCGCCCCCTCGGGGGTGAGCTCCCACTCGTTGAGATCGCCTCTTGCGGCGGCCTCATAGGTGGGCAGAAAACGGTCCCGGCAGGCTTGGTCGAAGGCATCGTCCTTCGAAAACCACTTCTCCGGCCCGGCATTGCGCCAGAAGGCAAGAACTTCATCGGGAGTGGCAAGGCGCTGCATGGGTCTTTCCTGATCGGTGAGGGGACAGCCTGAAACCAATCTAGAGCATTGGGGAGCCGTGTGAACTCTCCGGGCTCGGATCGTTCGTAGGGGAAGTCTGCAGGAATTCCTGCATTTTTCCTACAAACGGTGACTTGCCAGCGCAGTTTTGTTCGCTAAAAGCGGCGTTGGACAACTTGAATGTTGCGCAGGTCGTCAGGGCTTGGCGCAGCAGCAACGAAAACCGGGGTCGGAACGCCCCATAGACACAAGGGACTTGAGCACCATGCGCGTCTATTACGATCGCGACGCCGACATCAATCTGATCAAGAACAAGAAGGTTGCCATTGTCGGCTACGGCAGCCAGGGACATGCCCACACGCTGAACCTTCGCGATTCCGGCGTGAAGGAGATCGTCGTGGCGCTTCGCAAGGGCTCGCCCTCCGTCGCCAAGGCCGAGAAGGCCGGCCTCAAGGTCATGGACGTGGCCGAGGCCGCCAAGTGGGCCGACGTGGTCATGATGCTGACCCCTGACGAACTGCAGGCCGACATCTACCGCAACGAGCTTCACGACAACATGAAGCAGGGTGCGGCGCTGCTCTTCGCGCACGGCCTCAACGTCCACTTCAACCTGATCGAGCCCCGCAAGGACCTCGACGTGCTCATGGTCGCCCCGAAGGGGCCCGGCCACACGGTGCGTTCAGAGTATCAGCGCGGCGGCGGCGTGCCGACCCTGATCGCGATCCACCAGGATGCCACGGGCAACGCCCATGATATCGCGCTCTCCTATGCGTCCGCCAACGGCGGCGGTCGCGCGGGCATCATCGAGACCACGTTCAAGGAAGAGTGCGAGACCGACCTCTTCGGCGAGCAGGTCGTGCTCTGCGGCGGCCTCGTCGAGCTGATCAAGGCGGGCTTCGAGACCCTGACCGAGGCGGGCTACGCCCCCGAGATGGCCTATTTCGAGTGCCTCCACGAAGTGAAGCTGATCGTCGACCTCATCTACGAGGGCGGCATCGCCAACATGAACTACTCGATCTCCAACACCGCCGAGTACGGCGAATACGTGACGGGACCGCGCATCATCACGGCGGAAACCAAGGCCGAGATGAAGCGTGTTCTGGAAGACATCCAGACCGGCAAGTTCACCCGCGACTGGATGCTCGAGAACAAGGTCAACCAGACCTCCTTCAAGGCCGTCCGCGCCCGCAATGCCGCGCATCCCATCGAGGACGTCGGCGCGCGCCTGCGCGACATGATGCCCTGGATCAAGGAAAAGGCGCTGGTCGACAAGAGCCGGAACTGATCCCGGAAACCCTGGTTAGACGAACGAAGGGGCGGTTTTCCGCCCCTTTGCTTTTGGCCAGACTGTTGCAGAGTGCCTACTGCTGGTTGCTCTTCGTGTTCTCGGCCTTGTTGTTGTCCTGCTTGCCGGGGTCCAGACGCTTCTTGGTCGTGCCGCCCGAGCTGCGCGAGAGATGGTCGAGATGCTTCTTGCTCTCGGCGGAGTTATCGCCGTTCATCTTGCCTTTGCCCATGAGGGACCTCCTTTGCCTGAAAAGGTTAATGGTCCCTCGGAGCCTCGGTTCCCCTACCAGGGGAGATAATGCGCGAGCCCGGCTCCCGGCGCGAGGATCACGAAGGCCCAGACGGAAGCGGACGCCAGATTGGCGGCCTGGAACAGGACGCCCGGCATCAGAAAAATCCCGCCGATCAGGGCGATGACCGCCCGGGTCGGGCCGAAGAAGCGGCCCAGGAACACGGCCCAGGGGCCGAAGCGCCGGAAGAAATCCTCGCCCCGCACAATCAGCTTCGGATTTTTCGACAGGGGCCAGATGTCATAGGCGGTCTTCTTGTACCGGCGCCCGACCTCGAACGAGATCCAGTTGCCCAAGGCCGCGCCGCACATGGCTCCGATCCAGCACTGCCATAGGGGGATTCCTGCCGCGGCGACCACGAAGCCCACGGCAATGAGAAGGGTCATGGTGGGCAGGAGCAGCGACACGAAGGCCAGCGATTCGGCAAAGGTCATGAGCCCGAGGACGAAGGGCGCATAGGACTGATGGGTTCTGACGAACTCGACGACGTTGCTCTTGAGGAACTCGATGTCCATGAGGCCTTTCCGGACTGTGCGCCAAAGGTGGATATGGACGTTCAGGAAAATTGCAAGGAACCAACTGCCTCCGTGATGGATAGGATCACATTACGCGATTTGAAGCCTGGCCGTTAATGCGCTACCCGAGAGGGCAAAAGGGGCGTGAGCCATGAACATTCTCTCGATCCAGTCCCATGTCGCCTATGGCCATGTGGGTAACGCTTCGGCGGTCTTTCCGATGCAGCGCCTCGGTGTCGAGGTCTGGCCGATCCATACGGTGCAGTTCTCCAACCATACGGGCTACGGCTCCTGGAAGGGGCGGGTCTTCGACGGCCCTGCCATCGAGGAACTTGTCGAGGGCATTGCCGATCGAGGCGTGCTTGACCGGTGCGACGGCGTGCTCTCCGGCTACATGGGCTCCGCCGATATCGGCAATGCGATTCTCTCAGCCGTTGAGCGGGTTCGGGGGCTCAATCGGGACGCGCTGTATTGCTGCGATCCGGTGATCGGCGACGTGGGGCGCGGCATCTTCGTCCGCCCCGGGATCCCCGAATTCATGCGGGACCAGGCGGTTCCCGCCGCCGACGTCGTCACGCCCAACCAGTTCGAGCTCAACTATCTGTCCGAACTCGCGACCGATACATTGGATCACGTGAAGACGGCCGTTTCGGCCATCCACCGGATGGGTCCCCGGGCCGTGCTGGTGACATCCGTCGAGACGCAGGAGACCCCTGGCGACACCATTGATCTCATCGCAGGCGAGAACGGGCACTTCTGGCGGGTGCGGACACCCAAGCTGTCGCTCAGCGTCAACGGGGCAGGGGACGCCGTCGCGGCGCTCTTTTTCGTTCATTATGCGCGCTCCCGTTCCGCTGCGACAGCTCTTGCTGAAGCGTCGGCCTCGGTCTACGGCTTGCTCAAGCGCACCGAGGAGGCGGGCTCCCGCGAGATCCTCACCATCGCGGCGCAGGACGAGTTCGTCGCGCCGACGTATCGCTTTGTCGCTGAAGAGGTTTGATGCCGATGCCCCGTCCTTTCGTCACCCTCGACGTCTTTACGGCTGAGCCGTTTTCCGGAAATCCTCTGGCGGTCGTCCTGGACGCCGACGGGCTCGACACGGACCGGATGCAGGCCATCGCCAAAGAGTTCAACCTGTCGGAAACCGTTTTCGTGCTCCCGCCTTCCGATCCGCATCAGCGCGCCGACATCCGCATCTTCACGCCCGGCCGCGAGCTGCCTTTTGCCGGCCACCCGACCGTGGGAACCGCAGTGCTTCTGGCTCTGCTCGACCAGAAGGGGCAGCCGGGCAGCGTCGCGTTCGGTCTCAGGGAGAAGGTGGGCGTCGTTCCCTGCGTGGTCGAGGTAGCCGGCGACCAGAAGGGGACTGCCCGCTTCCGCCTGCCACGCCTGCCGGTCACATGGGGCGAGGGCAAGGAGACAACCGACTGCGCCTGGGCTCTCGGGCTCGATCCGACGGAGATCGGTTTCGACCGTCACGTTCCGAGCCGCCATTCGGCGGGCGTCGCCTACGACATCGTGCCGGTGGCGTCCCTCGATGTGCTGGCGAAGTCCAGGCCGCAGGGAGAGGCTTTCGACAAGGCCTTCGGGGACAGCGACCATCCGGCGACCTATGTCTATGCCCGCGTTCCGCAGGCCGAGGGGCTGCGGTTCCGGGCGCGGATGTTCGGGCCCGGCATGGGAATCGCAGAGGACCCGGCGACCGGCTCCGCCGCGGCCGCCTTCGCGGGCGCGCTCATGCAATGCGAGCCTTTGGGGAACGGTGAGCACAACATCGTCATCGAGCAGGGCGTCGAGATGGGCCGCCCGAGCGAGATCCTCCTGCAGATGGTCATCAGGGACGGGGCGCTAGCTTCCGCCGAGATCGGCGGGGGAGCCGTCATGGTCAGCCGCGGCGAGCTTCTGGCGTGACCGACGAGATCCTGATCCGGCGCGTCGCGCGGGTCGAAGCGAGGTGCGTCCCAACGCCCTGGACTTGGGCCGAGCAGAACCGGGAATGGATCGCCGCCAATTGGAAGCGTCGCACGGCTGACAAGCCGAAGATGTTCAATGGCCGGGTGCTCCTGCTCAGCGATATCGCGTTCGAGCAGGACCTGTGCCGCAACACCTATTTCGAGACCAGCTACGCCGATTTCATCGCCTGGATGGACCGGGGCTATCCTGATCGGGGCGTTGCCAACGGCTTTGCCATGGGGGCGCTGCGCGGCTCGGATGGGGCTTTCATCTGCGGCGTCATGGGGGCGCATACGGCGAATGCGGGCCGGATCTATTTCGCGGCCGGCACGCCCGATCCGTCCGATCTGAGGCCGGACGGATCGGTCGATCTGGCGACGAGCATCACGCGCGAGCTTCATGAGGAGACGGGGCTGACCGAAGCCGATTGCCGCGTGGATGACGAATGGATCATCGTCGATCGCTGGCCGACCGTCGCCCTCCTGCGCATGGTGACGCTGCCCATGACGGCCTCGGAGGGCGCGGAGATGATCCGGGCGACGATCGGCACGCAGCACGAGCCGGAACTGTCCGACGTGCGGATCGTCCGTGGGCCAGAGGATATCGACCCGCAGAAGATGCCCTTGTTCCTGCAGTCCTTCTTCCACTGGACCTTCGATCAACGATAGCCGTAGCGGGATTTCGTGGCGCTGACCATGTGAACGGCTTCCGCGTCGCGCCCGGCCGCGCAGGCGCCTTCGGCCTGTCCGATTTCGCGATCGACCCTGTTGTACACGGACTGGTTGACGTGGCCCATGGAGAGGTCGTTGCTCATGACGGCCCGATAGCGGGCAATTTCTCCCTTGCATCCGGATCCCTCCGGCATCCGGAAGCTCGTGGGCGTGATACTGGCGCTGCCCACGGCCGGGAGCGATGCCGTCTGGTTGCAGGCGGCGAGGGGGAGGGCTGCAACGCCGGCGAGCCACAAGAAACGAATGGCAATCTTCATCGAAACAACCTCCTGTGCGGTCTTGTGCCACAAGGCCAAGCTCGACCTGATCTAGGGCGGACTTCAACGAAGCCAGCCCTGCCAAGTCGGCGGTCATTTATCGTACAAAAGTCGAGCCTTCGCTTTTCGTTTGTTTCAACGGCTTGCCATCCGGGGGAAGCCCCGTTACAAACAAGGCCATTATCCGCGGGCTACCCCGCGCGACCGAAGAGGAATCGGGCAGCGATGACAATCGGCTCCCCCAGCGCACAGACGAACGGCCCCGCTCCCGCGGCCGGTTCCGCGCGCCTTCTTGGTCTCCTTCTCCTTAGTCGCCCCTGAGGGTCGGCTGGGCGCTGTCGCCTGGGCTCTCAGGGGTTCTGAACAACAGGAACAACCTTGAGCGCTTGAGACGCTCGCCCCGAGAAGGAATATTTCCATGACGACCCCCACCTCCGGCTCCTCCAAGGACCGCGTCTTTATTTTCGACACCACCCTGCGCGACGGCGAGCAATGCCCCGGCGCCACCATGACTCTGGAGGAGAAGCTCGAGGTTGCGGATCTGCTGGACACCATGGGCGTGGACATCATCGAGGCGGGCTTCCCCATTGCCTCCAACGGCGACTTCGAGGCCGTCTCGCTGATTGCCAAGCGCGTGAAGACCGCGACCGTGGCGGGCCTCGCTCGCGCGATTTCAGCCGATATCGCCCGCGCCGGCGAGGCCGTGCGCCATGCGCAGAAGCCTCGCATTCACACCTTCGTGTCCACCTCGCCGATCCATCTGCAGCACCAGATGCGCAAGTCGGAAGAGGAGGTGCTGGAGATCATCACCGCAACGGTGACCCAGGCCCGCAACCTGATCGAAGACATCGAATGGTCGGCCATGGATGCCACCCGCACGCCCATCGACTATCTGTGCCGCTGCGTCGAGGCCGCCATCAAGGCGGGCGCCACCACGATCAACCTGCCCGACACCGTCGGCTATGCGACGCCCGACGAGTACCGCGCCATGTTCCGCTCCGTCCGCGAGCGGGTACCGAATGCCGACAAGGCGATCTTCTCCGCCCATTGCCACAACGACCTGGGCCTCGCGGTCGCGAACTCCCTGGCGGCGCTCGAAGGCGGTGCACGACAGATCGAGTGCACCATCAACGGCATCGGCGAGCGGGCGGGCAACGCGGCCCTGGAAGAGATCGTGATGGCAATCAAGACCCGCGGCGACGTGCTGCCCTATGAGACCGGCGTCGAGACGACCATGCTGACCCGCGCGTCGAAGCTCGCTTCCGCCGCGACGTCGTTCCCGGTGCAGTACAACAAGGCCATCGTTGGCCGGAACGCCTTCGCGCACGAGAGCGGCATCCACCAGGACGGCATGCTGAAGAACGCCCAGACCTACGAGATCATGACTCCTGAGAGCGTCGGCGTTTCCAAGACGTCCCTCATCATGGGCAAGCACTCGGGCCGTGCCGCCTTCCGCAACAAGCTGGAAGAACTCGGCTACAGCCTCTCCGACAACCAGTTCCAGGATGCCTTCGAGCGCTTCAAGGATCTCGCCGATCGCAAGAAGCACGTTTACGACGAGGATATCGAGGCTCTGGTCGATCAGAACATCGCCACGGCCCATGATCGCATCAAGCTGGTCTCGCTGTCGGTGGTGGCCGGAACGCGCGGACCGCAGCGCGCCACCATGAGGCTCCAGATCGACGGCAAAGTCGTGGTCGAGGAGCAGGAGGGCAACGGTCCGGTGGATGCCACCTTCAATGCGATCAAGGCGCTCGTCCCCCACGACGCCGCGCTGGAGCTCTATCAGGTGCACGCGGTCACGGAGGGCACAGACGCCCAGGCCGAGGTTTCCGTGCGCCTCTCGGCCGATGGCCGCAGCGTGACCTCCCGCGCCGCCGATCCGGACACCCTCGTGGCCTCCGCCCAAGCCTATCTCGGTGCATTGAACAAGCTCATCAGCCGAGGCGCGCGCCTGCACGCCCAATACGCGGCGGAGTAGCATCCTCTCCCACGCCTGAGCAGCACCATCCCCGGCCTCGCGCCGGGGATATTTTTTGATTCCGGCCGTATTCAAGCTTGGCCTTGGAGACTCGCGAAACCGTGACGCCGCGGGCCGGTTCGTCGACATAGCCTGCCGAGAGACCGGTCTGCCGGAGCGGAGCGGCAGTCTGGCGGTCATGAAGAAGAAAACCGCAGCCCGGTGCAGAAAACCTGCATCAATGGGGTAGACAGGAGCTCTGCGGTTTGTTACACGCACGGCCTCTTCAGCGGACATCGCGCCGCTGAACTCGCTTCGGCGACGGGTGTGTAGCTCAGTTGGTAGAGCAGCTGACTCTTAATCAGCGGGTCCAAGGTTCGAATCCTTGCACACCCACCAATTTCCGCAAAGGCCAAAATTGCAGACGGGTCCGGTGAAGCCGGACTTGATTCACGATGCGAACTGATCTGGGTCGGGAACGCTAGAGCTGGTTCCACTCACGTGGAATCAACTCTCTTCTTTGCTGTGCCGCATTTTTTGACGGCGAACCGGATCCACTTCGCCGAAAAATGCTCTAGGTCCCCGCTCGCTTCGGAGGGATCACGCAGACCTGCGTGCTCCCGGTCATATTGAGCCAACGCCTGTCGCGCCCGTGACGGATGAGAGTCGAGCTGCTCGCCTGCTCCAGAACTCCAGCCAGATTCATGATTGCAAGCGAGAGCAATTCCAGAGGTCTCTTTTGGAAGAGCAGATCTCTGCAAAGGGGAAGGTCGTGGCCTTGTTGCACGCGTCGGCAGGGCCCTTCGCATCAATCCCTGATCGCACCTTCAAGCGACGTCGCGCGTCCCGAGGCTGAGGATGAGATCCGAGAAGCGCTCGCCCTGAATCACCACGTGCTCGCGAAGCCTCTGCGCCGCGAGTTCCTCGCCGCCGGCCACGATGGCCTCCACGATGGCCTCATGCTCGCGCAGCGACTGCGTGACCCGGTTGCGCACCCGCAACTGGATGCGGCGGTAGGGTTCGAGGCGCCGGTGGAGATGGAGTGCCTGCTCGGCCAGAAACGAGTTTCGGCTCGCGGCGTAGATCGCGGCATGGAAGGCCCGGTTCTCTTCGTAATACTCCTCCGGCGTCCCGCTCTCGGCTGCCATGATGCAGCAGCGATGCGCGTCCTCGATCCGGGCCTGATGGTCCGGTGTGAGGCGACGAGCGGCAAGCCGGCCGCATGAGCTTTCAAGCTCTGCCATGGTCTCGAACATTTCGAGAAGCCGCTGCGGGTTCGGGGCGCTGACGATAGCGCCTCGACGAGGTCTTACATCGATGAGCCCTGCTGCGCCGAGCTGGAGGAGAGCCTCCCGGATAGGCGTCCGTGAAACACCGTAGCGCTCGGCCAGCGATACCTCGTCCAGGCGAGTCCCGGGAGGGAGCTGGCCCGTGATGATGGCGTCTTCGATTTCCTGCCTCAGCCTGACAGCGTGGTTCATGGGCTTTGCTCATACATTGCCGTCATAAATGTATACAAAACACTTGACCGAAAACACAAGCACACTTTCAATGTCGACAAGAGCGGTTCGAAGCCGTCGAAAAATCCATTTGAGGAGATACGCCCATGACGATCACACGACGCCACATCCTTGCCGGCGCCATTGCGGCGCCCGCCCTTCTGAAGTTCGGCTCCGCCCGCGCCGCCACCACTCTCAAGATTTCGCATCAGTTTCCCGGTGGGACCATCGACGAAGGCGATTTCCGCGATCGACTCTGCCGCAGGTTCGCGGCCGAACTGGCGAAACGGAGCAATGGCGAGATCGAGACCCAGATCTATCCCGGTTCGTCCCTGATGAAGACGAATGCCCAGTTTTCCGCCATGCGGAAGGGCGCGCTCGATATGTCGCTGTTTCCGATCTCCTATGCGGGCGGTGAGCTTCCCGAGGTCAATATCGGACTCATGCCGGGTCTCGTGTCGTCCTACGACCAGGGATATGCCTGGAAGAACAAGCCGGTCGGGCAGGAGTTCACGAAGTTCCTCGCGGATAAGGGGATCATCATCGTGACGTGGATCTGGCAGGCCGGCGGTGTTGCAAGCCGCGCCAAGCCGGTGATCGCTCCTGAAGACGCAAAGAGCCTGAAGATTCGCGGAGGCTCGCGCGAGATGGACCTCGTGCTGCAGCAGGCCGGCGCCGCCGTGCTGTCTCTCCCGTCCAACGAACTCTATGCGGCGATGCAGACCGGCGCCTGCGATGCCGGCATCACATCATCGACGAGCCTGATCTCCTTCCGACTCGAAGAGGTCGCCAAGCATCTCACGACCGGTCGCGGCAAAGCCTACTGGTTCATGCTCGAGCCGCTGCTGATGTCCAAGGCGATCTTCGACCAGCTGCCGAAGAATCAGCAGGACGCCATTATGAGCGTCGGAGCCGAAATGGAAGCCTTCGGAAGACAGGCTGCCATGGAGGACGACGCGACCGTCGCGAAGGTCTACGAGAAGGCGGGCGCAAAGGTCTATGACCTCGACGAGGCGACCGTCGAGAAGTGGCGCGCGATTGCCCGCGACACCGCTTGGAAGGATTATGCGGCCAAGAACGCGAACTGCGCCAAGCTGATCAAGCTGGCAGGAGAGGTTGCCGCATGAGCAGCCATGGCTTCGAACTCGAACCTGCGAGGTCGGTCGAGGTCGCCCCGGTCGGGAACACTCTCCTGGCCGGTCTCGGCACCGCCTTGTACGTGATCAACCGGGTGATCGTGGTCTCGGCCTCGCTCGCCCTGATCGCCGCGAGTCTGATCCTCAGCTACAGCGTCGTCGCACGCTACTTCTTTGGAGTGCCGACATATTGGCAGGACGAGGCGTCGGTGTTCCTTCTCGTCGGAGCGACATTCCTCACCGCAGCCTACGTCCAGTCGCGGCGGGGGCATGTCGGAATTGAAGCCGTCACGAGCCTTCTGTCGGCCCGTGCGAACCGCATCAGGCTCGTTCTGGTCGATCTGGCCAGCTTCCTGTTTTGCGCTTTCTTCGCCTGGAAATCCTGGTCGCTCTTCCATGAGGCCTGGGTCGACGGACAGGTCTCCTCGTCGACCTGGGCTCCGCCGCTCTGGATTCCCTATTCGGTCATGGCGCTCGGAATGACCCTATTGTCCGTCCAGATCCTTCTCCAAGTCCTGGTCGCATTCAACAGGGAGGGGCGCGCATGAGCACCTTTGCGGTCGGCCTTCTCTATGGGGGAGCGACACTCACGGCCATGTTCTCCGGAATGCCGATTGCTTTCGCTCTCGGTGCAGTGGCCGTGCTGTTCATGTTCTTCTTCATGCCGGGAGCTTCCCTCGATACGGTTACCCAGAACGTTTACGAGGAGATGGCATCCATCACCCTGCTGTCGATCCCGCTCTTCATCCTCAAGGGCGCGGCGATCGGCAAATCCCGCGCGGGGCAGGATCTGTACTCCGCGCTTCATGCCTGGATGCACCGCATCCCCGGTGGGTTGGGTATCGCGAATGTCTTCGCCTGCGCTCTGTTTGCCGCCATGGCGGGATCCTCGCCGGCGACATGCTCGGCGATCGGTTCTGCGGGCATTCCCGAGATGCGAAAGCGCGGCTATTCAGGCAGCTTCGCGGCCGGCATCATCGCAGCCGGCGGCACGCTGGGGATTCTGCTGCCGCCTTCGGTCACGATGATCCTCTATGCGGTTGCGGCAGAACAGTCTCTGGGAAGGCTGTTCCTGGCGGGCATTGGTCCGGGATTCCTTCTCGTTACCCTGTTCGCCGGTTATGCCATCGTGCGATTCCGTCAGGAATATGCCGCCGCCAAGCTTGCCTACGAGAAGGAGGGTACCCGTCACGACATCCTGCAGAAGGATGAATACACGATGGCGCAGCGCTTCGGCGCTCTTCCGCGGGTTCTGCCGTTCATCATTCTCCTGACCGGCGTAATGGTGGCGCTCTACGGCGGCTATGCCACGCCGTCGGAGACGGCAGGTTTGGGCGGCATCCTGGCTCTCGCGCTCATCGCCATGATCTATGGCGTCTGGCGGGCCTCTGACCTGGAGCCGATCCTGACCTCGACCCTGCGGGAGTCGACCATGCTGATGCTCATCATCGGCATGTCGCTGCTCTACTCTTACGTGATGAGCTACCTGCACATCAGCCAGGCTGCGGCTCAGGCCATCGTGGCGATGCAACTGTCCAAATGGGTCCTGCTCGCCGCGATTCTCGGGCTCGTGATCGTGCTCGGGTTCTTCCTCCCTCCCGTCTCGATTATTCTGATGACCGCACCGATCATTCTGCCGCCTCTCAAGGCAGCAGGCTTCGACCTGATCTGGTTCGGCGTCGTCATGACGATCGTCATGGAGATGGGACTGATCCATCCGCCCGTGGGTCTCAACATCTTCGTGATCAAGAACATTGCGCCGGACATCCCGTTGAAGGACGTGATCTGGGGCACGGTGCCGTTCGTGCTCCTGATGGCGCTGGCAGTGCTGCTGCTCTGTCTTGTTCCCGGAATTGCGACCCTGCTGCCCGACCTTGTCATGGGGCCGGTCTCGGGACGCTGATGTTGATGATCGAGGGGGATCGCAGATGAAACAGAACTCATCAACGCTCGGCATCGATGATGCTTCGACTTTCTTCGGCGATCTTCTCGATACGCTGACCGAACGGGGAAGGGCACTGCTGGGGCGCAGAAGCGCACGCGCGGCCATTCCTCAGGTCGATCTCATTGCGCTCGGAGAACTCCTTCTCTCCCGGCGCGGTGAGGCTTCCGGCGTGGCGCTCGCGCAGACGCTGCTCGCGAGCTATGCGGCCGCGACCGCGCCGGAGCGTCTTGCATTCCTGAACGCGCTGGCGGAGAGGTTCGGGCCCGACCGAAGAAGCATCGAGCTTGCCATCGAGGCGTTCCGGAAGGATGCAGGTCCGGATGCGATCAATGCTCTTCACACGGCAGCCGAGCCGCGTCGTCAGGAACTCTTCCGGCGCCTGAACCTGGCGCCGGGTGGAACCTCATCCCTTGTCCAGATGCGTGAGGAGCTTCTGGGCTACATCCCGGATCACTCTGACTTGCGGGCTGTCGATGCCGATTTCGTTCACCTGTTCTCTTCCTGGTTCAACAGAGGGTTCCTCGTGCTGAGGCCGATCGATTGGACGACGCCCGCCAATATCCTGGAGAAGATCATCCGCTACGAGGCAGTTCATGCCATTCAGGATTGGGATGACCTGCGCAATCGCCTCCAGCCGGAAGATCGGCGCTGTTATGGCTTCTTCCATCCGCAGCTCGTCGACGAGCCGCTGATCTTCGTCGAAGTCGCTCTGACCAAGGGCATTCCGGGCGCCGTCGGTCCGCTGCTGGATCTGTCCCGCACACCTATCGCCGCTTCCGAAGCCACGACAGCGGTCTTCTATTCGATCTCCAATACCCAGCGGGGGCTCGGAGGCGTGTCCTTCGGCAACTTCCTCATCAAGCAGGTGGTCGAAAACCTCAAGCGCGAATTGCCTAACCTGAAATCCTTCGTGACATTGTCTCCCGTTCCGGGCTTCGCCGCGTGGCTGTCTCGCGAGCGGAAGGTCGAGGCGTCTGCCTGCCTCGATGCGGCCTCGAAGGACGTGCTTCGCCTCCTCGACGAGCCAGGATGGAATGCGGATCCGGCAGTGGCCGACCGAGTCAGGGAAGTCCTCCTGCCCGCTGCCGCATATTACTTCCTCAAGGCCAAGACGACGGCGGGGCGCCCGGTGGACCCTGTGGCCCGCTTTCATCTCGGCAATGGCGCCCGGCTGGAGCGCCTCAACTTTCTCGGCGATGTATCGCCCAAGGGCCTGAGCCAGTCTCACGGGTTGATGGTGAATTACCTCTACGCTCTCGATGAGATCGAGAAGAACCATGAGGCTTTCGCCGAGAATGGCGTGGTGGCTGCCTCTTCGGCCGTCAAGAAAACCCTTCGTGTTGATCTTCCTTCCAAGGATCTGGTGCCTTCCCGATGAACCAAAATCTGTTTGACCGCTTCGCTCGGACGATCTCGAACCCGCAGAAGACCGCGATCGAAATGGCCGATGGCCGACGTTTCTCCTATGGCGATCTCGTGTCCTGGGCCGGGCGTCTCGCCCAGGTTCTCGTCGGGCAGGGCGTCGAACCCGGTGATCGCGTGGCCGTGCAAGTCGAGAAATCGGTGCCGGCTCTCGTTCTCTATCTGGCGACCGTGCGGGCCGGCGGCGTCTTCCTGCCGCTCAACACCGCCTATACGCCGGCCGAGATCGAGTACTTCCTGAGCGATGCCGAACCCAAGGTTTTCGTGTGCGATCCCGCAAGGCGTGAAAGCCTCCAGCCTCTCGCCGATGCGGTCGGGGCAAGCATCATGACGCTCGATGCGACGGGAGAGGGCACGCTAACGGCGGCGGCCGACGGGCAGTCGGGCGACTTCGAGACGATCCAGCGCCAGGGGGATGATCTCGCGGCCATTCTCTATACGTCGGGCACGACCGGGCGCTCGAAGGGGGCCATGCTGACCCACGATAATCTCGTCTCCAACACGGAGACATTGCGTGAAGCATGGCGCTTTAGCGATGCCGATGTGCTGATCCACGCGTTGCCGATCTTTCATACGCATGGTCTTTTCGTCGCAAGCAATGTCTGCCTGTTCTCCGGCGCCTCGATGATCTTCCTGCCGAAGTTCGACCCCGACGAGATCTTCCGGTTCATGCCACGGGCCACCTGCCTGATGGGTGTTCCGACCTTCTACGTTCGCCTGTTGCAGGATCCGCGGCTGACGCGGGATGCGACGAAGCACATGCGCCTCTTCGTGTCCGGATCGGCGCCGCTCCTATCCGACACGCACCGCGAGTGGCAAGAGCGGACGGGGCATGCCATCCTCGAACGCTATGGCATGACCGAAACCAACATGAACACGTCCAATCCTTATGATGGGGACCGGATCCCAGGTGCAGTCGGCCTCCCGCTGCCGGGAGTGCATGTCCGCATCGCCGATCCCGAAACCGGGCGTCAGCTCGGAACCGACGAGATCGGGATGATCGAGGTCAAGGGGCCGAACGTCTTCAAGGGATACTGGCGCATGCCCGAAAAGACCGCTGCCGAGTTCCGGCCGGACGGATTCTTCATCACCGGGGATCTCGGCAAGATCGACCAGAGGGGCTACGTGCACATCCTCGGGCGAGGCAAGGACCTGATCATCACCGGGGGCTACAATGTCTATCCCAAGGAGATCGAAAGCGAGATCGATGCCATCGACGGTGTCGTCGAGAGCGCCGTCATCGGCGTGCCGCACCACGACTTCGGCGAGGGCGTGACGGCGGTGGTGGTCAAGAACCGTACCGCTCAACTTACCGAAAGCGATATTCTGGCCGCGCTTGATGGGAGGCTGGCCAAATACAAGCAGCCGAAGCGGGTTCTCTTTGCCGACGAGCTCCCCCGCAACACGATGGGAAAGGTGCAGAAGAACGTTCTGCGGGACCGTTTCGCGGATTTGTATAAAGCGGCTCGCGCATCCTGAAATTGGCCCGTTGAGGTGGTGTCGTGAAGCTTTACACCTACTTCCGTTCCTCTGCGGCCTATCGGGTGCGGATCGCGCTTGCGCTGAAAGGGATTGCGTATGAGGCTGTCCCCATCGATCTCGTCAGGGGCGGGCAGGGCGATCCCGCCTTCACGGCCATCAACCCACAGGGCCGTGTTCCGGCCCTCGTGGCGGGCGACGATGTCCTCATCCAGTCGCCCGCCATTCTGGAATATCTGGAAGAACGTTATCCCGATCCGCCGCTTCTGCCGGAGGACCTGCTGGCAAGAGCGCGAATCCGAGCCGCCTGTGCTCTCATCGCGTGCGATATCCATCCGCTCAACAATATCGGAGTCCTGCGCTACCTGAAGCGCCGGATGGGGCAGGATCAGGCCTCCATCGACGAGTGGTACACGCATTGGATCAGGGAAGGGTTCAATGCCCTTGAGAACATCCTTGAGCCCGGCCCCTTCGCCTTCGGCGCAGAGCCAACGCTCGCAGATATCTATCTGGTGCCCCAGGTCTACAACGCGCGACGTCTGAACATTCCCCTCGAAGGCTATCCCAACATCTGCGCCGCAGATGCTGCGTGCGCAGCCCTCCCGGCCTTCATGGCTGCGCGGCCGGATGCCCAGAGCGATGCGGTGTAGGCGAGAGCCTGCTCCGCCGAGAGCTCCCCAGCCGAAGCCAAGCGCCTCGGTCGGGAGCCGTGTGCTCTATCGGGAGTCGGATGGCTCACAGAGCGGTCCCCTGTTCTACTCGGTCCCCTGACCTTGCAGATAGCCGTGCTTTCGGCTGTCCGGCATCTGGATGGAAGTGAGGAACGCAATGGCGCACATGATGGTCACATACCAGAAGAACCAGGTCTCGACCCCGCGGTCCTTGAACAGCAGCGCCACATACTCCGCCGAGCCGCCGAAGACCGCGTTGGCGATGGCATAGGCCAAGCCGACCCCCAGCGCCCGCACCTGGGCCGGGAACATCTCGGCTTTCACCAGACCGCTGATCGAGGTGTAGAACGACACGATGGCGAGCGCTGCCATCACCAGGATATAGGCCATCACCGGGCTTGTGACTCCGCCGATAGCGTGAAGCAGGGGCACCGTGCACAGTGTCGAGAGCGCTCCGAAGATCAGCATGGAAGTCTTGCGGCCGATGCGGTCCGAAATGGTCCCGAAGAGCGGTTGGATGACCATGTAGGTAAACAGCACGGCGGTCATGACGATATTGGCGGTGCGGTCGTTCATATGGGCGGTGTTGACCAGATACTTCTGCATGTAGGTCGTGAAGGTGTAGAAGATCAGCGATCCGCCTGCCGTGTAGCCCAAGACCGTCAGGAAAGCGCGGCGGTGATAAGTCCAGATTCCGCCGATGCTGCCGGCTTCTTTATGGGCGCGCGTTTCCGCAGTCGAGGTTTCGTGGAGCGTGCGGCGGAGGTAGAGCGCGACAACTGCCGTGGCGGCACCGATGAGGAATGGAATGCGCCAGCCCCAGGCCCGCAATTGGTCAGGGCTCAGCGACAACTGCACCAGCAGCACTACGAGGGACGCGAGAAGCTGCCCTCCGATCAGCGTCACATATTGGAACGAGCCGTAGAAACCACGTTTTCCGGCGAGTGCGACCTCGCTCATGTAGGTGGCGCTCGTGCCGTACTCACCTCCGACGGACAAGCCTTGCAGCATGCGGGACAGGAGCAGCAGGATCGGTGCCAGAATACCGATTGAGGCGTAAGTCGGCAGGAGCGCGATGACGAGCGATCCACCGCACATCATGGTCACGGAGATCAGCATGGATATGCGCCTGCCATATCGGTCGGCAACGCGCCCGAAGAGCCAGCCCCCGATGGGGCGCATCAGGAACCCGATGGCGAAGACGGCAGCGGTGTTGAGCAGCTGCACGGTTTGATCCGTCCCGGGAAAGAAGGCGTCCTTGAAATAAAGGGCCGTGAAGGCGTAAGCGTAGAAATCGTACCATTCAACGAGATTGCCCGATGAGCTGGCGATGATGGCCCGGATACGCGAGCGGTTATCGACTGCTGCCTCGGAGCTTGTCGCTGCAGTTTCCGGTTTGTCGCTTCTGCCGACTGGTGAAGTGATGGCTTCCATTACTTTGGTCTTTCAAACGATGGCTGGAGCTTCGCTTTAGCGGCAGGCTCCAGCCCGATGACTATTGGTGCAAAGCGAACGTTCTCCTGCTCTTGCGGAGCTGATATCCGTCCGCGTTGGCAGGAGCCTCTGGATCTCGCTTCAACGCTGAAGCCATCCGGCTTGATCCAGCCTTGCCGGCTGATGATGGTATATTGCTAAGATTGCGGCGATGGGCGCTCGCTCCGGTCATGCTGACGGCAACAAGGCCTTTGCCGGCCTATACCCGTTTTTATCCGGCTGATGCGCTCATGGTCTGGGACTGCACCGGATTGTCCATCAGGGCGAACCCGCAAGCATTGGATCCGGCTTGGTGACAGAGGCGTCCGCCTGCGAGCGTGTTGCCGACCGCATGAGGAGGTCTCGACACTCCTGTAATTGTATCCTGATGTCCCTGCCGTTTTCTCGTTGTTCTGAAGGAAGCGTGGCTTGCTTCGGGGTCGCCTGGAAGCCGAGCCCAACTGTATGTTCAACCGCTGTTGCGCAGGCCCGCCGCAATGCCGTTGATCGACAGGTGAATGCCCTGCACGACCTGATCGTCAGCATCGCCCGAACGATGTCGTTTCAGCAGCTCGATCTGCAGGTGGTTCATCGGATCGAGATAGGGGAAGCGGTTGCGGATGGAGCGGGCCAGGAGTGGGTTGCCGTCCAAGAGCGATTTCTGCTCGGTGATGGCGAGCAGCTTCTGGATGGAGGCCTCCCATTCCCGCCGCAGGCGCGGGAAGATCGCCTCGCGCAATGCTTTGTCCTCCACCAGCTGCGCATAGCGTGACGCTATGGCGATGTTGCTCTTGGCAAGCACCATGTCCATGTTCGACAGGAGAGCCTTGAAGAAGGGCCATTCACGGTACATCGCCTGCAGCAGCCCAAGGCCATTCTCGGGATGGGCCTCGATCCATTCGCTGACCGCTGAGCCGAAGCCGTACCACCCCGGTAGCATGAGGCGGCATTGCGCCCAGCCGAAGACCCAGGGGATTGCCCGAAGATCCTCGATGCGTCGGGAGTTCGTGCGCGAGGCGGGCCTGCTGCCGATGTTCAGATTGGCGATTTCGCCGATGACAGTGGATTCCCAGAAATAGCGCTCGAAACCTTCGGTCTCGTAGACAAGGGCGCGGTAGGCCCGATAGGCACTCTCGGAGAGTTCCTTCATCGCGGCGAGGTATTCGGAACGCGGAGCTGATTGACCCGAATGCAGCAGGGAGGCTTCAAACGTGGCCGCCGCCAGGATCTCGAGATTGCGACGGCCCAGGTCCGGATTGGAATATTTGCCGGCGATGACCTCGCCCTGCTCGGTGATGCGGATGGCGCCCTGCACTGCGCCGCCCGGCTGCGCCAGGATGGCTTGGTAGCTCGGCCCGCCGCCGCGCCCCACCGATCCGCCGCGGCCGTGGAAAAGGCGCAGGGCCACGCCTTGGCGCTTGAAGACCTCGACGAGCTCGATCTCGGCCTTGTAGAGCTCCCATCCGGAGGTGAGAAAGCCGCCATCCTTGTTGCTGTCTGAATACCCGAGCATCACCTCCTGCGCCTCCCCACGGCTGCGAAGGAGCTGCATGTAGTCGGGCAGGCCGAACAGCGTATCCATGATGCGGCTGCAGTGCCGCAGATCGGCGATCGTCTCGAAGAGGGGGACGATATTGACGTGGAGTTCACCTTCGCTCGGACGCAGGAGACCCGCCTCCTTCAGGAGAAGGGCGACCTCCAGGACGTCCGAGGGGGCGCTGGCCTTTGAGATCACGTAGTTCGGCACGGCTGCCGGGCCGTAGCGCCGATGGGCCTGTGCAGCCTCCTGAACGATGGCGAGTTCCGAGGCTGTCTCCTCTGTATAGTCGAGATATGGCGAGGTCAGCGGCCGTGGAGTTTTGATCTCACTCAACAGGAGCGCGACACGCTCGTCCTCGGGCAGGCTCTGATAGCCTGTCCCAGGTGCTGCACGCTCAAACAGCTCAGCGACAACGCGTTCATGGACGTCGGAATTCTGGCGCAGGTCGAGGCTCGCCAGATGGAAACCGAATACGTCGAGCGCGCGTCGCAGTTTCCGCAGCCGCCCTCGTGCAAGGGAAGCCGAGCCGTTGGATTTCAACGAGAGATGCAGGGAGGAAAGATCGTCCGCAAACTCCTTGACGCTGGAATAGGCGGGTGCCGTGCCGACCGCATGGCGGGCGATATCGTCGTGCCCGAGAGCGGCGGCGGTGGCGGCGAGGCGCGCGTACATGCCTGAGATCGCCCTGCGGTAAGGCTCATCCTGACGGTGCGGCGACAAGTCGGGCGATGATTGAGCAAGCGTCCGCACCTGATCGGAGAAAGAGGCGTAGCGGCTGTCGAGGGAGAGTTCCCCGCCGAGGCAATGGAGCTCCTCCAGATAAAAGCCGAACGCATGCCGGCTCTGCAGCTGCAGGGCCTGACGCAGCACGTCCGACGTGACGAAGGGATTGCCGTCGCGGTCGCCGCCGATCCAGCTTCCCATGCGCAGGAACGAGGGGAGCTCGACATTGCTCCAGGCCGGGTCCGTCCTGGCGAGCTGGTCCTCCAGGGAGGCATAGAAGCGTGGCAGCTCCTCAAGGAAGGTATAATCATAATAGGAGAGGCCGTTCACGACCTCGTCGATGACCTTGAGCCGCGTCCGCCGCAGAATGCTCGTCTGCCATAGAGTGAGGATCGCGCGGCGCAGAGCCTCCTCGCTCGCAGCATCCTCCTCCGGCGTCTGCTGTTGCCGGTCACGCTGAGCAAGGATCTGCGCGATCTCCATCTCCCGGTCGATGGTGCTCTTGCGGCGCACCTCCGTGGGGTGCGCCGTCAGGACGGGAACGACCAGCGCGGAGGCGAAGAAGGACTGGAGGGCAGCCTGGGACACGCCGGATTCTCGCGCGAGCTTGAGCGCACGGGCCATTGTGCCCTCGCGCGGAGATGGGGCCTCGGGGGCATGGGCTCCCGCCATGGCGTGAGCGCGGGAGCGGCGAATATGGTGCTGGTCCTCGGCGAGATTGGCGAGATGCGAGAAATAGCTGTAGGCGCGGATGATCTGGTTCGTCCGCTCCCGCGAGAGGCTGTCGAGGATGGTCTCGAGCTCCCGTCGGGCCGCATCGTCCTCGTCGCGATGGAAGCGGACCGAGGTCTGGCGGATGCGCTCGACGATGTTGAATACCGCCTCGCCCTCCTGCTCGCGAATGGTGTCGCCCAAGAGGCGACCCAGAAGTCGGATGTCGTCACGGAGAGGCAGATCTTTAGGTGGGAAGCCGAAGTCCTGATCCATTGCTGAATCCTAACGTCGCAGGCCGAGGACTTGATGTTGCCATTGAAACTCAGTTTCGGCCGGAATGCTATCAAAATCGTATCGTGATCCCGGTAGAAGAGGTGCCGCTCGGGCGAACGTGGCCGATATCAGCCGGCGCCGGGCTTGCGACGTGAAGGGGGCGGCATACCTCCATAATGTCACCCGATACTTGCACCACCGGGCTCCAGCTTGTACGCATTCCTCTCGTCCCGCAGAGGCAGTGCGCTAAATTCAGGACCTGATTTCAACTTCATCTGGGGCCGCGCCTGAGTTCTGGCCCAAACCGGCCTCCCCATCGATCCAAGGTGTTGTTCATGAACGTGCGGACCACGATCGACGACCTCGCAACGATGCAGTTCGGCATCGGCCAGCCCGTAAAACGCCAGGAGGATCCCATCCTGGTCCGCGGCCAGGGGCGATACACGGACGACGTGAGCCTTCCTGGGCAACTCTATGCGGCCTTCGTGCGCAGCCCCTATGCCCATGGGGTGCTCAATGGCGTGGATACCGAGGCCGCCAGGGCAATGCCCGGTGTGGTGGCCGTCTATACCGGGACCGACCTCGCGCCGATGAACTACGGTCCGCTGAAGTGCGTGATCAACTTCCCGAACCGCGACGGCTCGCCCATGGCGCGGCCGGTTCGTGGGGCGCTGGCGACCGACAAGGTGCGTTTCGTGGGCGACCCGGTGGCGGTGGTCATCGCCGAGACCGCATTTCAGGCGCGCGACGCGGCGGAGGCCGTGTCCCTCGACATCGACGTGCTGCCGGCCGTGACCAGCGTCGAGGACGCCATCCGTCCCGATGCGCCGCAGATCTATGACGAAGCTCCCGGCAATCTCATTGTCGATTATCATTATGGCGACAGCGCCAAGGTTGCCGAGGCCTTCGCCAAGGCCACGCATGTGACCCGGCTGTCGCTCAGCAACAACCGCGTCGTGGTGAACGCCATGGAGCCGCGCGCCGCCGTTGCGAGCTACGACCGTGAAACGGAGCGCTTCACCCTGCACGCCCCGAGCCAGGGCGTTTTCGGCAACCGCAACCAGCTTGCGGAAGCGATGGGAGTGCCCCACGAACGGATGCACCTCATCACGGGGCACGTCGGCGGCTCCTTCGGCATGAAGGCTTCTGTCTTCCCTGAATATATCTGCCTGATGCACGCCGCCCGTGAGCTGAATCGACCCGTGAAGTGGACTGACCAGCGCTCGGAGAGCTTCGTGTCCGACCATCACGGCCGTGACATGGAGGTTGTGGCCGAGCTGGCGCTCGACGAGGACGGGCGCTTCCTGGCTACCCGCTTCACCGGCTACGGCAACATGGGCGCCTATCTGACGCCGGTCGGGCCGATGATGACGACCATCAACATCGCCAAGAATTCCATCGGCATGTACCGTACGCCGCTGGTGGAGGTGAACACGATATGCGCAGTCACCAACACGGTTCCAATCGGGGCCTATCGGGGCGCGGGGCGGCCCGAGGGCAACTACTATATGGAGCGGCTCATCGATTCGGCGGCTACCGAGATGAGTATCGACAAAGCCGAGCTTCGCCGCCGCAACATGGTGACGCCTGACCTTCTTCCCTGGGCAACCCCCGCCGGCACGACATACGACAGCGGGGATTTCCCCGGTCTATTGGACCGCGCCATGGAAGCCGCGGACTGGAATGGCTTTGCCGCACGGCGCGAGGAAAGCCGCAGGCACGGCAAGCTGCGCGGCCGCGGCATTGGCTGCTACTTGGAGGTGACGGCTCCGCCCACCAACGAAATGGGCGGAATTCACTTCGAGGCGGACGGCTCGGTGACGATCGTCACCGGCACGCTCGACTATGGCCAGGGCCATTGGTCCCCCTTCGCGCAGGTGCTGCACTCCAAGCTGGGCGTGCCCTTTGACAGGATCCGCCTCGTTCAGGGCGACAGCGACCGGCTGATCGCGGGCGGCGGCACGGGCGGCTCCAAGTCGATCATGGCGAGCGGTGCAGCCATCATCGAAGCGAGCGCCTTGGTCGTCGACAAGGGAAAACAGATCGCTGCCCACGTGCTCGAGGCGGGCGTTTCCGATATCGAGTTCGTGGAGGGACGCTTCACCATCGCCGGAACGGACCTCAGCATCGGCATCATGGAACTGGCGCAGAAGCTCAATGAGGGGTTAGAGCTCCCGTCGGAGCTACCCAGGACATTAAGCGTGGACCATGTGTTCAAGCATGCTCCCGCCGCCTACCCGAACGGCTGCCATATCGCCGAGGTGGAAATCGACCCGGAGACGGGCATCACCGAAGTGGTGAGTTACGCCATGGTCAACGATTTCGGCACGCTGGTGAACCCGATGCTGGTCGAGGGCCAGCTACATGGGGGTGTGGTGCAGGGCATCGGCCAGGCTCTAATGGAGCAGACCCTGTTCGACGAGGAGGGCCAGCTCATCACGGGATCCTACGTGGATTACCAGTTGCCTCGCGCGGAAGACGCCCCGCCGGTCTTCACCTTCGAGAGCCGCCCTCAGCCGACGCCCAGCAACCCGCTTGGCGCCAAGGGCTGCGGCGAGGCTGGCTGCGCCGGCTCGCTCCCCTCGGTGATGAACGCCGTCGTCGATGCTCTCTCCGATTATGGCGTGCGTCATGTCGACATGCCGGCCACGCCTCAAGCAGTGTGGAAGATCATCGGGCAGGCAGGACGCCAGGAGGCCGCGGAGTAAAGGCCACCGAGCGCGCGTCACTCGTCAACAGGATGACACACCGAACTCAAGGCGTGGCCCAGGGCCACGCCTTGCGTCGGAGCATCCGCCAACCGGGGGACTAGAGCGGTTTGGGGTTGAACGGAATCGGAAGATCTGACTCGATGATGGCCAGGGGCGTGAGCACAGAGGCTCGCCATGACCACACCGTTGTCCC
>JBOZRS010000005.1:0-3986 GCA_050789065.1 Microvirga sp.
ACCATCGGAGAACTGCTCGATGAGTTCTCGCCTGAGGAGTGCCGGAACTACCTCAGGAATAGCGGATATGAGCCCGTCTAAGCCGAAACTGCTCTAGTCGGACTTCGGGACGTGCGTGTCGGCAAGATCGGCCAGGACCGCCACCTTGGCGGCATCGGATTGCGGCAAGGAGGCCAGCTCCCGCAGTCGCAATGGCTTGATCGGAAAGCGCAGACGGTAGTAGCCGACCTTGTCGGGGCTCACCCCGCGTTCGTCCGCGATCAGTTCCGTTGCTGTCAGCCCGCAGAGTCGGCCTTGGCACGGTCCCATCCCTGACCGGAGGAATACCTTCATCTGGTTCGGACCGATTGCCCCAGCGTTCACCGATGCCCGAATCTGACCTGCGGAGATTTCCTCGCAGCGGCAGACAATGGTCTCGGAGGTCTGCGGAACCCTGAAGGGCTTGGAAGGCTGGTACAAGGCATCGAGGAATTCCCGCCCTCGTGTGGCCTTTGCGAGTCGCGCTCTCAGCAGGGACGCGCGCTGCTCCCGTTTCTGACGGTCTATCAACCCGAGCCGGGAGGCGCATCCAAGCCCGGCCAGCTCACCCTGGAGAGCCGCGGCCTCCGCTCCGTGGATTCCCGCTCCATCCCCGGCAATCGCAAGTCCGGAAATCGAGGTTTCGTACCACTCGTCGACCCGCGGCCGAAAAGCGAGCTGCGTCGCGTCCCATTCGTGCTCACAGCCGGCCGCGTTCGAGAAATTGATGTTGGGAACGACGCCCTGATGCAGCATGAGGAGATCCGCAGCCAGTCGGTGCTCCTGCCCTCTTGCGGTCCAGACGACCTCCTTCAGCGTCTCCTCTCCCCTGGCCGACAGCACCGAGACCCAACGAACCACTTTCGTCCGGCTCTGCACAGTCTTGAGCAGCTTCACTCCCTTGATGGCGTAGGGCGAGGTCAGAAAACCAGGGGCATGGCGCAAGGCATTGAGCCAGTTCCTCTTGGGTGTGGTGTCGAGAACGGCAGCGACGGACGCACCGGCTTCGATCAGCTGCGCGGCCAGCAGGTACAGGAGCGGTCCCGTTCCTGCGATGACCACCCGGCCCTCCGGGACCAATCCGGATGCCTTCAGGGCGATCTGCGCGGCACCCGCCGTCATGACTCCGGGCAAGGTCCAGCCGGGTATGGGAAAGGGCCGTTCGAGCGCACCGGTCGCGAGCACGACCTGACGTGCGCGGATCAGGCGCGCCATTCCGGCGCCCGAGACCCCAACCTCGTGCCCGACGATCCTGCTGCCACCGTCATAGAGCGGCCCGACGCTCCACGCCGTCGTTGCGGGAGCGTACTGGGTCCCGGAGGCAAGGAAGTCCTCGGCGATCGTCCGCCCCCGCCAGTAATCGGCTCCCAGGCGCCGGCGATCGGCCTCCTGCGCCATGAGCACGGAGCGGTAGATCTGGCCGCCGGGAGATTGGTTCTCATCAACGAGGAGCGTCCGCGCTCCGCGCTTCGATAGGGTCGTCGCGGCGCAAAGTCCGGCAGGTCCTGCCCCGACGACGACGACATCATAGCTGTCGGCGAGATCCCTCACGGTCCGAGCCTGAGCGCCACCGGTCGCGCATGTCATGGCGCCGGTTCCGCTGGCAGGACATGGGAGCCCTTCTGAGTCTCGACCTTCATGCCGTCACGGACGGGCACGAGGCAGCCCTGTCGATTGCCTACGCCGTCGATTCTGACAAGGCACTCGAAGCAAACACCCATCATGCAATAGGGTCCCCGCGCTGCACCCGAAACGGGAGTCGTACGGCAGATGGGGATCCCGGCAGCCAGGAGCGCCGCCGCGACGCTATCCCCGGAGAATGCGGTGACCGGAGTTCCATCGAACGTGATCGTCACCGGGTTCTCCATGCGGTCAGGCACACGCCGAAACATGAAACCTCCTGGTTCCGAAGACTGAAATCTCGTTGGGAATGGTTCCGTCCGCGATCGCCTGCGCCAGGGCAAAGGCGTGCTGGGGAGCAAGTGTGACGCCCGAATGGGCCATCGCGATGAAGGCTCCGGGGCAAACCTCGGACTGCTCGTAGACGGGGCAGCCGTCCAGCGTCATCACCCGGAGGGCCGACCAGGTCCTGACGACGTTCAGGTCAGCCAGGACAGGGAACATCCTGATGGCCCTGTCGGCCATGACGGACGAGATTCCATGATCGGTCATGAGGCTCGCACCATTGGCCTCCTCACTGTCGCCAATCATGACGCTGCCCTCGTCGGTCTGGCGCACCGTGACGATAGGATACCGAAGGAACGGAGAAGCCTTCTCGGTGACGATGATCTGGCCGCGACTGGGCTTCATCGGGGCCTCTAGGCCCACCATGGCGGCGAGCCGAGCATTCCCGAGCCCGGCCGCGAGAACGATCTTCGGAGCCCTGACCTCGCCCCAGGATCCCTTCAGCAGGAAGCCGTCCGCCTGCGGCTCGATCATGTGAACGGCATGATCGGCGCGATAATCGATGCTCCGGATTCTGAATGCGGCGTGCAAGGCTCTGAACAGCCGAAGCGAGTTCACATGGCCATCCAGCGGGCAATAAATCGCTCCGGTTACATTGGAACCGATCATGGGCAGGTATGCCTTCGTTTGGGCATGATCGAGTGCCTCGTAAGGATGGGCCACCGCGCCGGGCTGACTGTGCAGGCGCTTCATCGCATCGACGTTTGCCTGTAGTTCCCGGTCCGAGAGGCAAAGCGTGAATCCGCCGGGCTGGTCGAGACCGACATCGATTCCGGTATCGGACTCGAGGTCCGCCGCCAGACGCGGCCAAGCCGCTGCCGCGGATTTCGTCCAAGCCGTATAGGCGGGAAAGCCGATCCCCTTCCCCTGCACCCAGATGAGGGCGAAGTTCGCGCGGGACGCGCGCAGGGCGATGTCGCCCTCGTCGAGCACGCAGACTCGCAACCCTTGTCGTGAAAGGCCCCAGGCCAGGCAAGCGCCCATGAGGCCGCCCCCGACAACCACGATGTCAGGTTCGGGCTGCATTCGATTGACCGCCATTCCGCACTATCCATAGAGGCGGGATGCGCCTGTTTGCACACCCCGCTGCATGCTGGTCCTAGCGCATCGTGCGGAACCGGAGGTCCGCGTCAGCGAAAAGTGGATCCGGTTTTCCGCGTTGAACGATGCGCCAGCCCAGAGAAGGAGCATCGGAGCTGATCCCAAAAGTGCAAGTCCACTTTTGGGTCCGATGCTCTAGCTCTGGGGCGTGACGTCGACCTTGAACCACTTCATGGAGAGCTTCTGGATCGTGCCGTCCTTGATGGCGGACTGAATCGCCTCGTCAAAGGACTTCTTGAGGTCGGCTTCATCCTTGCGCATGCCCACGGCAATTCCGGCTCCGAGAAGCCCCCCCGTGAGTTTAGGCCCCACGATGGTATAGTCCTTGCTGAACTCGGGCTTCTCGAGAGTGCCGGTGATCTGACCGACCCCGGCGAAGACTGCATCGATGCGGCCGGCCGAGAGATCGAGGTCATGCTGCTCGGTGGTCTTGTATTCGCGGATCTCGGCCACATCCTTCAAGTACTTGTCGGCGAAATTGGCCTGGATCGTCGAGACCTGGACGCCGATGGCCTTGCCCTTCAGGAGCGGCTTCAGGTCGCTGATGGCCTTCTCGGCCGCGGCCTGCTGGGAGCCGAGGTTGAAGATCTGGCCCGTGCCCGGCATCTTGGCCAGCGGCGAGTTCTTCGCCACCAGGAAGGCACTTGGCGTATCCGCGTACGGAATGGAAAAGTCGATGACTTCCTTGCGCTTGTCGGTGATCGTCATGGCGGCCATGATGGCGTCGTACTTCTTGGCCTGCAGCGCCGGGATAATGCCATCCCAGTCCTGCGCCACGATCTCGCACTTCACCTTCATGCGCGCACACAGATCATTGGCCAGATCGATCTCGAAGCCCTCGAGCTTGCCGCCCGCGCCCGTGAAGTTCCACGGGGCGTAAGCGCCTTCCGTGGCGATCTTTA
>JBOZRS010000044.1:0-3971 GCA_050789065.1 Microvirga sp.
CGGATCGCAACGCGATACGACCGGCTGGCTGTGAATTATCTCGCTGCTATCGTCCTCGTCGCGACCGTCACTCAATGGCTTGGGTGAGTCCCCTACCCTAGGGTATCAATGCAGGTCCAGTAGGCTGCCAACTACCCTGCTCCCTCCCGACAAAATGGTCTCGCAAGGCCTGGAAGGATATGATCTCCAAGATTGATGGAGCGTCACCAGGCCTTTGTCACCCCCGCCTCACAAGCGAGAGCCAATACAGAACTTTGATCATACGGAGAGGGCCGTGAGCCTGATCTCTCCTTTTCTCCGCTCGATCACGCCCTCGGCCTTGAGGGTGGCCAGCGTCCGGTACAGACTCTCGTGCGTCAGCCCGAGTTCCGACGCCATTGTCTTCAGGTCACCGTTCAACCGGACCACGCGGTCCTGAGCGCCCGCCTGAAGCCCTAGGTAATGCAGGACACGCTCGCGCGCCGTGCGCAAGTTCCGGTTCTCGAGCCGGGTCCGCAGCGCCATCCCCTGGCGGGCAAGGGTGGCCATGAAAGCCTGAGCAGTGTCCGGCTCGGACGCGAAGGCCCCGAGCACGGCAGATCGCGGCAGGAGGCGGACGACGCTGGGAAGACTTGCGACCGCATCACAATAGTAAGTCTCGGAGAACAGCGACGCCTCGGCGAAGGTGTCGCCCGGCATGGCTCGGAAGAGGACGATCTCCCGTCCATCCGCGTCCGTTCGGGTCAGCCGGATCTCGCCTCGCTCCAGAAGATATAGCCCATCAGGCCGATCATCCCGGCAGAACAGCATCTCGCCAGGTCCGAGCGCCCGCCGGATAGCAGATTTACGGACGCTCTCGGGAATCCAATCAACTGCGGTCATGATGCCTATCATACCCTCCCCCGGGATCGACCATCGAGCAGCTCATTCAGGAGCAACGAATTGAACGATTGGCTGCGGCTCTGTCGTTTGGATATGTCCGCGGACGGATCGACGTGACGCCGCACCACTCCGGCTCAGGCCATCGTCGAACAATCTAATCATGAGGCATCGAGCACGGGCTCGCGCACCTTTGTCATCGCCGCCCCACGGGCGAGAACCAAAGTAGAGAACTTTAAGGCTTCAATCCCATGCGACACGGTCATTCGAAGCGATCCCGGCGGGTCATGACCCGGGAAATCGCCGACAGGCTGCTAGTGTCCCTGCGGCCGACTCGTCACCTCCTCACGCGGACGTTAGCGGACGTCCCGATCGGCAGTCCGGAATACCGCCAGATCGACCGTGTGGTGCAGGAGATCGATGGGCTGGCCAAGGTCCTCATCGGCGATGGAACCCACTACTATCGGGAGGTTCATTCCATACCGGCGCCCGATACGGGACATGGCGGCGAATAGGCATGAAAAGCCATAGGCTCACGCAGCAGGAAGCGGGCGCGATGGGCTTTCGAGACATGCTGTCCGGGCAATCGGCATTTGCTCCAAAGTCCGGTATCCGCTGCATCACGGACGTTCGGTGTACTTCCGCCTCGTGCCATGAAGAGACCTTCCGGGCTTACCTACCATTGCGTCTCATATCCCTTAGTAAGGGCTTATAGCTGCACCTTTGGGTAGGCCCGCGCGAAACCGGGCGGATTACTTTTAGGGCAAGGTCTTCTCTCGCCGCCTCGGAACGATACTAGACCACAGCCTGGCACAACTCTCAGGGCCACGGTGTCTACTCGCCTCGTTTCTTCGGCTTTTCCATCACCTGCCCCGAGCCAAAATTTGAACGCTTTCGAACGAAAGCTCTCACGAGGCGTTGGAATCATATTGCCGAGCGACCGTCCTGGGCATCCGGCAACTGAGAGATCCGTGCGCTCCCGCCGAATACCGGAGGGAGTCGACATGCCTCACTATTACTTCCACCTTTGCCAAGGCTCGCACATCATCGCCCATGACATGGTGGGCCAAGCCTTCGAGAGCGACGAGGCAGCCCGCCAACATGCTCGCAGCGGCGGCGGCTTGATCACGGTGGGGCCTGCCATGCCGGGGTTCTTAAGCCGCTACGAACTAAAGGTCGTCAACGAGGCTGGTAAAGACATCCTGCTGTTCTCGCTCGCGAACTCGGGGATAAAGTGATCGGGTGAGGTGGCCGGCCATGACTGGGATCCAACCTTCCATTCACCGTATGAACCGACTTCTCACCGCCCTAGATCCGGACGACTTCGGACTGCTTGCACCTGACCTCGAAACCCTCGAGTTGAAGCACGGACAGGTGCTCTACGAGACCGGCGCAACCGTGGGATGGGCCTATTTCCCTCACGACGCCATTGTCTCGCTGGTGAACGAGTTGGAGGACGGCGGCACCGTTGAGGTCGCGGTGTTCGGGCACGAAGGGGGATTGGGCCTGCTCAGCGGGATGGTCACGCACCAAGCGTTCGGGCGCTTTGTCGTACAGGTGCCCGGTACGGCCTCGCGCATTCGGGTAGAACGCCTGAACGAAGCGGCGAAAATCCGTCCCACCTTGAGGCGGCTGGTTCTTCGCTACGGGGAGGTGCTGCTCACCCAGACGTTCCAAACGCTCACGTGCAATGCAGTCCACTCGGTTGAGGCGCGCTGCTGCCGGTGGATCCTCAACATGCACGATCGGCTGGATCGGGACACTCTGCCGCTCACGCATGAGTTCCTGAGCGGAATGCTAGGGGTGCAACGTTCGACGGTGAGTGTAGCGGTCGGAACTCTTCAGGCGGCAGGGCTGGTCCGGCAGCGCCGCAGTGAGATCGTCATTACCGACCGAACCGGACTCGAAGCGAAGACATGCGAATGCTATGACAGGATCCGGAGAGTGTACGAACGGCTGCTGCCCGAGACCTACCCACGAACTCTGCCGCGATAGACGAACGCTATGGCTCTGGCTATCCGATATGTCGGCTCATGGAACCGCTGAGCTGACCCAAGCTGCATGGGCAAGGCGCTGGCTGATCCAATTCTGCACCGCGTCGAGATCGTCAAAGGCAGGATGGCTGGCGCTGCTCAAGGGGCCAAAGCCCGCCTCCAGAAACCATTGCCCCGGAGCGACCTCGTTCTCCTCCGAGAGGTGGACCATCACGGCCACGAGCCGCTGTTGCCCGTCAAACACCAGCACTCCTTCTTCCTCAAAGCCGGTGTTCACCCGCACAGGCTGAAGGGTCAGGCTCATGAGACTTCATCCTGCTGAAGGTGAAGATAAAGCGGGTCGAAATCTGCTGCCTCCTTCAACTTCTCCCAGTCGGGAATGTTCACCTGACCTCCCCTGGTTCTGATCAGGTCCTTCGCCCGTAGGTCCTGAAGGACCCGGTTGACGTGGACAGTGCTGATGCCCGTCATGTCTGCCAGCTCCCCCTGCGTGATCGGCAGGTCGAAGGTGTGGTCCTGCACCAAGCCCACCACCTTCAGCCGCACGAAGAACTCGCACAGAAGGTGGGCCATTCGGCCAGGGGCCTCGCGCCGACCGACATTGAGCAGCCACTCCCGGAAGACCGAGGCGTCCACCAGGGTCTCGCGCCAGAGGGCGGCGGTGATCCGGGGGTAGCACTCGCAGAGACGGCGCAAATCCTCATGCTGGATGAATCCGAGCGTGCACGGGGTCATGGTCGCGAGGCTGTTGTCCAGCACCTTTAGGTGCAGGCTTTGCAGGTCGGTAATGTCACCGGGAACATGGAAGGCCACGATCTGGCGCCGGCCGTCAGTGGTCAGCTTGTAGATGCAGGTGAACCCCTCCACCAGCAGACAGCACTGCGAGGGGCGGTCGCCAACCCGCACGATGTCCTGGTCCGCCTTGAGCCCCGTGACCTGCACCGGCAGGCCCTGGAGCGCCTGCTTCTCCTCCGCCGAGAGCGGAAAGATGCTCTCCAGCTTGCGGATCATCAGGGTCTGAGGGGAGTTAAACTGGAATTTAGGTGATGGGGTCGATCAAGCGACGTTGTGTGTTGGCGTTGGAATGATCTCGGCGCCATCCTTAAATCTGACACCGGC
>JBOZRS010000045.1:0-190506 GCA_050789065.1 Microvirga sp.
CTCGGGGTGCTGACGATCGAGAACTGCAGCAATGTCAGCCTGGTGCGCAACGCCATCCAGGGCTCGCAGACGATGAACCAGTGGACCGACTTCTGAGTCGACCAGACTGGACAACACACAGCACAGAAAAGGCGGCGGAGCCACGGCTCCGCCGCCTTTTTGATAGCCGCATTGCAAAGGCAAGGGGAATGCATCTGTGCGCTTCCCGATGAAGCGCAGCGGTGATCCGGGATAGAGGGTAGGATATCGCGCGGATTTCCCACTCCACGGATCTGAGATGTTCCCGAGTTCCATGAGGAGAAGGGCCGGGTTGCGCAGCTCCCGGTCCAACGATCCTGGATTCTGATCCGCACCTTGAGGCGACTGAGGAGAGGCAGCGGAACTCAGGCTGCAACCTTCATCTCGAAGACCCCGTCGTGGAACTGCTCCAGGGTCGAGCGGTGTCCGATGCTGAGGATCGTCGGCTTCCAGTCTGCATCGCGCAGCAGGCCGTAGACGTGGCGCTCGGTGTCCTCGTCGAGGGCGGAGGTGGCCTCGTCGAGGAAGACCGTGCGGGGCTTCGCCAGCAGGACGCGCGCGAAGCCGAGGCGCTGCTGCTCGCCGCCGGAGAGCCGGTGGCTCCAGTTGTCTTCGTCGTCCAGGCGGTCGACGAGATGGCCGAGCCTGACGGCGGTCAGGACCCGCGCGACCTCCGTATCGTCCGCCGTCGGGGCGAACGGGTAGAACGCCGCCTGCCGCAGGGTGCCGAGAGGCAGATAGGGCTTCTGCGGCACGAAGAAGACCTCGCCTTCCGCGAAGGAGATATGGCCCCGGGCATGAGGCCAGATTCCCGCGACGGCGCGGAGCATGGTGCTCTTTCCGGCTCCCGATGGTCCCTTGATCAGGATCGCTTCGCCGGCGCCCGCCTCCAGGGAGAGACCGGTCGCGATTGTCCGGTGGTCGGGGAGGGAGAGCTCCAGGTCGCGCACCACGAAGGCGTCGCCCGTGTGCTCAAGCGTGACGGGGGAGGACGGCACAGCATGAGCCTCATCGAGCCTCGCCCGGAACACCGTCAGGCGCTCGGTGGTCGCGCGCCATTGGGCGATCTGCCCATAGCTTGTGATGAAAAAGTTCAGGCAGGACTGGACCGCACCGCAGGCGGCGGCGATCTGCATCACCTGGGCAAAGGAAATCTGGCCATAGAAGAAGCGGGGAGCCGAGAGCAGGAAGGGCAGGATGATGCTGAACTGGCCATGCGCATGGGCGAAGAGCCCGATGGAGCGCTCGCGCCGCATGATGTTCCGGAAATTGTGCACAACCTTCGTCCAGCGCTCGTCGAGCAGAGCGGTCTCGCGCTCCTCGCCCCGGTAGAAGGCGATGGTTTCGGCGTTTTCGCGCAGGCGCACGAGGCCATAGCGGAAGTCGCTTTCCAGGTTCTGGTTGGCGCTGTGGAGCTTGGCGAGTGGATGGCCGATGAGGTGCGTGAACCAGCTCGCCAGGAAGGTGTAGCCGAAAATGGCGAAGACCATATACCCGGCGACCGAGATCCCCGCCACGGTGATCGTGCCGCTCAGACCCCAGAGAATGGTCGTGAAGGTGATAAGGCTCACCCCGACATCGAGGAAGCCGACGACGAGGTTGATCGTCTGCCCGCAGAAGAGCCCGAGGTCCTCCACGATGCGCTGATCGGGGTTGGCGGCAGGTTCGTTGACGAGCTGGAGGCGGTAATAGGCGCGGTTCGAGAGCCAGTCTTGCGTGTAGCGCCGAACGAGCCAGTTGCGCCACCGGAGCTTCAGATTTTCGGCGATCCAGTGGGAGTAGACGAGAGACGTTACGAAGCCGCCGGCAATCAGGCCAAAGAGGCCGATCTGCTCCAGAAACGCTGACAGGTCACGGCTCTCGATGGCGGCATAGAAGCTCGCATACCAGTTGTTCTGCCGGACGCAGATCCAGATGGTCGTGAACTTGATGGCGAGAAGCAGCGCCAGCATGCGGCGGGCATAACTCTTCTCGTCCGATTGCCAGTAGGGATTCGCCAGGGTCCAGACATCCGCCAAGAAGGCGAGGGCTTTGCTGTCGGAGGCTAGGTGGCGGAGGATGCGGGCGGCCAAGCGCCCCCGACGCACCGCCTCGGTGGGCGGCGTCGTTGCGTGAGTGTACATGTGAATGCCCCAAGCAGCTCGACAGCCGGTGCTCTGACGGCCCGTACCCTCGCGCTGCCCTTCGATCGGTCCCGGCCCGCTCTCCGCGCTTTCCTGGATCGGTCTTGGTTATATGCTTTGTTTCCTGAAAATATTCCGCCGATGAGGAAAATATTTTATCGAAACGTTCGCGTCTTGGTCCGGCTTCGATGAAGAAGCGGAATACTATTTCCAAAATGAATTCTTGCTGAAAACTTCCGTCAGCTTGGCGTCATCCACATCTGCGCAACAAAAAAGGCGGCCCGAAAAGGCCGCCTTGAAACTTCGGGTCTGCGGAGGCTCCGCTCAGACCGGGGCCTGAGGCTCGAGGAGCTTCCCATCCTGAGTGAAGTCGTAGATCTTACCGCTCTCGCTCCAGGACGGCTGGGCGAGCTTCACGATATGAGGCGCAAGATCCTCGGGCGTCTTCAGGGTGAGCGGGTCCTCGCCCGGCATGGCCGTCCGCCGCATGGAGGTACGAAGCGGGCCGGGATTGAGGAGCATGGTCTTGACCGGCGTCTTGACCGTCTCGGCCGCATAGGTGAGCACAAGCGCATTCAGGGCCGCCTTGGAGATCGAGTAGACGCCCCAATAGGCCGTGTACTTGTGGGCTGCGCCCGAGGTCACGAAGATCGCGCGCCCGGCGTCGGAGGCCCGCAGCAGCGGATCGAGGGAGCGGATGAGGCGGTAATTGGCCGTGACGTTGATCGCCATCACCTCGTCCCAGACCGGCTGGTCGATATGGGTGATAGGGGCAAGTTCGCCGAGGATGCCGGCATTGCCGAGCAGGATGTCGAGCTTGCCCCAGCGCTCGTAGATCGCGGCCCCGAGGCGGTCGAGGGCGTCGAGGTCCTTCAGGTTCACCGGGACGAGGGTGGCCGAGGAGCCTTTGGCGCGGATTTCGTCATCCAGGCTTTCGAGGGCCCCTTGCGTGCGGGCGAGGGCGATGATGTGGGCGCCCGCTTCCGCCAGCGCGAGCGCAGCCGCGCGGCCGATGCCGCGGGATGCGCCGGTGACCACAGCGACGCGGTTTGCAAGAGGCTTGTCCATCGAAATTCTCAGTCGGCTTCGGCAAGAAGGGCGAGGCGGCGCGGGGTTGCGACGGTTAGGTCCGTCAGCGGGGTCGGGTAGTCACCCGTGAAGCAGTGGTCGGTAAACTGTGGCTGCGCAGGGTTGCGGCCCTCTTCGCCCATCGCCCGGTAGATGCCCTCGATGGACAGGAAGGCGAGCGAGTCCGCCCCGATATATGCCCGCATCTGTTCGAGATCGTGGGTCGCGGCCAGCAGCTTTTCCTTCTCCGGCGTGTCGATGCCGTAGAAGTCCGGGTGCGTGATCGGCGGGCTGGCGATGCGGAAGTGAACCTCCTTCGCGCCGGCCTCGCGCATCATGCGCACGATCTTCACCGAGGTCGTGCCGCGCACGAGACTGTCGTCCACCAGAACGATCCGCTTGCCCGCGATGGCGGCGCGGTTGGCCGAATGCTTCATGCGGACGCCGAGTTCGCGCACCGACTGGGTCGGCTGGATGAAGGTGCGGCCCACGTAATGGTTACGGATGATGCCGAGCTCATAGGGCATGCCGCAGGCTTGAGCATAGCCGATGGCCGCCGGCACGCCGGAATCCGGCACCGGAATGACCACGTCCGCATCGGCGGGGGATTCCTTGGCCAGCTCGCGGCCCATGCCCTTGCGCACCTCGTACACGCTGCGTCCGTTCACGACGGAATCGGGACGGGCGAAATAGATGTATTCGAAGATGCAGGGACGGGCGGTCTGCTCGGGGGCGAAACGGAAGGACTCAAGGCCTTCGTCCGAGATGACCACGACCTCGCCGTTCGCGACATCGCGAACGAAGCGCGCGCCGATGATGTCGAGGGCGCAGGTCTCGGAGGCCAGGATATAGCGGCCGTCGAGCTCGCCGATGACGAGCGGGCGGATGCCGTAAGGATCCCGGGCGCCGATCAGTTTCTTGTTGGTGAGGGCCACGAGCGCGAAAGCGCCTTCGATCTGCTGGATCGCCTCGACGAACCGGTCGATGACCCGCGGCTTGCGGCTGCGGGCGACGAGATGGACGATGACCTCCGTATCGGTGGTGGACTGGCAGATGGCACCGTCGCGAATGAGGTTGCGGCGCAGGGTTAGGCCATTGGTCAGGTTGCCGTTATGGGCAACCGCGAACCCGCCGCCGTCGAGTTCGGCGAAAAGGGGTTGCACGTTGCGCAGGACCGTCTCGCCCGTGGTCGAGTAGCGGACATGGCCGATGGCGGACTGGCCTTCCAGCCGTTCGATGGTCGTGCGGTCGGAGAAGTTGTCTCCCACGAGGCCAAGCTTGCGCTCGAGATGGAACACATGTCCGTCGAAGGAGACGATGCCCGCCGCCTCCTGGCCACGGTGCTGAAGGGCGTGCAGGCCCAGGGCTGTGATGGCGGCCGCATCCGGGTGACCGTAGATGCCGAAAACGCCACATTCCTCGCGCAGGGTATCGCCGTCGAGGTCGAGGTCCACCTGTTTAGGGGCGACCTGCCACGTCTCAGACCAAGCAGACATCAGCATTTCCTTGGGATTCACGCCCACCAACGGCGCGACCTCTATGTAATGGGCCTGCGCCCGATCGCCAACGGTTATTCTGTCGCTGTCCAAAGTGTGAACGGGCGAGTTCAGCTGCGTCGCTGGGGAATCTGCGGCGTGGCGGGGGGCTTGGGCGCCGCTGGAGCCGCGCCGCGCTGCGGGTCTGGCTCAGCAGGCTCGCCGGGCTCAGCCTCGGGCGTTCCCTTGTTGCGGAGCTTCTGGATCAGGGCCTCGGCATTGTCGGGCAGCATGGCGATGATGCTGTCGCGAGTATTTTCCATGGCGGGCCGCGTGCGAGACGTGGACGCCCATTCCGGGTTCTTGCCCTGGAGCAGCCAGCCCAGGAAGGCCCAGCCGATCACGCAGATGAGAAACCCGCGCGCCGCGCCGAAGAACAGGCCCAGGGTCCGGTCGAGGGCGCCGATCCGGGAATCGAGGATCAGGTCGGAGATCTGGACCGTGATGATCGACACGATGATCAGCGTAATGACAAAGATCGAGCCGATGGCTGCCACGAGCGCCACGGTATTGCTGTGAATGTATTGCTGGGCAATCGGTAGAGCCATGGGGTGGAGATACCAGGCGGCCGCCGCCGCCGCGACCCAGGCCACGATGGCGAGAACCTCGCGGGTGAACCCGCGCACCGCAGCCAGAAGGGCAGAAATCAGGACGACTCCGATAACGATGAGGTCCAGAACTGAAAAGGGCATGAGCCAAGCCTACGCAGAAAACAGGGATGGGGCCGCATTCGCGGGTTCAGGGCCTCGGCTGTATAGCCGCAAGAGAAGCTTTCGTCACCCTTGGAGTGCGGGTGGGCCTGCGGGCCTGCGCCAAAATGGGCCAGGCTCCCGGGAAATGCAGGGAGCGAGCTGAGCCTTGACTTGGATCATGCAATGAAAAGCCCCGGCAGAGGACTGCCGGGGCCTGATGATCTGAACGGATTTTTTCCTTAGATGAACTGGAAGTCGTCCGCCGTGAGCGTAAGGCCCTTTTCGAGCTTCACGATTTCGATGCCCTTGCCTTTGCCGGAGCCGTCGATGTCGAGATACACGAAGCCGTTCTTCTTGTTGTAATAGACGAAGTCGTTCGAATCCTTGGCCTTGTCGATGCTGAAGAACTTCGAGTCGAGCTTGCCCTGCTTGAAGACCTTGTCAAGGCTGAAGGTGGACTTCTTCGACCCGCCTTTGCCGCCGTGGCCGTGGTCACCCTGCTTGAAGATCCCCATGTCCTCCTTGGAGACCTTGACCTTGAAGGATTTCAGGGCCGACAGGCTGATCTGGATCGTATCGTCGGCGGCATTGAAGTCGCGGATGTGGTCGAAGTGACCCTTCTTGACGGGGGTGTCGAACACGAAGGTGTCCTTGCCGGCGCCGCCGAACAGGAAGTCCTTGCCGAGGCCGCCATTGATGACGTCGTCGCCGCCCTTGCCGAAGATCCAGTCGTTGCCGGCTCCGCCGTTGATGAGGTCGGCGCCTTCGGTGCCGTAGAGCTTGTCGTTCTTCGACGTGCCGCCCGGGAGCGTCTCGGGAGCATCCGTGACGCTGATCGTCAGCGTCTTCTCGAAGGTGTTGCTGTCGGAATCCGTGACCTGGATTTTGATCTCGTGCGAGCCCGCCGTCAGGAAGTCCAGCTTGGAGCCATCCTTCACCACGAGCTTGCCGTCCTTGATCTCGAAACGGCCCTCTGCATCGCTGAGCAGGGTGAAGCTGAAGGTTTCGTTCAGGTCGGGATCGATCGCCGAGAGAGAGCCGATTTCCGTGCCTGCAACCGCGTGCTCGGCAACGGAGGCGTTCGAGAGGGTAAGGTCGGTCGGGGCGGTGTTGTCCGTCACGTTGATGGTGAAATCGGTCGCAGCGGCTGTTGTTCCCTTGTCGCCCGTGGCGCTGATGGAGAGCACAAAGCTCTTCAGACTGTCGGTTTCGAAGTCGAACAGGTCGCCGCCGCCGGTTTTCACGACGAGATCATAGCCGCCGCTGCCGTTTTCGACGATGGCGAAGCGCTCGCTGAGGTTGTCGGCGAGGGCATAGGTGAACGTCTCGTTGCCGATGCCGCCCGTGGCGCTCAGGGTGCCGATGACCGTCCCGGCGACAGGATTCTCGATAACGCTGGTGGCCGAGAGAGTGATTGTTGCAGCCATGTTTGCTCCTCAGAAAGAGACCAATTCGACTGCCTGGCGATCTCCAAAATACGACTGAGGAGGTACCGCCAAGGGAACGTCGAAAGTAATCGAGTGATACAGTGAAACGCTGGGGAAGCAATTAGACCGGATGGTCTAGCCGACTTGGCTAGAGCATCGAACCCAAAAGTGGCTCCACTTTTGGGATCAACTCCGATGCTCCGTCTCCGGGCTGGCGCATCGTTCGGGGCGGAAAACCGGATCCACTTTTCCGCACGATGCGCTAGTAGGAAAGTTGCTTAGGAAGCCTTGCGCCTTCGGGCGGCGATGCCTGCCACCAGGTCCGTGATGTGGCCGATGGACGAGGTCGTCAGGGGAAGGCGCTCGTTCTTGGCCTTCTCCATCCGGGCCGCCGGGGCGACCGCGCTGGAGAAGCCGAGCTTCGCCGCCTCCTTCAGGCGTGCCTGTTCCTGGGCCACAGGCCGGATTGCGCCGGACAGGCCCATTTCCCCGAAATACACCATGTCGGGCGGCAGCGGATTGCCCGACAGGGACGAGACCAGCGCTGCCGCAGCCGCGAGATCGGCGGCGGGCTCGGTGATTCTCAGGCCTCCTGCGACGTTGAGATAGACGTCGTGCATTCCGAGCCGCAGGCCGCCGTGGGCCTCAAGGACGGCGAGCACCATCGAGAGCCGGTTCTGGTCCCAGCCGACGACGGCCCTGCGGGGCGTTCCGAGAGACGAGGGGGCGACGAGGGCCTGGATTTCCACGAGCAGGGGACGGGTGCCCTCCATGCCGGCGAAGACCGCCGTTCCGGGGGTAGCCGTGTCCCGTCCGGAGAGGAACAGTTCGGAGGGATTGGAGACTTCGCGCAACCCCTGATCCGACATTTCGAAGACGCCGATCTCGTCGGTGGGACCGAAGCGGTTCTTCACCGCCCGCAGGATCCGGAAGTGGTGGCCCGTGTCGCCCTCGAAGGACACCACGGCATCGACCATGTGCTCGACGACCCGCGGTCCGGCGATCTGGCCGTCCTTGGTGACGTGGCCGACCAGGATGACGGCTGTCCCCGTCGTCTTCGCGAAGCGGATGAGGGCCTGGGCGCTGCCGCGGACCTGGGTGACCGTGCCGGGGGCCGATTCCACCGTCTCGGTCCACATGGTCTGGATCGAATCGATGATGGCGAGCGCGGGCGGACGGCCCTGGCTCAGGGTCGCGATGATGTCTTCGACGTTGGTCTCGGAGGCGAGTTCGACGGGGGCTTGGCCCAGGCCGAGGCGCTCGGCCCGCAGGCGCACCTGCGCCACGGCCTCTTCGCCCGAGATATAAGCGACGCGGTGGCCACTCTTCGCGAGGGCTGCGGAGGCCTGCATCAGAAGAGTCGACTTACCGATACCGGGATCGCCACCCAGCAGGATGATAGAGCCGTGCACGAAGCCCCCGCCGGTCACGCGGTCAAGCTCCGCAATTCCGGAAGGCGTGCGCGGGGCCTCCTTGGTCTCGCCGGACAGGCCTTCGAGCGGGAAGATCCGTCCCTTGGCGCGGGAGGGGCGCGTGGCGACCGGTCCGGCCATCGGGCTTGCGGAGCCGGCCTCCTCGACGATGGTGTTCCAGCCGCCGCAGGCTTCGCATTTGCCTTTCCAGCGATTGTAGACCGCGCCGCATTCCTGGCACACGAAGGAAGGGTTGCGCTTGGCCATCAGCCCTGTCCCCCACGATAGGCGCGGGCATAGCGCGATCCCAGATTGGTGAGGATTTCGTAGCCGATGGTTCCCGCACGGCGGCCGACCTCGTCCACGGTCAGTTCCCCGCCGATGAGGGTGACGGTGTCGCCACGCTTCACCTGCGTGTCCGGCACGTCGGTGACATCGATGGCAATCAGATCCATGGAAACATTGCCGGCGAACGGGCAGGGGCGGCCGGCGACCAGCGCCATGCCGGACAGGAGCGCCTCGCCGCTCTTGCCGCGTGCGCTTGCCGAACGGGGATAGCCATCCGCATAGCCAATGGAGATCGTCGCGACCCGTCGCTTGCCCAGGGCGAGCCAGCGGCCGTTATAGCCGACCGTCTGATCAGGCTCGATCCAGCGCAGTTGCACGATCCGGCCTTCGAGACCGACGACGGGCCGCATGGGGTTGGGCTGATCCGGCGTCGGGTTGCCGCCGTAAAGCGCGTATCCCGGTCGCACGAGATCGAAATGAGGCCTGTCCTTCAGGAAGATGCCGGAGGAGTTCGCAAGCGATGCCGGGATGCCGGGAAGGGATTCCCGCACGGCCCGAAAGGCCTCGATCTGCTGGCGACTGAGAGGATTGTCGCTTTCCTCTGCGCTCACGAAATGACTCATGAGAAGCGCCGTCTCGAAGTCCTTTAAGGCCGCAAGGTCCTTGAGCGTCAAACCCTCACCCACGGTCAGGCCGAGCCTGTTCATGCCGGTATCCACATGGATGGCGGCCGGCAGTTTTCGGCCTTGAGCGCGGCAGAAAGCCGCCCATTCGTCGATCTCCTCGAAGGAGCCGAGAACCGGACGAAGGGCGAACTCGGCATAGATCGGACCCGTGCCGCTGAAAAGCCCGTTCAGGACGTAGATCCTCGCGTCGGGCGCAACCGCACGGGTCCGGACCGCTTCGCTCAGATGGGCCACGAAGAAGGTCGTGCAGCCGGAGCGGGAAAGGGCAGGTACCGCCTGCTCGATGCCGATGCCGTAGGCATCCGCCTTGACGACGGCCGCGGCTTCGGCACCGCCTGCGCGGTCCCGCAGCCGGCGCCAGTTCGCCACGAGCGCATCGAGATCGATTTGGAGAACGCCTCCGGCCGATTCAGGCCGAATAGAGCCGGAGGAGTCCGTGTGCAGAGTAACGTTGGTCAATCGCCAATCCGATCAGGGAGTTTGTCTTCGTCTGCGAGGTTGGTGAAGCGGGTGATATCGGCCTGGAAGGCCAGCTGCACGGTGCCTGTCGGGCCGTGACGCTGCTTGCCGATGATGACCTCGGCCTTGCCGTGGACCTGATCCATTTCCGCCTGCCACTTGAAGTATTCCTCGGTGCCGGGCTTCGGCTCCTTGTTCTTTAGATAATACTCGTCGCGATAAACGAACATGACCACGTCGGCGTCCTGCTCGATCGAGCCCGACTCACGAAGGTCCGCGAGCTGCGGCCTCTTGTCGTCGCGGGACTCCACCTGGCGGGAGAGCTGGGAGAGCGCGACGAGCGGGACGGAGAGTTCCTTGGCGAGCGCCTTGAGGCCGGTTGTGATCTCGGTCAGCTCCTGCACCCGGTTCTCGCCCTTCTTGGCCGAGCCGGAGAGGAGCTGCAGGTAGTCGACGATAAGGATGTCGAGGCCGCGCTGCCGCTTGAGCCGGCGCGCGCGGGCGGCGAGCTGGGCAATGGAGATGCCGCCGGTCTGGTCGATGTAGAACGGGATCGACTGCATTTCGCGGGCGGCTTCCGTGATCTTGTAGAAGTCGTCCTCCCGCATATCACCACGGCGGATCTTGTAGGATGGCACGCCGGATTGCTCGGCGATGATACGGGTGGCCAGCTGCTCCGCCGACATTTCGAGGGAGAAGAAGCCGACGATGCCGCCATTCACGGTCTTGAGGGTGCCGTCCTGCTGCTTCTCCGCCCGATATGCTTTGGCGATGTTGAAGGCGATGTTCGTGACGAGCGATGTCTTACCCATGGCCGGACGTCCGGCCAGGATGACGAGATCGGACGGTTGAAGCCCGCCGAGGGATTTGTCGAGATCGACCAGACCCGTGGAGATTCCCGAAAGCGCGCCCTCGCGCTTGTAGGCGGCGGCGGCCATGTCGATGGCAGCCGTGAGGGCGTCGGAGAATTTCTGGAAGCCGCCGTCATAGCGGCCCGTCTCAGCGAGTTCGTAGAGACGCCGCTCCGCCTCTTCGATCTGGTCGCGAGGCGAGGTCTCGACAGGAGCGTCGAAGGCGACGTTGACCATGTCCTCGCCGATGTTGATCAGGCTCCGCCTGACGGCGAGGTCGTAGATCGTGCGGCCGTAATCCTCGGCGTTGATGACGGTGGTCGCCTCGGCCGCGAGGCGGGCGAGGTACTGCGAGACGGTCACTCCGCCCAGGTCCTGGTCGCCCAGGAAGGTCTTCATGGTGATCGGGGTGGCAACCTTGCCGGCCTTGATCAGGCTCGTCGCCACCTCGTAGATGCGCCGGTGCAGATCCTCGAAGAAATGCTGCGCTTCCAGGAAGTCGGAGACCCGGTAATAGGCGTCGTTGTTGACCAGGATCGCGCCCAGCAGCGCCTGTTCGGCGTCGATGTTGCTGGGGGGCGTGCGAAACTGCGGCTCGGCGGTTTCGAGACGGGCGATCAGGGCATTGGCGTTGGCCATCTGGCGCTCCGAAAACATGGGAGGGGCTGGGACGCTCTTAGACCGCAGTTAGTGTCCTGAGGGTTGCCGGGCAGACACAGGACCCGAGACTCGGCTGATCTGTCCTCACTGTCCTCACTACTCACAGCTCGACTTTTCAACAGCATCTCGGCTTGACTCGGAATCAGGCCTGAAACCCAAAGAAAAGCGCTCCCCATCGAATCGACGGAGAGCGCCACTTTAGAACAAAGCAAGAACTAGAACAAGCGGTCCAGCTTAGAGCTCTACGTCGCCGGCATCGGCGAGAGCCGCGCCGACCTCGAGGCCGAGATCGTCGAGGTTGGTCTCCTCGCGGGCGGTGACGGCCTCACCGCGCGCCTGACGCTCGGCTTCCTCGGGGCTGCGGGCGACGTTGATGGTCACCTGGACCTCGACCTCCGGATGGAGAGCGACCGGGACCGTGTGCAGGCCGAGGGTCTTGATGGGCTGGTTGAGGACGATCTGGTTGCGATCGACCGTGAAGCCGCCCTGGGTCATCACTTCGGCGAGGTCGCGGGTCGAGACCGAGCCGTAGAGAACGCCCGTTTCGCCCGACTGGCGCAGGACGACGAAGCTCTGGCCGTTCAGCTTCTCGCCGACGACCTCAGCTTCCTTGCGACGCTCAAGGTTGCGGGCCTCGAGCTGGGCGCGCTGCTGCTCGAAGTGCTGCTTGTTGGCCTCGGTGGCGCGCAGAGCCTTGCCGCGCGGCAGGAGGAAGTTGCGGGCGTAGCCGGAGCGGACCTTTACGGTTTCGCCCATCTGGCCGAGCTTGGCGACGCGCTCGAGAAGGATCACTTCCATGGTTGTCTCCTTTAGGTTCGTGATCAGGTTGAAAGGGTCGGTGGTTGTCCGGACCCGCCGGCGCCGAAGCGCCGGCGAAGGCCGAAAACGGTATCGGCGATGCCGAAGATGGACAGGGCGACCATGACGATGCCCTGGGTGATGAGGACGAGCAGATAAAGGCCCGTCAGGATGAAGGGACGGGCGGCATTGCCCCGCGTCCGATCATGAATGGCCGCCAGCCCCTGGAGGGCGAAGGCCATGAACAAGGCGCCGGCCAGGGCCGAGCCGAGGACGCCGATGAAGCCGTCGACGGCCGCGAGGGCAATGGCCGCGACCAGGACAAGGCTGATGACGCGCGGCATGGCGAGCTCCGGCAACGGCGGCCACGGGCGCGGCAGCCGCTTGGAGACGGAAACGATCCGCGCCGCCGCCCACAGATAGAGCGCCAGGACGGCCGTGAAGCCCTGAGCGGACAGGAACGGCGTGACCCGTGCGAAAAGCTCGATCAGCTGTTCCTTGGTGTCCGCATCGAGGCCTTCCTGCCCGGTCTGCGGGAATTGCATGGTCACGAAGGCTTCGGCGATTTCCCGGGCGTTCTGATGAAACGCGTCGTAGTCGCCTCCCGTGGAGATCAGGCCCGCGGCCACGATGGTGAGCGCGGCCGTTGCGGCGATCCAGGCCAGGAGCCGGCCGACGGGATACCATTCCATGGTGCCGTCGCGGGCGGGGCGTCCGAGCAGGGCGAGATAGGCCAGCCACCAGGCCGGGAGAGCGGTCACGACCGCAAAGCCGAGGCCGCTGAGGGGGGAAACGAAGAAGCCGATCGCAAGGCCGCCGACGATCGCGGCAACGAGGCCGGAGCGATGGTTCCAGCCGAGGGAGACGATCAGAACGGGGATCGGGGCGAGCAGATACAGCGCGGCGGCAAGCGGCGTCGCCTTGACGATCACCGCGGTCAAAAGGGCCGAAACGAGGCCCGCGCCTATGCCTGTCGCAATAAAGTTCATGGTCTCGCTGTCCCGCTGCTCTTTCGCAGGGTTAGGGGCCTTGCCCCAGCTGGCCCGGCGGAGTTTCACCGCAGGGCGAATGGTCGGAGAACGGGCCGCCTTGAAGGCGGCCCGTCGAGTCTCGGTTAGCGGATCACGTAGGGCAGGAGGCCCAGGAAGCGGGCGCGCTTGATCGCCTGGGCGAGCTCACGCTGCTTCTTGGCCGACACGGCCGTGATGCGCGAAGGAACGATCTTGCCGCGCTCGGAGATGTAGCGCGAGAGCAGCTTCGTGTCCTTGTAGTCGATCTTCGGGGCGTTCGGACCCGAGAACGGGCAGGTCTTGCGGCGACGGAAGAACGGACGACGGCCGCCAGCAGCGCCGCCAGTAGCACCAAATGCCATGATTAAGCCTCCTCGCCTTCGCCGCCTTCAAAGCCGCCATCGCGCTCGCGGCGCTCGCGGTCCTTGCGCTCGTCACGGTCACGCTTCTGCATCATCACGGACGGCTCGGTCTCGAGCTCCTCGACGCGGATGGTCATGAAGCGCAGGATGTCTTCGTTGATGCGCATCTGACGCTCCATCTCGGCCACCGCACCAGCGGGGGCGTTGAGGTTGAACATCGTGAAATGCGCCTTGCGGTTCTTCTTGATGCGGTAGGCGAGGGACTTCACGCCCCACATCTCGGTCTTCTCGACGTTGCCGCCGTTCTGCTCGATAACGCCCTTGTACTGGTCGACCATTGCTTCGACCTGCTGGGGCGTCACGTCCTGGCGAGCCAGGAAGATGTGCTCGTAGAGAGGCATAGTGGGCCTTTCTCAGGTTTGAGGTTCAAGCCGCGGCACTGTTTTGGAAGTGTCTTGGCCGGTTTCGCGCGTCCGATCGGCGCCAAGCCCTTCGAGCCTGCAAGGCCCGAGCGGTTGTCGAAGGCGGAGACACGGGACGACGGGTTCGAAAACCCTGCATGGACAAGCTATGCCGTCCGTTCAGCCCCCGGCCGGAGCGAACGCGAAGCGGGGGCTATAGTCGATTTGCTGGTGGAGCGCAAGGTCCCGGGCGCTCGGAAGTCCCGCAAGGCCGTGTATCGCAAGGGCTGGGAATGACAATGTTGATAGACGTGCACCCTGCCGTTTCGCCACTAGCCAACAGAGCGCTCTGGGCTAAAACAGGCTTATGAAAGCTCCACCTCTTCGCCTTGGCGTCAATATCGACCACGTCGCGACCGTCCGGAACGCCCGCGGCGGCCCTTATCCGGACCCAATACGGGCCGCGCATCTGGCCGTCCTGGCGGGCGCAGACGGCATCACGGCCCACCTGCGGGAAGACCGGCGCCACATCCGCGACCAGGACATGGAGCGCCTCAAGCGCCAGCTCTTCGTGCCGCTCAATTTCGAGATGGCCGCAACGCCCGAGATGGTGGGGATCGCCACGCGGCTTCACCCCCATGCCTGCTGCCTCGTGCCGGAAAAGCGCGAGGAGCGGACCACGGAGGGCGGACTCGACATCATCGGCGGGCAGGCCCATCTGCGCCCGGTCATTCAGGAGCTGAAGGGCGAGGGCATCAGGGTCTCCCTCTTCGTCGAGCCGGAAATTGATATCATGGACGCCGCCTGTGAACTGGGAGCGCCGGTGGTCGAGCTGCACACCGGCACCTACTGCGAGGCCGTCGCCGAAGACGACGAGGCCCGGATCGCCCACGAACTGGAGCGCCTGCGCCGTTCCGCCGAGCACGGGGCGAAGATCGGCCTGGAGATCCACGCGGGGCATGGGCTCGCGCTCGATTCGGTGCGGCCGGTCGCCGCGATCCCGCAGATCGTGGAGCTCAATATCGGGCATTCCCTCATTGGAGAGGCCATTTTCATGGGGCTCGACGAGGCGGTGCGCGCCATGCGGGCCGCCATGGACGAGGGGCGGGCGCAGGTTCCGGTATGATTCTGGGCATCGGATCGGATCTCTGCGACATCCGCCGGATCGAGAAATCGCTCGAGCGCTTCGGTGACCGTTTTACCCACCGTGTCTTTACCGAGGGTGAGAGGGCCAGGAGCGACCGCCGGGCCGCCCGCGCGCCCTCCTATGCCCGGCGTTTCGCCGCCAAGGAGGCCTGCTCCAAGGCTCTTGGAACCGGAATGAACCACGGGGTGTTCTGGCGGGATATGGAGGTGGTCAATCTGCCGGGCGGCAAGCCGACGCTGCGATTGACGGGCGGGGCGCGCGAGCGCCTGCTCTCCATGACGCCCGATGGTCACGAGGCTGTGATCCACGTTTCGTTGACGGACGACCCGCCCGTGGCGCAAGCCTTCGTCGTCATCGAGGCCCGCCCTATAAAGTAGGTGGTCTGCGTTGCGGCAGGGCGCGTCATAGGCTAGACCCCCGCGACGACATGAGACGGCTCGAAGCCGTCGCATTCCTCAAGCATGGGTCGGGTTACGTGAGCGACAATGCCAAGCAGTACGCGGGCAGCACCGCGAAAAAGGAAGAAGGCGGCCTCTGGGAGACCATCAAGGTCATCATCCAGGCTCTGCTGATCGCGGTGGTAGTTCGCACCGTGCTCTTCCAGCCCTTCAACATCCCGTCGGGTTCGCTGATCCCGACCCTGCTGATCGGCGACTACCTGTTCGTCTCGAAATACTCCTACGGGTACTCGAAGCACTCGATCCCCTTCAGCCCGCCGCTCTTCTCGGGGAGGATCTTCGGCGCCGAACCCAAGCGCGGCGACATCGCGGTCTTCAAGCTGCCGAAGGACAACTCGACGGACTACATCAAGCGCGTGATCGGCCTGCCGGGCGACAAGATCCAGGTGCTCGGCGGCGTGCTCTCCATCAACGGCAAAGCCGTACAGCGCGAGCGGGTCGAGGATTACAAGACCACCGATCTCTACGGTCGCACCGTGGCCGTTCCCCAGTACAAGGAGACGCTGCCCAACGGGGTCTCCCACTTCGTCATCGAGCGTGACGGCGACCGCGGCTACTGGGACAACACGGATGTCTATACGGTGAAGCCCGGCCATTACTTCATGATGGGCGACAACCGGGACAATTCGACCGACTCGCGGGACGAGGCCAGCGTCGGACAGGTGCCGGCCGAGAATCTGGTCGGACGGGCCGAGATCATCTTCTTCTCGATCGACGAGAATGCATCCCTGTGGCGCCCGTGGGAATGGCCGCAGCGGATCCGTTGGAACCGGATCTTCGAACGGATTCATTAACCTGTGGCCCGCCGTAAAACCAATCCTGACGAGCTCTTGAAAAGGCTCGACTACCGCTTCGGAAAGCCCGAGCTTCTTGACGAGGCCTTGACGCATGTCAGCGCCCCCCAGGCGGCCGGGCAGAGCTATCAGAGGCTCGAGTTCCTCGGCGACCGCGTCCTCGGTCTCGCTATTGCCGAGATGCTCTACAAGACCTTTCCGGGCGCGCCCGAGGGAGAGCTCTCCCGGCGTCTTGCGGAACTCGTGCGCCGGGAAAGCTGCGCCGAGATCGCCATCGCCTGGGATGTCGGTCCTTATCTCAAGCTTGGCGCTGGCGAGGCTCATTCGGGCGAGCGCCGCAACCCGACCATTCTGGCGGATGTCTGCGAGGCGATCATCGGGGCCGTCTTTCTGGATGGGGGCTACGAGGCCGCGAGGGACCTCGTCGAGCGCTCCTTCAAGGAACTGCTGGCGGCGCCCCGGCGACCGTTGCGCGACCCAAAGAGCGCGCTCCAGGAATGGGCGCAGGGCAGAGGGCTCCCGCCGCCCAGCTACACCATCGTCGAGCAGACCGGTCCTGATCATGCGCCCAAGTTCCGGGTGATGGTGAAGGTCAAGGGTTCGGACAGCGAGTTCGGGCTCGGCACATCGAAGCGCACCGCGGAACAGGCTGCAGCGCGGAGCCTTCTCTTGCGAGAGGGCGTTTGGACGGAGGAAGAGCATGGCGTCGCCTGAAGAAACCAAAACCAAGGCCGGCTTCGTCGCTCTCATCGGCGCGCCGAATGCGGGTAAGTCGACCCTCCTCAATTCGCTTGTCGGCTCGAAGGTCTCCATCGTCTCGCGCAAGGTGCAGACGACAAGGGCCCTGGTGCGCGGCATCGCCATCGACGGCGACGCGCAGATCGTATTCGTGGACACGCCCGGCATCTTCAAGCCCAAGCGCCGTCTGGATCGGGCCATGGTCACCTCCGCCTGGGGCGGGGCAGGGGATGCGGATGTGATCGCCCTCCTGCTGGACGTGCGCAAGGGCCTCGAAGAGGAGGCCGAAGCAATCCTCGCGAAACTCCCCGAGCTGAAGCAGCCCAAGGTCCTGATCCTCAACAAGATCGATCTCATCGAGCGCTCGAAACTGCTCGAGCTGGCCGCGAAGCTCAACGAAAAGGTGCCATTCGCGCAGACCTTCATGATCTCGGCGCTCAAGGGCGACGGCATCGACACTCTGCGCCGCCAGCTGGCCGCGATGATGCCGGAAGGGCCTTGGCTCTATCCGGAAGACCAGATCTCCGATGCGCCCCTGCGTATGCTGGCCGCCGAGATCACCCGCGAGAAGATCTACGAGCGTCTGCACGAGGAGCTGCCCTACCAGTCGACCGTCGAGACCGACCAATGGCAGCAGCGGCCGGACGGCTCCATCCGCATCGAGCAGACCGTGTTCGTGGAACGGGACAGCCAGCGCAAGATCGTGCTGGGCAAGGGCGGGCAGACCATCAAGGCCATCGGCCAGGCGGCGCGTAAGGAAATCACCGAGATCGCCGAGGCGCCGGTCCATCTCTTCATTTTCGTGAAGGTGCGCGAGAACTGGAGCGACGATCCCGAGCGCTACCGGGAGATGGGGCTGGAATTCCCGCGCGGGTAAGCCGCCGTCAGAGCCGGTAGGCGATCCGCAGGCCGCCCCAGTGCCGCCCCAGCACCCGAACGGGAGCATCGACTTCCTGCATGAGGACGATCTTTCCGCCTCCCATGTCCCGCGCATAGGCCTGCACGACGAAGGGTCTCGTCGACCGGGCAGCGGTGATGCCGGCGCGGTCGTCGAAGATCCGCCTGTTGCGAGCGTTCGCGGCATTCCAGACGGGATCGTCGAGCCTTTGGGATTGGGAATAGATCTTGTTGTGCACCGGGATGTAGCCGTTGCGGTCGCTGGCGAGGCAGAAAGCGATATTCGTGTCGGAGGCGAGCACGGATTCGAGAATTGGCGGCATGAACCGCTCGAAGGCGGCAAGATACGCCGTGCTGTACTGCACCGGATTCGTTCCCGACAGCGGCTTGTAATCCGTATCGAACACGGCATCCCGCGCAACCGACTCGTCGGCGATCGCGCGTTCGATGAGCAGTTCGACCTGCCGGGCAGTGTCCTGTGCGAGCTGGATGCGCGGTCGGTAGCTGCTCTCGACCTCGGCGACGAAGGCCTCGATTTTGGCGCGTCGCTCCGGAGCGAGCTCGGAAAAGGCGCAGTGGAGGCCCATGGAGCTGGTGGCGACCACCCCGAGTCCTGCCTGCCCCACGCCCGGAATATCGACGTCCGCCCTCGAGCCGGTTGCGATGACCGTATCCGGCACATCGGCCAGAAGGACGCCGCCGAGACCGATATCGATGATCCGCGAAGCGAGGCGCCGGCCCTGGATCGATAGACTGACCTGCCGGTCGATAGGGAAGCGGTCCGATGCCCGCCTGTCCCCGATCTCGCTTTGCCGGATAACCGTCACGAAGCGCTGACCCAGCGCCTTGGCCTGCGTATCCGCCATGCTGGTCGCCTGATCGGCCCGGTGGGCGAGTCCGCTTGCCTCCAACGATACCTTGCTGACCTCATTGGCTCGTTCGCTCACCCGGCTGACGCTGGCCGACGTGGCATTCGCCAGGCGGGCGACGTCGCTGATGGCGGTATCCTGATCGCCAACGGCCTTGCGCACCGTCTCGAAGACGGGTCCCACGTCCTGAACGACCCCGACGACCTCTGCGACGGCCGCGGTCGACGAATTCGCGGTCTCTCGGAGACGGGCAATGCGCGTGCGGATGTCGTCGGCCGCATTGCTCGTCTCGATCGAAAGCGCCTTCACCTCTCCGGCCACGACGGCAAAGCCGCGACCGGCTTCTCCGGCCCGCGCGGCTTCGATCGTCGCATTGAGAGCCAGCAGGTTCGTCTGCCTCGCGACCGCCGAGATCGTATCGACGATGCCGGCGATCTCCGCCGTGGCGGCCGAGAGCTCGGCGATCAGGGCGCTGGCCTTCTGGGCGGCTTCGACCGCGTCGTCGATCCGCGTGCTGGCATGATGCATGGCCCTGCCGATTTCGGCGGAGGTCACGGCCAGCTCCTCCGTCGACGAGGCGAGCGAAAGCGTTTCGCCCGAAGCGGATTGGCCTGCCGCCGCCAGCTCGCCGGCGTGAGATCGGATCTCGGACAGGTCCCTCTCGACCGCCGCCACATCGGAAGCGGCCTCCGCGATGGCTTGGGTGACCCCCCGGATTGCCTTGAGAACATCCGATTCCAGAGCATCCACCACCTCGGTGTCGAGGCGGTTTCGTGACTCCGCCGGTGGGCTGCTTTCAGACACGGTTATGGGCTGAACGACTTCTTCCGGAGCGGTTATCTTCGGGGCGCGTCTCGAAATACCGAACATTGGCCAAGTCTCACCGTTCCTATGCTTAACCTAGCGTCACGTTCAATGGTTAAGGAAACGAGAATCCCTGCGGAGTGTTCGTCGAAGGTCGTAGAATGACTTGAGTCGTAGTGTGCGACATGCCTGAAGGTCGCAACCGCAAGATCTGGAGAGACCCGAAGATCGCCCGCCCGCGAAAGCTGGTCGTGGGGCCCGACCGTATGGAAAAACCGAGCCTGGAACTTTGCGCAGGCCAAGCTTGAATCCCTTGATATTCATTGCTTTCTCGCGCGCGAGCGACGCAACCATAACGGGTGTACAAGCTTTAACATGGGAATTGGCGGGAAGGCGGTTTGTCCCCGGACATATCTTCCTGAAGTACGCGCATCAGTATCGACGTCGACGTCCTGGAGAGGCCATGAGCAGCCCTTCTGATAAGGCGGCGCAGAGACGTCTCGCAGCCATTCTCGCTGCTGATGTGGCGGGCTATTCAGATCTCATGTCCAGGGATGAGGAAGGAACTCTCACGCGGCTCAGGGTTCTGCGGCGAGACGTCATCGAGCCAGGAATCAGATCCCATCACGGCCGTCTGGTGAAGACCGTCGGGGATGGATTTCTGGTCGAGTTTTCAAGCCCCGTCGAAGCCGTGCGCTGCGCTGTCGCGCTTCAGGAGGCGATGGCTTCGAATGCTGCCCAGGACGCCCGGAAGTCCTTCAAATTGCGGATCGGGATCAATCTTGGCGACATCATCATCGAGGAGGATGGGGACATCTACGGAGATGGCGTGAACGTGGCCTCTCGCTTGGAGAAGATGGCGTTACCCGGCGGCATTTGCCTGTCGGGCAAGGTTTACGAGGAGGTGAGGGACAAGCTTCCTTACGAGTTCGAGGATCAGGGGGAGCACCGGTTCAAGAACATCGCCAGAACCATCAAGGTCTATTGCCTGCTCGAAGGGATGGACCGGTCGGAGGCGCCGTCCGGGCCTCAGACGACGGCGCCATGCGCCGACAGGCCGTCGATAGCAGTTCTGCCCTTTTCCAACCTCAGTCAGGACCCCGAGCAGGAATACTTCGCCGATGGTATGGTGGAGGACATCATCGCGGCCCTCTCGCGGTTCAGGTCCTTCTTTGTCGTAGCGAGGAATTCGACCTTCTCCTACAAGGGCAGGAACGTGAACGTTCAGCAGATCGGCCGGGAGCTGGGCGTGCGCTATGTTCTCGAAGGAAGCGTCAGGCGGTCAGGCAGACGGATCCGGATCACCGCGCAACTGGTCGATGCCATGACAGGTGGGCATCTCTGGGCCGAACATTATGACAGCGTGGTCGAGGATCTGTTAGATCTGCAGGACCAGATCACGGCCAGCATTGTTGGCGCGATACAGCCCTCGATCAGGGCCGCCGAAATCGAACGGGCGAGGCGCAAGCGGCCCGAGAATCTCGATGCCTACGATCTCGTCATGCGGGCTCTTCCGTATGTCTGGTCCCTCGACTACGAAGCCAACCGGGAGGCGACGCGCCTCCTCGACAAGGCTCTGCTGCTCGACCCGAGCTACCCTCTCGCCCTGTCCCTCGGCGCATGGTGCCGTGGGCAGAAGGTCGTCTACAACTGGTCGAAGAATGTTCTGGGGGACAAGCGCGAGGCCCTGCGTCAGGCCCAGGCCGCCGCTGCCCTCGCGCCCGATGATCCCTTCATCCTGACCGTGCTCGGTGCGGCGCTGACGATCACGCGCGAGTACCAGCGCGCGGCAGCGCTGCTGGATCGGGCGCTGGTCCTTGATCCGAATTCAGTCTGGGCGTGGAATCGCAGCGGGTGGCTGCACAATTACCAGGACGATCCCGAAGTCGCGATCCAGCATTTCGAGCGCTCGCTTCGTCTGAGCCCGTTCGACCCCATGGCCTTCAACTGCGACATGGGCATCGGCTGCGCCCACTTCATCGCAAGACGATACGATCAGGCCGTCCAATGGCAGGAAAAGGCCCTGATGGTGAAACCGAGCGCGGGCTGGATCCGCCGAACCCTTGCTCCCGCCTACGCCCTGGCGGGAGATCTCGACCGGGCGCGGGAGTGCGTCGGCGAACTCGTGAAGGCGTATCCGGGAATAACGGTCTCGGACATCTCGCAGGCCATGGCCTTCAGCAGGGAGGTCATGGGCCGCTTCGCGGAAGGCCTGCGCTTGGCAGGCCTTCCGGAATGAAAGGGCTCAGGTGATGTGTTCCCACGTCACTGCTGGTTCTGGCCCTGCAGCAACGGGGTGATGCGGCGGATCGTGACGCGGCGGTTCTCCCGCTCCGGCCCCTGTGCGTTCACCTTCAGGTATTGCTCGCCATAGCCCTGGGTGGTGAGGTTTTCGGCGGGGATCTGGTAGCGCTGGGTGAGGATCGTCGCCACCGTTTCCGCACGCCGGTCGGAGAGCGCCAGATTGTCCTCGTTCGAGCCGACCGCATCCGTGTGCCCCTCGATCAGGTAGACCTCGTTCGGATTGCGGGAGATCGCCTGCTGGAGGGCCTGAGCGATGCTCGAGAGAGCGTCGATCTGGTCCGGTGGCAGTTGCCAGGAGCCGAAATCGAAGTTGAGCGTGTCCAGATCGACGCGGCGCATGCGCTCGCGCAGGGGCTGGCTCTGGCGGATTTCGTCGAGGGTATAGGCCCGCTGGATGCGCTCCACCGGTGGAGCCGTGAAGGCCCGCACGTAATCCGCCTCCGAGGCGCGCCGCGTCTCGACGATATACTCGTCCCGCGGGATGCTGACGGCGGGCGGCGGCATGCTCAGGACATCCTCCTCGACATAGCCGTAGCCGGGCCGGACACCAACGCCCCTGCGCTGGTTCTCGATGAGCACGACCTCCTGGCCGGCAGGCTCGCGCCGGACGCGGCGGATGAGGTTGCCGTCTTCGTCGCGAACCGTGACGATCTCGGAGCCATCCGGCCGCCGCACGATCGTGACGTTCTCCGTGCCACGCCGCTCCTCGCGGATGTCGGCGTCGCGGTAGGCGCGGCGGAAGCGGTCGGTCTCGTCATGCCGGATGATCACCCGATCGCCCTCGCGGATGATCATGCGGTCATCCGGCTCCTCGATGATGACACGCCGGCCGCCTTCCTCGACCCGCTGGCGGCGCTGGTTGCGGAGGTCGTCGATGCGACCGCTTTCCCAGAACCGGTCGACGGACTGACGGCTCTCCGGCGAGCGGCGGACGTCGTTGGCGCCGGGGAGCTGGATCGGTGCCGCGCCTGCTGCCGGAGGTCGGGCCTGCGGCGCGGCAGGAGCCGTAGGCTGAGCCTGCGGGGCAGGGGCCTGCGGTGCGGCCGGGCGGGCGGGAGCGGCGGATGGAGCCGGCGCGGACGGCGGAGCGCCTTGAGCAGGAGCGGCCGGGGCAGGGGCCGGAGCCGGAACCGAAGGAGCCGGCCGGGTCTGCGGTGCCGGAGCCGCGGGCTGGGTTGCCGTCGGCGGCTGCTGCGGAGCCGCCGGAGCCGCAGGTTGCTCCTGCCCGGGACGCTGGCCTCGGCCCCGTTCCGGGCGCTGCTCTCCAGGTTGCCGCTCGCCGGGGCGCTGCGGGGCTCCGGGTGTGGCCTGGGGCGCAGGTGCGGGTTGTTGCCCCGGGCGCGCTCCCGGGCGGGTTTCGGGAGCCTCCGGAGCGGCTCGCGGTGCTGTCGGGGCTGGCGTCGGGGGCTGCGGCTCCCGGGTGGCAGGCGCTTGGGGCCTGCCGGGCGCTCCGGCTGGGGGCTGAGCGCGCTCGGGGGATGGGGTCGGGCGCGCAGGTTGGGCGGGCTCAGCCGGGCTGGGCCGGGCAGGCTGGGCCGGAGCCGCACCGGAGGGTGCTGCGGGTCGTTCCGCTCCAGGGGCGGGCTCGCGGCGCGGACGCTGTCCGCCCGGGCCTTCCTCTGGGCGGCCGGTCCGGGGACCACGGGGGGCTTCGGGTGCTTCGCCGGCTCCCGCAGGACCTGCGCCGCGCGGCGCACGGGGACCCCGCTCCTCAGGAGAAGCCGCCGGGCCGCCCTGCTCCTGGCCGCCTTGCCTCCGCTCGCGGCCGGGGCGCTCGCCGCGCTGAGGCGCCTGGGATTCCTCACCGTCCTGCCCTGGCCGTTTCTGGCGTCCCCGCGGGGGAAGCTGATTGGGCTCCGAGGGCTCTGCCTGCGCGATCACAAAGGGGGCCTTCATGCCCGACTGGAGCGCCGGTGCCTGGACCGGCAGCAGCATCAGGGGAAGGGCGGTACTCGCAAGGAACAGGTTGGAAATTTTCATGACTCGGTTCATCAACTGGAAAAGACGATCATTGATAATGCCAAGCTGCCCGTTTGGTTCCAGTTTCGCCCGCCCGGCTGTGGTGGAAGTTCGCTGAATTCGGCTCCTAAGATCATTGAAATATATGGCAAAACGCCCCGCGAATGCTTACATCTGAGCTTCAGGAGTTCCTACGTTTCGAAAGCAACCAAGATCGATGCAATGGACCGATGAAGGCGTCGTGCTCGGCGTTCGCAAGCACGGAGAATCGAGCGTCATCCTAGAGCTGATGACGCGCGAGCATGGCCGCCATCTGGGCCTGATCCACGGCGGACGCTCCAAGACCCAGCAGCCGGTTCTCCAGCCCGGCAACGGGGTCCAGGCAACCTGGCGCGCCCGGCTCGATGAGCATCTCGGGACCTACCAGGTCGAGGCGTCAGACCTCCGGTCCGCACGGCTCATGGGCTCACGGATGGCGCTCTATGGTCTGGCGACCCTGGCTCACCTCGTGCGCTACCTGCCGGAGCGGGACCCTCATCCCGCGCTCTACGAGACCTTGGCCGTTCTCGTGGATCATCTGGACGATGCCGATCTGGCACCGGCTCTGTTCGTCCGGTTCGAACTCGCCATGCTGGCGGAGCTCGGCTACGGCCTCGATCTGTCCTCCTGCGCGGCAACCGGCGCCCGCCAGGACCTGACCTACGTCTCGCCCAGAAGCGGAAGAGCCGTCAGTGCGGCGGCCGGCGAGCCCTACAAGGAGCGGCTCCTCAAGCTTCCAGGCTTCCTGATCGGCCAGACCAGGGCCAACCGCCCGAAGGAGGAGGACGTCAGGGACGGATTTGCACTGACGGACTTCTTCCTGCATCAGAACGTCTTCGGTCCGCAGGGTCAGCGGGCTCCTGAGGAGCGGGCGCGTTTCGTCGCACTCGCCACAGCTGGGGACGAATGAAGTTTGTTTCTGTTATGTTCTCGTTTCAGGTGATAAGAAGCGATTCGCAGTTGAGGATTTCGATGAATGGGTAAACCGGTCAATCCACCGTCAGGGGGCGAGATCGAGAACATCAATCTCAAGGAGGCCCTGGAGGAGCGCTACCTCGCTTACGCGCTTTCCACGATTATGCACCGGGCGCTGCCGGACGCGCGGGACGGGCTGAAGCCGGTCCATCGCCGCATCCTGCACGCCATGCGTCTCCTGCGTCTCGATCCCAAATCGGCACCGAAGAAATGCGCCCGCATCGTCGGCGACGTGATGGGTCAGTATCACCCGCACGGCGACCAGTCGATTTACGATGCCCTCGTGCGCATGGCGCAGGATTTCGCGCAGCGCTATCCGCTGGCGGACGGGCAGGGTAATTTCGGCAATATCGATGGCGATAACGCCGCCGCCATGCGCTACACCGAGGCCCGCCTGACGGAGGTCGCGCGGCTGCTTCTGGACGGCATCGACGAGGACGCGGTCGATTTCCGCGAGACCTACGACCAAGCGAACGAAGAGCCGGTGGTTCTTCCGGCCGCCTTCCCGAACCTTCTGGCGAACGGCTCTCAGGGCATCGCGGTCGGCATGGCGACCTCGATCCCGCCGCACAACGCGGCCGAGCTGTGCGACGCGGCGCTCTATCTGATCAGCCACCCCAAGGCGACGTCCGAGCAACTGATGAATTTCGTGCCGGGCCCGGACCTTCCGACCGGCGGCATCATCGTCGACACACCCGCTTCCATGGCCGAAACCTACCGGACGGGCCGCGGCTCGTTCCGCGTGCGCGCCCGCTGGACCAGGGAGGAGCTCGGTCGCGGCAACTGGCAGATCGTCGTCACCGAGATTCCCTATTCGGTGCCGAAGTCGCGCCTGATCGAGAAGATCGCGGAACTGCTGCAGGAGAAGAAGCTGCCGCTGCTCGCGGACGTGCGCGATGAATCGGCCGAGGACATCCGCGTGGTGCTGGAGCCGCGCTCCAAGACGGTCGATCCGATCATCCTCATGGAATCCCTCTTCAAGCTGACCGAGCTCGAAAGCCGGATCCCCATGAACGTGAACGTTCTGGCCGGCGGCAAGGTGCCGAAGGTGCTGGGGCTCGCGGAGTGCCTGCGGGAATGGCTCGACCACCGTCGGGACGTTCTGGTCCGCCGTTCAAAGTTCCGTCTCGCTGCGATCGACAGGCGCCTGGAGATTTTGGGCGGCCTGCTCATCGTCTATCTCGACCTCGACCGGGTGATCAAAATCATCCGTGAGGAGGACGATCCAAAGCAGGAGCTGATCCGCGTCTTCAAGCTCACCGAGATTCAGGCCAATGCCATCCTCGACACGCGCCTGCGCTCGCTCCGCAAGCTCGAGGAGATGGAGCTCAAGCGCGAGCAGAAGAGCCTGCAGGACGAGAAGGCGAAGATCGAAGAGCTTCTCGACTCCGAGAAGGTCCAGTGGAAGACCGTGACCGCCGAGATCCGCGAAGTGCGCAAGACCTTCGGGCCGGAGACGGCCCTCGGCAAGCGCCGCACCACTTTCGCGGAAGCGCCGGACACCTCCGACATCGACTTCGCGGAGGCCATGGTCGAGCGCGAGCCGATTACCGTCATCGTCTCCGAAATGGGCTGGATCCGCGCCATGAAGGGCCATCAGGCCGATCTGTCGGGTGTGCAGTTCAAGGGTGACGACAAGCTGAAGACGGCCTTCTTCGCCGAGACGACGTCCAAGATCGTCGTGGTGGCCACGAACGGGCGCTTCTTCACGCTGGACGCGTCGAAGCTTCCGGGTGGGCGCGGCTTCGGCGATCCGATCCGGCTCATGGTCGATCTGGAGGAGGGGGCCGATTTCATCTCCGCCTTCCCCTACAAGGCGGGTTCGAAGCTTCTGGTCGTCGGCTCGGATGGGCGTGGTTTCATCGTGCCGACGGACGAGATCGTCGCCAATACGCGCAAGGGCAAGCAGATCCTCAACCTCGACGAGCCTGCCAAGGCCGTCGTCTGCGCCGAAGCGGAAGGCGATCATATCGCGATCATCGGCGAGAACCGCAAGCTCCTGATCTTCCCCGTGAAGCAGGTCCCGGAAATGACGCGCGGCAAGGGCGTGCGGCTTCAGCGCTATAAGGATGGCGGCGTCTCCGACGCCAAGGTCTTCACACTGAAGGAGGGCCTGACCTGGAAGGATACGGCCGGACGCACCTGGACTGTCGCTAAGGAGGATCTTCGCGATTGGATGGGCGACCGGACGGATGCCGGCCGATTGCCGCCGAAGGGTTTCCCGAAGTCGAACAGGTTCGGGGAATAAGTCTCCTTCGTAATTGATCTTTTTCTTAACGTTGAGAGCTGGCTTTGCCTATTCGAGGGCGGGGCCGGCTCTTTTCTTTTGGGCCTGAAACGGAACCGTTCTACAGGGTCGAATACGATACGTTATGATATATTGAAAACGATAGAGATAGGATTTATTTCATGAACCTGCCGCTCCTTTGCTGATCCAGCAATTCCGCTAAGAGCGACCGGGAGAGCCGTTGCCGCTTCCCGTAAAGAACCGGGGGCTTTCCATGACGATCACCGTACTTCAGGCCAGCGATGAAATTCAGGTCAATTCAGTAACGGCCGATAACCAGGTCGCACCGAGCCTTACAAAGCTCCCCGATGGCGGTTGGCTGGTGACGTGGTCGTCAAGCGTCGGTGGCGCCGACGACACCGATATCTTCATGCAGCGCTATGATGCGCTGGGGCAGCCGCTCTACAAGGACCAGAACGGCGCCGCGATGGACGTCCGCGTCAACGTTACGACTGTGGGCACGCAGATCTCTTCGAAGGTGACGGTTCTGAAGGACGGCGGTTGGATCGTTACCTGGAGATCCGACGCGGCCGGAGGCGATATCTACCAGCAGCGTTACAACGCCCTGGGCGAGCCCCAGCTCAAGGATGAGAACGGCAATGTCGTCGATCGGATCGTCAATGCATATCAATCTTATGAACAAAGCGATGCGACGGTAACAGGTCTCGCGGATGGCGGGTGGCTCGTCACGTGGCAGTCCGGCCTTCTGGACGGGAGTGGGTTCGCCATTGCCCAGCAGCGTTACAATGCGCTAGGCGAGCCTCAGTTCAAGGATGAGAACGGCAACGCAGTCGACAAGATCGTGAATGCCACGACGGCCGGGCAACAGACATGTCCTGTCGTGACGGCGCTGCCAGAGCCCGATCGCGGTTGGATCGTCGTGTGGCAGAATGGGCCCGATGGCAGCACCGATGTCTACATGCAGCGTTACGATGCGCTGGGTGAGCCTCAGTTCAAGGACCTGAACGGCAACGCGGTCGACATCCGGGTCAACGTCACGACTGCATATGACCAAGGCTATCCCAGCGTCACGACTCTTTCGGACGGCGGATGGCTCGTGACGTGGCAGTCCAACAATCAGGATGGAAGCCTGAACGGGATCTATCAGCAGCGCTACAACGCGCTGGGCGAGGCTCAGTTCAAGGATGCCGGCGGCAATCCGGTCGATATCAAGGTCAATGACTTCACCTTGAATGACCAGACGAAGCCTAGCGTAACGGCCCTCGACAATGGCGGATGGGTCGTAAGCTGGGCGAGTCAATCGGACGTTTATCAGCGGGTCTACAACCCGGATGGGACGACCTCCGGTCCTGACCTCGTCGTCCCGGCAGGGCTTGGAAGCACCTGGAACAAGGCGCCGAACGTCACGACCCTCGACGATGGTCGATGGGTTGTGACCTGGCAAACCCTCGACCAAGACCAGTATCCGGGCAATGGCATCTCACAGCGCATCTTCAAGACAAGTGGCGATATCCTGACCACCGCCCAGGAAATCGCCGTCGGTACGGGCGCGGATGAGACCCTTCGGGTAGCGGCGAACGGCTTGTCCTCAGGCGATCATCTCGACGGCGCAGGCGGCACCGATACCCTGCTCATGATCGAGTCGGGAACGCTCGATGTCCGCAACCCCGCCAGATTCACCGGCTTCGAGATCCTGCAAGGATCCGCTGGGGACGACCATGTCATCGGCAATGCCGATCGCCTTCAGGAGCTGATAACCCTCGACGGGGGGGCTGGAAACGACTCCTTGATCCTGAGCGACAGCGGCTATTTCGATCTGGCCGGAAAGACGCTTATCGGGTTCGAGAAGATTACGCTCGCGCCCCAGGAATACGCCACGGTGAATGTCACTAGCGCGGCCACCGCTCTTCTGGTGCATGGCGAGGGCGAACACGACAAGGTGGTCCTCTCGGGCGGCGTTTTCACCGATGAAGAACTGCTTCAGCTTACCGTCAACGGTATCGAGAGCGTGCTGGACGACAGCGGGCCTCGGACAGTCGAACTGCCGGTTCTCGCCTTCATCGACGGTGACGCCGTAAGCGTGACGGACGGCGGCACGGCCAGACTCGATCTTGGCGCCAATGCAAGGATCAACTCGAAGATCAGCCAGGCTTATCTGCTGGTCAAGATTTCCAATCGGGCTTCCGGTGAGGACCGTCTCGGAATCGCCGAGTCTTCGGGCGTCACCCTCTCGAACGGCGTTGCGGTCGGCAGCTCCGTTGCGGTCGACGGGACCGTTATCGGCACCATTATGCAGGATGGATCGGGAGCCGCGGGCCTGAAGGTGAACTTCCTTCCTGCCGCGACCTCCGCATTGATCCAGAAGCTGGTGCAGGCTCTCACATACATCAACACCAATGATGTCGATCCCTCCACGATTGCGCGGACGATCCTCGTCACGCTGGGGGACAGCGGCGGTGCCACGAACACCGCGACGGTGACGGTCGATGTCACGGCCGACAACGATGTGCCGGAACTGACCGTTCCTGGCGGTTCCGCATCCGGACTGGACACGGATCTTCTCTCACCCTTTGCGGGCGTGACCCTCAAGGACGTGGACAGCCCCACACTCGTCCTCACCATCACTCCGGACGACAAGGCGAAGGGCACATTCGCCAATCTCGGGCTGGGCCAGATCGACCCGGCGACGGGCGCCTATGTGATCACCGGTTCCGCAGCCCAGATCACGACTGCATTGCGGTTCCTGCAGTTCGATCCCGCAAAGCGTCCCCATGCGGCTGCCGGTACTATCGAGTCCACGATCTTCAAGATTTCCGTTTCCGATGGAGAGCTCGCGGATATCGTCGCGACCGTCAATCTGGATGTCACCGCAGCCAACCGTGCTCCGAGCGATATTGCACTGGACGGGGAGACGGTCCTGGAAATGGCGGAGGCCGGTGCTGTCATCGGTGCCCTCTCGGCCGCTGACTCGAATGCCGGCGAGAGCTTCGCGTTTTCGCTCGTCAACGATGCCGATGGGCGCTTCGAGATCGTCGGTGATCGGCTCAGGGTCAAGGACGGCAGCAGGCTCGACTACGAGACGGCCTCCACCCATACGATCAAAGTCAGAGTGACGGATCAGGGTAGAAGCGGCCTCTCGTTCGACAGGGCCTTCACCATCCGCGTGACGAATGACCCCTCGGACGATCCGGTGCCGAACCGTGCCCCAACCGATATCAAGGTGGATGGCGGGACCACCGTCGCCATCAATGAAAGCACGCCGGCGGGCGATTTCATCGGCGTGCTTTCGGCCACCGATCCCGATGGCGACGATATCGTCTCCTATGCGCTGGCGGAGCCAAGCGCATTCTTCGATGTCGTGAAGGACAACGGCATTTGGAAGCTAAAGCTGAAGGCCGGCGTGGACTACGAAACGGCATCTCAGCGCCAGCATATCCTGAAGGTCACGGCCTCGGACGGGGTGCTGACGTCCTCGGCTCAGCACATCACGGTCAACGTCACGAACGATCCTTCAGATGATCCGCCGGGTGGCAACACGGCCCCGAGGGTCAGTGTCGCGGCTGGCACCGGGACCACTCAGGCCGTGGACAACGGCGGCGGCGTCGCGCCTTTCACGGGCGTGACCTTCCAGGACGACGACATCAATGACGAACTCACCCTCAGGATCTCGTTTGCCGCCGCTGACGGAGACATCGAAGGGCTCGGCAATCTCCGGGCGGAGGTGGTCGATGGAGTCAAGACTTATACCCTGAAGGGAACGGCCGCTGTTCTGAACACCCTTGTGGATTTCCTGACCTTCAATCCGACCGATCGGACGGGTGGTGTTGCGGGCAGCAAGATCACTACTGCTTTCACCATCGCAGTGACCGACGAAGCGCATGCGGCTCCGGCCTCGGAAACCGTGCACGTCGAGACGACGGTGGCCAACCGTTCCCCCAACGGCGTTGCCCTGAGCGCAGCGTCGGTTCTGGAAATGGCAGGAGCCGGCACGCCCGTCGGCACGCTCTCGGCCACGGATCCGAATGCCGGCGAGAGCTTCGCGTTCTCGCTCGTCGACGACGCGGACGGGCGCTTCGAAATCGTCGGGAATCAGCTCCGGGTCAGGGACGGCGGCAGGCTCGATTACGAGACGGCCTCCGCACACACCGTCACGGTCAGGGTCACCGATCAGGGCGGCAGCGGGCTGTCTCACGATGAGACGTTCAGAATCGTTGTCGGAGATGTGCTGGAGACCCTGGATGGCACGAAGGGCAAGGACGTCCTGAGCGGTGGCATCGGCCGCGACAGGATTTCCGGCGGCTTGGGCAATGACATTCTCAGCGGCGGCGCGGGCGCGGATATCTTCGTGTTCAACGCCAGGCTCGGAACGGCCGCGACCGATCGGAAGGTGAACTTCGACACGATCGCAGACTTCGACGTGAAGGACGATGTGATCTGGCTCGACAACGCCATCTTCAAGAAACTCGGCCAAGGCACGGAGCTCTCCCCCGGCCGGCTCAACAAGGGTTTCTTCACCATCGGGTCCAAGGCCAAGGACAAGAACGACTACCTCGTCTACGACAAGAAAACCGGTATCCTCTCCTACGACGCCGATGGGTCGGGTAAGGGGCAAGCCATCGAGTTTGCCAAGCTGGGCAAGAACCTCAAGATGACGGAGGCCAGCTTCCTTATCGTGTGAGGCTGATCAGGCCACGGAAAACGGGGCGGCTGTCTGCCCCGTTTTCCGGCGGCGAAGCGCCGGAGGACTGAACGTCTGCTCGCTCAGGGCTGTCAGGCCGTTCCGCCCGCTATCTTTGTCGCGGTCTGCATATGGGCGGGCGCCGGACCACATTCGCCCGCACCTCCGTCTTCCGGCTCCCGCGTTAGTCGAAACGCACCCAGCCTTGCGAGAGGAGTCGCTCCTGCGGCGTGAAGCGGGCCTTGTAGTCCATCTTCTTCGATCCCTGCACCCAGTAGCCGAGATAGAGATAGGGCAGGCCCATGGCCTTCGCGCGCCGGATGTGATCGAGAATCATGAAGGTCCCGAGGCTGCGGTCCTGCATGTCGGGATCGTAGAACGAATAGACCATCGAAAGGCCGTCGCTCATCTCGTCCGTCAGGCAGACGGCGATCAGGTCGCCCGTCCCCTTGCCGGTAATGCCACTGTCGATCCCGCGGCGGCGGTATTCGATCAGGCGCGTATCCACATGGCTGTCCTCGACCATCATCGAGTAATCGAGCACCGTCATGTCGGCCATCCCGCCATCCGCGTGCCGGGTGTCAACGTAGCGCCGGAAGAGGGAGTACTGTTCCGATGTCGGGCGGTTCGGCATCGCGTTGCCGATGAGATCCGCATTCTTCTTGAGGATGCGCCTCATGTTGCCGGACGGTTCGAATTCGTCCACCAGGACCCGGACGGACACGCAGGCACGGCAGGTGTCGCAGGCCGGCCGATAGGCGATGGTCTGGGAGCGGCGGAAGCCGCCCTGCGTCAGGATTTCATTCAATTCCCGGCCGCGTCTTCCGACAATATGCGTGAAGACCTTCCGCTCCTCCTTGCCCGGCAGATAGGGGCAGGCCGACGGGGAGGTGAGATAGAACTGCGGTGCGTCGCGGGGCTGGCTCGTCAAGCTGGATAGCCTTGTGGAGAAACCTTGGGCGCTCAATCAACGCCCAAGGATAACATTGGTGTCCGCCCCGTCCACAAAAAGAGTGGGTATGTCGCAGCACCCGGTTTTCTCTAAGCCCGGATAACCAGCATCCCCGTCAGCAGGTCGCGCAGGAAGCGGCCGTCGTCGCGCAGGAAGCCGACCAGCACGTCGCAGGCCCACAGGAGGAAGGTCGAGATGGCGACGTAGAAGAAGAGGGCGTGGACGGCCGCCGCCAGCATCGACACGCGCCCGCCGGTCTGCGGATCCACGACCCGCAGCCCCATGGCGCGCATCCCGACGGTCGCCCGCCCCGCGCCCCCGATCGTGACCGCATTGTAGACGACAAAGGTCAAGGCCGTGAGAGGCAGGACGAAGAACAGTCCCCAGCCGACGCCCAGCGTCAGCAGGCCGAGGAAGAAGATCCCGATGGAGATCAGGACGATCCAGAGCGCGATGACGATCAGGTCGATGAGATAGGCCCAGAAGCGCCTGACGATCACTCCCTCCGTCAATCGGGTGTCGATGCCGTAGGCGTTGTAGTTCACGGGCGGTGGGTAGGGCCGGTTGACCATCGCGCTTTCCTCAATAGGCGGTTTCGGACAGGCAGCGGGAGTCGATCCGCTGCGGAGCGAGCCCTTCCGCCGCCAAGGCTTCGAAGACCTCCAATGTATGCTTTCTGTCGCGCGTTTCGATGGTGATGTCGATGGAAACGCCCTTGGCCGGCACATCCAGGAAGAGACGACCGTGGGAAACCTCCAGGATATTGGCGCCGAGGCTGCCGAGGAGGCTGGCGACACGACCCAGCAGTCCCGGCCTGTCGTGAGACGTGATGCGGAACGAAGCGATCCGGTCGTCCCGTTCGAGCTCGCGCACCATCACGGAGGCCAGGATGCGCGCATCGATATTGCCGCCGCAGAGAACCAAGCCGACGCGCCTGCCCTTGAAACGCTCGGGCTGGGCCATCATGGCGGCGAGGCCGGCCGCGCCGGCGCCCTCCGCCATGGTCCTTTGCAGGGTCGCATAGGCATTGACCGCGCGCTCGATCAGCGGCTCCTCGACCAGGATGATGTCCGAGACGAGGTCGCGCACGATGGGCAGGGGGAGCTGGCCGACGGCTTTCACCGCGATGCCCTCGGCAAGCGTCGCCCCGCCGATGGGCCTGTTCTCGTCGTGGATCGCGTTCTGGAACGAGGGATAGAGCGCCGCTTCCACCCCGATGATCTCGATGGAGGGCTTGATGGCCTTGGCCGCGATGGTGATGCCGGAAATCAGGCCGCCGCCCCCGATGGGAACGATGATCTGGTCGAGTTCAGGAGCGTCGGCGAGCATCTCGAGCCCGATGGTGCCTTGGCCCGCCATGACCTTCGGGTCATCGTAGGGATGGACGAACACGAGACCTTCCTGTTCGGCGATCTCGCGGGCGCGGGCTGCGGATTCGTAGAGGGTCTCGCCATGCAGGATGACGCGCGCCCCATAGGAGCGGGTGTTCTCGGCCTTCACCAGTGGCGCGCTCTCCGGCATCACGATGGTGGCCGGGATCCCGAGCCGGCGGGCATGATAGGCGACGGCCTGGGCGTGGTTGCCCGCCGACATGGCGATGACGCCGCGCTGGCGCTCTGCCGGAGACAGGCTTTCGAGCTTGGTGACCGCCCCGCGCTCCTTGAAGGAGCCGGTGGGCTGCATGTTCTCGTGCTTCACGCAGACGTGAGCGCCGGTCAGCTGGGACAGGCGAGGCGCCGGAACGAGCGGCGTCCGCAGCACCTGCCCTTGAATGGTTGCCGCGGCGCGGTTCACGTCGTCGATGGTGATGGCATAATCGGCCAAGGTTTCCTCCGGTCTTCCCTTTCGCCCTTAGACGGGTCGTGGTGTTGGATCCCTGAAACCCAGCAGGCCGCCGGGTCTGAAGATCAGGAACACGATCAGCGCAGCATACAGCGCCGTATCGCGAGCTTCGATGGGTAAGTATGCGGACCACGCGGTCTCGAATAGCCCCACGGCGAAACCTCCTAACATTGCACCGGGGATCGAGCCAATACCGCCGATGATGGCTGCGATGAGCGCCTTGAGGCCGAACTGAAAGCCGCCCGCGAAGCCCAGGCCTCCGTATTGCGCGACGATCAGCATGCCCGAGAGACCGGCCATGGCTCCGGCGAGGGCAAGGGTTCTGATCAGGAGGCGGGGGCCGTCGATCCCGAAGAGGGCGGCCGCCCAAGCATCGTCCGCATAGGCTCTCCAGGAGCGACCGAAGGCTGTCGCCTTCATGAGCCAGAGCAGGCCGGAGACGGCCAGAAGGCCGATCAGAGATGTGATCAAGGTAATCGGGGTCAGGCTCACGAGGAAGGATCCTGCCCGGGCCAGCGGCCACGCCTCTGCCCAGACCGGCGGCAGCCAGACCGTGACCGGGCTCTGGACGAGCCGCAGGTATTCCATCAGGAACAGCGACAGGCCGACGGTCGCGATGAGGCTCGGCTGCGTGCTGGCGCTGGCGATGCGGCCGATGGTGAAATATCCGCCGACCGCGCTGTGCATGGCGCCCGCGAACAGGGCGGCGATCAGACCCGCCCCCAGGCCGAAGACCGGCGATGTGATCCCTGACGCTAAGGCAATCGAAGCGCCCGCAACCGTCGCGGCCGAACCCACGGCCGCAAGCTCGCCGAAGGCCAGATTGATGCGTCCGCTGAGACCGAAGATCAGCGCGAACGCCACGGAGAGCAGGGCGTAGATGGCGGTCCTCGGCAGGCTCACCACGAGTTGCTGCAGCCAATAGGCAGCGCCCTCCGGGATCTCGATCACGCTGGTGGCGGGCGGGCTGCCCGGATCTCCGGCGACGCCTTCCGGCGTGTCGATGTAGTAATGCTTGAGAAGGTAGAGGCTGGCGCCCGACAGAGGCCCTTTCTCCGTGGCGAGGCCCGTCAGGTCCGCCTTGTTCAGCGCGAGGCCCTCGGCTGCGAACTGGCAGATGGCGAACCGCTCCAGGAGGGGGCGTTCCGCCATTTCGACCAGATAGTCGATCCGCAGGCTCCGGGGAACAGGACCCTCCTCGACCCGCTGGACAGTGATTCTCCCGCCCGGGTTCAGGGCCGGAAGGGCGGAGCGGCATACCCGTACCTGCTCCGCATCGAGGGAAAGACCGCAGGCGGCCAGGAGGCAAAGGCACAACAGGCAGGCGGCAAGCCGCCACGACCTGTATGAGCCTATCGCTGCCACCAAGCGGGTCCCTCCAGCAGCGGTCCGACGATCAGCCTTGAGCCCTCAGCTTCTCGGCGACGCGGGGAGCGAAATAGGTGAGGATGCCGTCTGCGCCCGCCCGCTTGAAGGCCATCAGGCTCTCCATCATGGCCCGCTCGCCGTCGAGCCAGCCATTCGCGGCGGCTGCCTGGATCATCGCATACTCGCCCGAGACCTGATAGGCGAAGGTCGGAACCGCGAAGCTCTCCTTCACCCGGTGCACGATGTCGAGATAGGGCATGCCGGGCTTGACCATGATCATGTCGGCGCCTTCCTCGAGGTCGAGGGCGACCTCACGCATGGCCTCATCCGTGTTCGCCGGGTCCATCTGATAAGTGCGCTTGTCGCCAACAAGGGTGGCGCTGGTTCCGATGGCGTCCCGGAAGGGGCCGTAGAAGGCCGAGGCGTATTTCGCCGCATAGGCCATGATCTGGACGTCCTGGAAACCGGCCTCGTCGAGCGCTTCGCGGATCGCCCCGACGCGGCCATCCATCATGTCCGAGGGGGCGATGATGTCGGCGCCGGACTCGGCCTGAAGAACGGCCTGACGGGCCAGGAGGGCAACGGTTTCGTCGTTCAGGATCCTGTCCCCGTCCATCACGCCGTCATGGCCGTGGCTCGTATACGGGTCCAGGGCCACATCCGTGATGATGCCGATTTCCGGGACAGCGCGCTTGATCTCTCGCACCGTGCGGCAGACGAGGTTGCGCTCGTTCAGCGCCTCGGAGCCGGTCGGATCGCGCAGGGTGGGGTCCGTATAGGGAAAGAGAGCGATGGCGGGAATTCGCAGGGAGGCTGCGCGCTCGGCTTCACGAACGGCCTCGTCGACCGTCAGCCGCTCCACGCCCGGCATGGAGGCGACGGGCTGCCGCCCGCTGGCTCCGTCGATGAGGAAGATCGGCCAGATCAGGTCGTCTGCCGTCAGCACGTTCTCGCGCACCAACCGTCGCGACCACTCGGCCTTGCGGTTCCGTCGCAGGCGGTGCGACAGTCCGAGGGACGAAGAGCGGCTTTCCTCAGTCGAGGGGCGGGGGAACGATGACAGTTTCGACATGGGTCCTCATCCAACGCCGGCCTCGATCCGCCGGCGGACGCGCACTGGGGTAGCACATTTGAATTGCTGTCAAAAAGGGTTCGAGGTCGCATGCGACTCCGATACATGTGAAAGAGTCCTTGAACCGGCCCTGCATTGACGGCTGCATCGCCGCTTGGCTAAGCCCCACAGGGCTGAAGGAGTGTCTGATGGACGAGAGCATGGAAGTGATCTGCGAAAGGCGGGGGTCCGCTGGCCTGATCACGCTGAATCGCCCGAAGGCCCTGAATGCCCTTACCCTGACCATGGTCCGCGAGATGCGGCAGGCTCTCGAGGCTTGGGCCAGGGATCCCGCCGTGACGCGGGTCATCGTTCAGGGGGCAGGCGAGAAGGCCTTCTGCGCCGGCGGCGACATCCGGCGCCTCACGGACCTCCTGAAAGCGGGCGAGAAGGACGAGGCGCTCACCTTCTGGCGGGAGGAGTACCAGCTCAACATCGTCATCAAGCGCTATCCGAAGCCTTACATCTCCCTGATCGACGGCATCGTCATGGGCGGCGGAGTCGGGATTTCCCTCCATGGCTCCCACCGCGTCGCGGGGGATCGCTACCTTTTCGCCATGCCCGAAGTCGGGATCGGCTTCTTTCCCGATGTCGGAGCGACCTATGCCTTGCCGCGCCTGCCGGGACAGACAGGGATGTATCTCGCCCTCACGGGCGAGCGAGTGAAGAGGGCCGACGCCATGATGCTGGGTCTCGCGACCCATGCGGTGGCGAGCGACGGCTTCGGGGCTCTTCGCGATGCGCTGACCGGCGGGGAGCCGGTGGAGGAGGCCCTGAACAGGGCTTCGTTGGAACCTGGGCCTGCTCCCCTGGCGGCCGAGAAGCCCGTCATCGATTCCTGTTTTGCGGCCGGGAGCGTCGCCGCCATTCTTCAGCGTCTCGACGAGGCGGCGTCCCAAGGTTCGGAATTCGCAGCTAGGACGGCAGCCGGGATGCGGGCGAAATCCCCGACCAGCATGAGCCTCGCTTTCGAGCAGGTACGCCGGGGTGTTTCTCTCGATTTCGAGGATGCGATGAAGACGGAATACCGGATCGTCTCCCGCATCGGCGACGGTCATGACTTCCATGAGGGCGTGCGGGCGGTCTTGATCGACAAGGACGGTCAGCCCCGGTGGCAGCCCGCGACACTGGAGTCGGTTGATAAAGCCGTAATCGAGAGGCACTTCGCCAGCCTTGGCAAAGACGAATTGGAGATCGCCTGATGGGGCGCAACGGCAGCCAGGGTCCGGCCGATACGGCGCGGGACTACGTTTACGATCGCATCGAGGAGCGTCCCGCGGCTCCCGCCGTTATGCGATGGGGGTTCGTCCTCACCTGGTTCATGCGGGTCCTGGCGATCCTGTGGATCATGAAGGGGCTCAGTTCCTGGGCGGTCATTCTCGGCGTCTGGACACCGGTTGGGCAGTTCGAGGCACGCTCGACCGGGTATCAGGCGACGGTCATCTATTTCGCCCTGATCGACCTCATCGCTGCCGTCGGCCTGTGGATGGCGAGCACCTGGGGCGGAATCATGTGGCTCCTGGCCGTCATGAGCCATCTGATTCTCGCCGCCTTCTTCCCGGGCATCGTCTCGGGCGGCATCATGACCATGGTGTTCTTCCTGACGCTCATCGCCGTCTATCTGGCCGTCTCCTGGCTTGCCGCGCAGGAGGGGTGACAGCCGAAAAAGAACCTGTAGTCAGGATCTTGCGCAAAGGACTAAAGACCTGACTTGAGGAGGTCGAGGGCTTGCTCAGGGCCAACGGCTCAGCTCTTCACGGATAAGTGTATCCTCAAAAGCACAGTTCGGCGTTACATCCGCCGCAAGGCCGGTTTCGGAAGGCCCGGGTCCATCGGGAGACAATGTTGCCATAAAATGGCCCCGATGTTCTCCGTTTTCGATACCGTTCCTTAATCCTATCCCGGCAGTTTCGCCGGGAGCGGAGGCGGTCATAGAAATATTTCTCCGCTTTCGTCGATGCGCCACATCTAACCGGGAAGAGCCTGCGCTCATGTTGTCTCGCCGTACCCTCCTGACAGGATCGCTCGCCCTTGTCTTCACACCGGCCGCGGCCTTGGCCCAGCAATTCGCCCAGAGCCAAGCCGAGTGGTCGCAGAACTATGAGGCGGTTTCCCGCACTCGCGTGCAGCGGACCTCGACCCCGATGGTCTCGACCGAGTCGCTGGCCGCCACGCAGCAGATGATCGAGTACTACCGCAACATCTCGGCACGAGGCGGATGGCAGCCTGTTCAGGGTGTCCAGGGGCTGCGCGTGGGCTCCAAAAGCCCGGCCGTCATGGCGCTGCGCCAGCGCCTCATCATCACCGGCGACCTCGATCCGGCCGCGGGCGAGTCGCCGATTTACGATTCCTACGTCGAGGCAGGCGTTCGCCGCTTCCAGGCCCGCCACGGCATTAGCTCCACAGGCGTCATGACGGGGCCGACGATCGCCGCCATGAACGTGCCCGTCGATGTCCGCATCCGCCAGCTTGAGATCAATCTGGAGCGCCTGCGCGGCCTCGTCGGCGGCCTCGGCAACAAGTATGTGGTCGCCAACATCCCGGCGGCCCTCGTCGAGACGGTGGAGAATGGCGTCGTTCACACCCGCCATGCCGCCGGTGTCGGCAAGAGCGACCGTCAGTCGCCGCTCCTCAACACCAGGGTCGTCGAGGTCAACTTCAACCCCTTCTGGACCGTGCCGGCTTCGATCATCAAGAAGGATCTGATCCCGAAGATGCAGAAGGAGCCGAACTACCTGACGGATAACAAGATCCGCATCTTCAACGGTGCCGGTCAGGAGCTGAGCCCCTCCCAGGTCAACTGGTTCTCGGACGAGGCCACGCGCTACCGGTTCCGCCAGGATCCCGGCGGCGAGCTGAACTCCATGGGCTTCGTCCGGATCAACATCCCGAACCCGCACGGCGTGTACATGCACGACACGCCCTCCAAGGGCATCTTCGGCGACGATTTCCGCTTCGTCTCCTCGGGCTGCATCCGCGTGCAGAACGTGCGCGACTATATCGAGTGGCTTCTGAAGGACACCCCCGGCTGGACCCGCGAGCATATCGACGAGGTCTTCAAGTCCGGCGAGCGGATCGACGCCAGGCTGGCTCAGCCGGTTCCGATCCACTGGGTCTACATCACAGCCTGGGCGACCCCGGACGGCCTCGTGCAGTTCCGCGACGACATCTACAACAAGGACGGCCTCGGCAACGCCATCCCGGTCGCGAGCCGGGTGCCGACGGAGCCCGACGAGGAAATGTTCCTGCAGAACTGATCCTTCCGTTAGGACATCCTTCTTCGACAGCCCGCCCCTGGCGGGCTGTTGCATTCGGAGACCCCGATAAGCATGTCTTCAGAGTGGGTTGGCGTGCTCGGTCAGGCCATGATAAAGGCCAAGGCAATTCGATTGGGCCGCCGGGACCGGCGAGCCTCAGAGCAACGCGAGGATGACCATGAGCGCGGGTGAAGCGGCACGAAGCCATCTGTCCAACAGCTTTTTCTCGGCGAGCCTTGCCGACAGCGATCCCGAGATCGCCCGCGCCATCGAGCTGGAGCTCGGCCGTCAGCGCGACGAGATCGAGCTCATCGCGTCGGAGAACATCGTTTCCCGGGCCGTCCTCGAGGCTCAGGGCTCGGTGATGACGAACAAGTACGCGGAGGGCTACCCCGGCCGCCGCTACTATGGCGGGTGCCAGTTCGTCGATATGGCCGAGGAACTCGCGATCGAGCGCGCCAAGCGCCTCTTCGACTGCAAGTTCGCCAACGTCCAGCCGAATTCCGGCAGCCAGGCGAACCAGGCCGTGTTCATGGCTCTGATGAAGCCGGGCGACACCTTCATGGGTCTCGATCTGGCCTGCGGCGGCCACCTGACCCATGGTTCGCCGGTCAACATGTCCGGCAAGTGGTTCAACGTGGTGAGCTACAAGGTGCGCGAGAGCGACCAGCTCATCGACATGGACGAGGTCGCCCGCCTCGCCGGTGAGCACAAGCCGAAGGTGATCGTGGCCGGCGGCTCCGCCTATTCGCGCTTCTGGGATTTCGCGCGCTTCCGCGAGATCGCGGATGAGGTCGGCGCCTTCTTCATGGTGGACATCGCCCATTTCGCGGGACTCGTGGCGGGCGGCGCCCATCCGTCGCCGTTCCCCCACGCGCACGTGGTCACCACGACAACCCATAAGACCCTGCGCGGCCCGCGCGGTGGCATGATCCTCACGAACGACGAGGACATCGCCAAGAAGGTCAACTCGGCCATCTTCCCGGGGCTTCAGGGCGGTCCGCTCATGCATGTGATCGCCGCCAAGGCCGTGGCCTTCGGCGAGGCGCTGCGTCCCGAGTTCAAGCTCTATGCCCGTTCCGTGGTCGAGAACGCCAAGGTTCTGGCCGACACCATGCTCGCGGGCGGCTACGCCATCGTGGCAGGCGGCACGGACAACCACCTGATGCTCGTCGATCTTCGCCCGAAGAAGCTCACCGGCAAGGCCGCCGAGGCGGCGCTGGGCCGGGCTCACATCACCTGCAACAAGAACGGCGTTCCCTTCGACCCCGAGAAGCCGATGGTCACCTCGGGCATCCGCCTCGGGACCCCGGCTGCCACCTCGCGCGGATTCGGAGTGGCGGAGTTCCGCAGGGTGGGCGAACTGATCGTCGAGACGCTGGACGGCTTGGCGAAGCACGGCGAGGAGGGCAATGCCGCGACCGAGGCTGCCGTGCAGGGCCGCGTGCACGAATTGACCCGCCGCTTCCCGATCTACGCCTGATATTTGGACTGATCGATGCGCTGCCCCTATTGCGGGAGCCTGGACACGCAAGTGAAGGATTCCAGGCCGATAGACGATTCCTCGGCCATTCGCCGCCGCCGCATCTGTCCGGATTGCGGCGGCCGGTTCACGACCTTCGAGCGCGTCCAGCTGCGCGAGCTGACAGTCGTCAAGCGCTCCGGGCGGCGCGTGCCGTTCAACCGGGACAAGCTTCAGCAATCCGTCGAGGTCGCCTTGCGCAAGCGTCCGGTCGAGCCGGAACGGGTCGAGCGGATGATCAACGGCATCGTGCGTCAGCTCGAGAGCATGGGTGACGGGGAGGTGCCAAGCGAAACCGTGGGCGAGCTCGTCATGGAGGGCCTGAAGGGGCTTGACGACGTGGCCTATGTCCGCTTCGCCTCCGTGTACAAGAATTTCCGGGAAGCGAAGGACTTCGAGGAGATCCTGGGCAAGCTCGCGGAAGGTGAGGTCGAGCCCGATCTTCCGCTGCCGCCCAAGAAAAAGTCCGTGCAGTCCGAGTGATGACCTCTCCTGACGCGAAGGACGAGCCGTCCGACAGGACTCTTCAGGATGAGCGCTTCATGCGCTTGGCCATCCGGCTGGGTGAACGCAACCTCGGCCTGACCTGGCCCAATCCCTCGGTCGGAGCCGTGGTGGTGGACGAGAGCGGGGCCGAGCCGCTGATCATCGCGCAAGGAGCGACCCAGCCGACCGGCCGCCCCCATGCGGAGCGGGTGGCTCTGGCGGCCGCAGGAGCGCGGGCGAGGGGAGCCACTCTCTACGTTTCCCTGGAGCCCTGCTCGCATCACGGCAAGACCCCGCCCTGCGCCGATGCGGTAATCGAATCCGGCATTGCGCGTGTGGTATCCGCCATCGAGGATCCGGATTCCCGCGTGGCCGGATTGGGCCATGCCCGCCTGCGCGAGGCGGGAATCGACGTGACGGTCGGTTGCCTGCGCTCGGAAGCCCGCAGGGCTCATCGCGGCCACATCACCCGCGTGACCCAGGGGCGGCCCGCGGTCGCCGTGAAGCTGGCGCGGACGACGGAAGGTTTCGCGGGCTCCCGAAATGGGGCTCGCCTGATGATCACGGGTGAGATCGCCAATGCCCGGATTCACCTCATGCGCGCCCATGCGGATGCCGTCATGGTCGGGATCGGAACCATCCTGGCCGACGATCCGCTTCTGACCGTGCGGCTTCCGGGGCTCGAGGGCCGGTCGCCACTCCGCATCATTGTTGATTCCCATTTGCGTACGCCCCCGACGGCGCGCGTGGTCGCAGGAGCCGGCGACGTCCCGACCTGGATCGTCACGACGGTCGGCGCGCCCGTTGAGGCCGAGCGGGCGCTGGCCGCCCATGGGGCCGAGGTCCTCCGGGTGCCAGCCGACGGGGCCGGTCGCGTGTCACTGCCCGAGGCCCTGCACCTCCTCGGCGCGCGGGGGCTGACCCGGCTCTTCTGCGAGGGCGGCCCGGATCTGGCGGATACGCTGGCAAAGGCCGACCTCATCGACGACCTGATCCTCGTGACGGGACGGTCCGCGCGGGGCGAGGGCGATGTCCCGGCGCTCGGCCTGTCGCTCCAGGACCGCATGGACGCGCTGAATCTCCGGGCCGACGAGCAGGTCGGCCCTGACCTTTTCATGTATTGGGAGAAACCCTGATGTTCACGGGGATTGTCACCGACGTCGGTGAGGTTGTGGCCGCCGAGGGCGCTCAGGGTACTCTGAAACGCCTGCGCATCCATTCCTCCTACGATCCCGCCACGATCGCTCTTGGCGCCTCCATCGCCTGCGGGGGACCCTGCCTGACCGTCGTCAAGGTCGGTCCCCGGGAGGGCGGCTGCTGGTTCGAGGTCGATGCCGCGGCCGAGACCCTGGAGCGCACGACCGTGGGCGATTGGCAGGCTGGAACGCGCATCAACCTGGAGCGCTCCCTCAAGATCGGGGACGAACTCGGGGGGCATATCGTGACGGGGCATGTGGACGGCATCGCGACCATCCTGGCCCGGGAGGCCATCACGGCCGGCGACGATCCCTGGGGGCCGACCGCACGCTTCATCATCAAGGCGCCGACCGCCCTGGCGCCTTTCATCGCCGAAAAGGGCTCCGTCTGCCTCGATGGCACCTCCCTGACGGTCAACTCGGTCAATGGCGATATCTTTTCCGTGCTCATCATTCCCCATACCCTCAGCGTGACCACCTGGGGCGAGCGAAAGGTGGGCGACAAGCTCAATCTCGAGGTCGATCTGATGGCGCGCTACGCGGCACGGCTTGCGGACGCGCGCCGGGCAGGGTAGGGAACCCGGCATTTCCCGCGTTGAGTAAGAGCCCTTGTCCTCGGGAGCGAAGCATCTCGGAGCATGAGGGCGCCTCCAGAAGGCATTTGATTCCTCTTCGGGGACGGCCCATCGCTGTCCCACCGAGCGAGGGTCGGATGCTCCCGCAAGATTCCAGAACGGTTCTTCATGGTCTCGCATTCCGCCAAGCCTCAAGCTGCCCGCCCGCCTGTTCCGGGCGCCCGAATCCTTGTCGTCGAAGCACGCTTCTATGACGCGATCGCCGACGAGCTCCTGCGCGGAGCAAGAGCCGCGGTCGAGGCCGCGCAGGCGACCATGGATGTGCTGACCCTGGACGGAGCCCTCGAAATTCCGGCGACCATCGCCATCGCTCTCGATGCGGCCGAAAAGGCCGGCAAGCCTTACGACGCCGTTGTCGCGCTGGGCTGCGTCATCCGGGGCGAGACGGGGCACTACGACATCGTGGCGGGCGAGAGCGCCCGCGCCCTCATGGACCTCTCGGTCGCTCGCCGCATTCCCCTCGCCAACGGCATTCTCACGGTCGAGAATGAGCAGCAGGCTTGGACCCGAGCCAGCATCAATGAATTGAATAAGGGCGGGGGTGCGGTGGATGCCGCTCTTGCCGTCCTGCGCATCAAACGAAAATTCGAGGAGGCCTGAACATGACGAAGCCTGCAGAGCGCTCGGCCGCTCGCCTCGCAGCCGTCCAGGCTCTTTACCAGATGGACGTTTCGGGCAAGAGCGTCGTTGATGCCCTGGCGGAGTTCGAGGCCTTCTGGATCGGCCGCGAGGTCGAAGGAATCGAGTTCAAGCCCTCCGACATCAACTTCTTCCGCGACATCATCGCAGGCGTGGTCGAAAACCAGCGCGCCCTCGACGTGAAGATCGACAAGGCGCTGGCGGCCGGCTGGCCATTGCGTCGCGTGGAAGCGGTTCTTCGGGCGATCCTGCGCGCCGGCGGCTACGAACTCATGTACCGCAAGGATGTGCCGGCCCGCGTCGTCATTACCGAATATGTGGACGTGACCCACGGCTTCTATGGCGAGGACGAGCCCGGCCTCGTGAATGCCGTGCTCGACAATCTGGCCCGGGAGGTGCGTCCCGGCGAGCTTGAAAAGAAGGCCGCAGGGCAGGCCAAGCGCTAGCCCTTCGGCGGCAGGCGAGACCCATGACCATCCGCGAGCGGCCCAGCGAGGACAGCCTGATCGCCCGCTTCTTCGCGCCCTTGGCCGCCGAGGGTGGCCTCGGGCTCAAGGACGACGCCGCCTGCCTGTCCCCTCTGCCGGGGCATGACCTCGTCCTCACCACTGATGCCCTCGTCGAGACCGTCCATTTTCTTCCGGGCGACCCTCCGGGCTCCATCGCCCGCAAAGCCCTGGGTGTGAACGTCTCGGATCTTGCGGCCAAGGGCGCGGACCCCGCAGGTTTCCTGCTGAGCCTGGCCTTGCCCGAGGATTGGACGGAAGACTGGCTTGCCGCATTCGCGGTCGGTCTGGGGAAAGCCGCTCGCGACTTCTCATGCCCGCTCCTGGGGGGCGACACGGTCAAGGCCAAGGGTGCCCTGACCCTCTCGGTGACAGCTGTCGGGCAGGTTCCGGCGGGCCGGATGATTCGCCGTACGAGCGCTCAGGTTGGCGACGTGATCTGCGTGACTGGAACGATCGGCGACGCCGCCTTGGGACTCGGGCTCCGGGCGTCACCTCACTGGGCCGAAGGCTTGTCCCCGGAACACAGGGCGTTTCTGGCCGACCGTTATCTTCATCCGCAGCCACGCCACCGGCTCGCAGCGGCACTGAGGACCTATGCGCGAGCGGCCATGGATGTTTCGGACGGCCTGGCAGGCGATCTTGCCAAGATGATGCGGGTCAGCGGGGTGACGGCTGCCGTCGAGATCGACCAGGTCCCCCTGTCCGATGCGGCCAGCAAGGCCGTGGAAGTCATCCCCGATTTGCTCGACCTGATCTTAACGGGTGGAGACGACTACGAGATTCTCTGTACAGTAGCGGAAGAGAATCTCGACACATTCCGGAAGGAAGCCGCTGGCGCCGGAGTGAAGCTGTCCGTGATCGGTCGTGTCGTTGCAGGGCAGGATCGGCCGGTCTTTCGAGGACAGGGGGGCGAAAAGCGCTACGATGTCGGTTCATACACGCATTTCTGACGATATTGCCCGGACCCGGGCCGGCGACGGCCTCGCCAAGCGCAACGCCCTCGTTCTCGCCTTCGCCCAATCCCTCGGTGGAGCAAGCCCCGCCATCGTGGTGTCGCTGGGCGGCCTTGTAGGCCAGAGCCTTGCCACCAACAAGGAGCTTGCCACGCTTCCCGTGAGCCTTCTCAACCTCGGTCTGGCGCTGGGCACGATTCCGGCCGCCATATTGATGCGCCGGGCAGGGCGCCGGATCGGCTACATGGTGGGGGCGGGCATCGGCGTCTGCGGCGGGTGCCTGGCGGCCTTCGGCATCGTTTCCATGAGCTTTCTGCTCTTCTGTCTCGGCACGCTGATTGCCGGGATGTACGGCTCCTTCGTGCAGAGCTACCGCTTCGCCGCGACCGACGCTGCGTCAGAGACCTTCAAGCCGCGGGCCATTTCATGGGTCATGGCCGGCGGGCTCGCGGGCGGGATCATCGGGCCTCAGACGGTCATCTGGACCCGGGATGCCATCGAAACGGCGCCCTTCGCCGGAGCCTTTCTGGGCCATGCGAGCCTCGCCCTCCTGTCGATGGTGGTTGTCTCGTTTCTGCGTCCAACCCCAGTCGTCGCGGCCGCAAAGTCGGGCGGACGGCCTCTGAGCGAGATCATGAGGCAGCCTCGTTTCATCGTGGCGGTCGTGGCTGGCCTCGTCTCCTATGGCCTCATGAGTTTCATCATGACGGCAGCCCCCATGGCCATGATCGGATGCGGCCATCCCGTCGGGGCGGCGGCGCTCGGCATCCAGTGGCACATCCTGGCGATGTTCGGTCCCAGCTTCTTCACTGGCCGCCTCATCGGGCGGTTCGGCAAGGTGCGGGTCACGGCGGCGGGGCTTCTCCTCATCGCCCTGGCGGCGGCGATCGGCCTTTCGGGAATCGCCATCGCGCATTTCTGGGCCACCCTGATTCTCCTCGGGATCGGGTGGAACTTCGGGTTCATCGGCGCGACCTCTCTCGTGATCGAGTGTTATCGTCCGGAGGAACGCACGAAAGTACAGGCTGCCAATGACTTCCTGGTCTTCGGCTCCGTCGCCATCGCGTCCTTCTCGTCGGGCAAGCTGCTCAACGCAGGCGGGTGGGATACCGTGAATTGGCTCGTCTTCCCGCCCGTGATCGTCGCCCTAGTTCTGCTAAGCTGGCAGAAGCGGTCCAAGGTTGTCGCAACGGCATAAAGTCTTCCTGTGGGTTTCGCCGGAAGTATCGTTGCGGGGTGCCTTCTTTTTTGCCACCAAATATAGACTTCGCTGGGGGTAGGGGCCGTCAAGGCCGAAGTTCAGGCCTTGAGAAGCGGCATTCTGCTTTCCCATAACAAGGATGGCACAATGGCACTGACCCTTATTATATTGGGCGGCCTTCTTTCTATCGCCTACGGCCTCTGGGCCATCAGCGATGTCATGAAGCGCGACGCCGGTTCTCAGCGTATGCAGGAAATTGCAGGCGCGGTCGCAGAAGGCGCTAAGGCCTATCTCCGCAGGCAATACACCACGATTGCCGTCGTCGGCGTCGTTCTGTTCGCGATCATTGCGTATCTCCTCGGCATCCGTGTCGCGGTCGGCTTCGCCATCGGCGCCATCCTCTCGGCAATGGCCGGGTTCATCGGCATGAACGTCTCGGTCCGGGCCAACGTGCGCACGGCCCAAGCCGCCACCAAGTCTCTTGGCGGCGGTCTGGACGTCGCCTTCAAGGCCGGCGCCGTCACCGGTATGCTCGTCGCGGGCCTCGCCCTGCTCGGTGTCGCTCTCTACTATGGATATCTGACCCGCATAGCGGGCCTGAACCCTGCTGACCGCGTCGTCATCGACAGCCTCGTGGCCCTGGGCTTCGGCGCCTCGCTTATTTCGATCTTCGCCCGTCTCGGTGGCGGCATCTTCACCAAGGGCGCCGACGTCGGCGGCGACCTCGTGGGCAAGGTCGAGGCCGGCATTCCGGAGGATGATCCGCGCAACCCGGCGACCATCGCCGACAATGTGGGCGACAATGTCGGCGACTGCGCCGGCATGGCGGCCGACCTGTTCGAGACTTACGCGGTGACCGTAGTCGCCACCATGGTCCTGGCAGCAATCTTCTTCGCCGGTCAGCCGATCCTTGAAACGATGCTGCTCTACCCGCTCACCATTGGTGCCGCGTGTATCCTCACGTCAATCATCGGGACGTTCTTCGTCCGCCTGGGGCAGAACGAGTCCATCATGGGGGCCCTCTACAAGGGTCTCACCGCGACGGGCATCCTGTCGATCATCGCGGTCGGGCTGGTGACCTGGCAGACCATCGGCTTCGGCCCCGTTGCCGGAACCGAGTATACCGGCCAGTCGCTGTTCTGGTGCGCGGTCATCGGTCTGGCCGTGACGGCGTTCATCGTCGTCATCACCGAATACTATACCGGTGTCGGCTACCGTCCGGTGCGGTCCATCGCCCAGTCTTCGGTGACCGGTCACGGCACGAACGTGATCCAGGGGCTGGCGGTCTCGCTCGAGTCGACGGCGCTTCCGACCATCGTCATCATCGCGGGCATCATCATCGCCTTCAAGCTCGCAGGGCTCTTCGGCATCGCGATTGCCGTGACGGCCATGCTGGCTCTGGCGGGCATGATCGTGGCCCTGGATGCGTTCGGCCCCGTGACGGATAACGCCGGCGGCATCGCCGAGATGGCAGGGCTCCCGAAGGAGGTCCGGAAGTCCACGGATGCCTTGGATGCGGTCGGCAACACCACGAAGGCGGTGACCAAGGGCTACGCAATCGGCTCGGCCGGTCTCGGCGCCCTCGTGCTGTTCGCGGCCTATACGTCCGATCTCAACTACTTCACGAAGAACGCAGCCCAGTATCCGTACTTCCAGGGCGTGACGCCGGACTTCTCGCTGGCCAACCCCTACGTGGTGGTGGGCCTTCTGTTTGGCGGCCTCATTCCGTTCCTGTTCGGCGGAATCGCCATGACGGCGGTGGGCCGCGCGGCCGGCTCGGTGGTCGAGGAGGTGCGTCGCCAGTTCCGCGAGAAGCCGGGCATCATGGCCGGCACCGACCGTCCCGATTACGGACGCGCGGTGGACATGCTGACGCGCGCCGCCATCAAGGAAATGATCGTGCCCTCGCTCCTGCCGGTGCTGGCGCCGATCGTGACCTACTTCGTGGTCTACTGGATCGCGGGCAAGTCCCAGGCCTTCTCGGCCGTGGGCGCGATGCTGCTCGGCGTCATCGTGACGGGGCTGTTCGTGGCGATCTCCATGACCTCGGGAGGCGGCGCCTGGGACAATGCGAAGAAGTCCTTCGAGGACGGCTTCACGGATGCCTCGGGCACGACCCACCACAAGGGCTCGGAGGCCCACAAGGCTTCCGTGACCGGCGACACCGTCGGCGACCCCTACAAGGATACGGCGGGTCCTGCCGTCAACCCGGCGATCAAGATCACCAACATCATCGCCCTGCTGCTGCTTGCGATCCTGGCCCATTCGTAAGGATCGAGGCACCTCAAAACCATCAGACCCGCGGCCCACGCCGCGGGTTTTTTGTTGGCCGGGTGGCGGAAATACAAAAAGGCCGGGCAGTGCCCGGCCTTGGCGATCTCGGAAAGGTGCGCCGATCAGGCGCCGAACGGGTTGAAGGAGTTCGTGCCGCGCAGGATCTGGCCCAGGAAGCTCGTCTCCTCGCCGCCCGTTGGGGTCGTGCGGGTGATGAAGTCGAAGACCTGGCCGTCCTGCAGGCCGTAGAGCGCCACGCGCTCGACCCTCAGGTTCTTGTCGAAATAGACGGCCGTCACCCGCTGGTCGACGACCTGCTCGCCCATGAACCGGAAGGTGCGGCGGGACTTCTGGCTGATATAGTACCAGTTCTTATTGCCGACGGTGGAAACGGTCGAAGGCGTCCCAAGGGTCTGGAGGACCTGGTCGGCGCTCATCCCTTTCTTGACTTGGCCCACGGCCTGCTCGTCGAGCAGGTAGCCGCGTTGAAATTCCTCACCCACCGTGCATCCTGCAACGGACGCGGCAAGAAATGTTGCAGTCGCCAAGCGCACGAAGAGTGTATGATATCGACGCGTCATATGGTTCTTCCAGGAATGCGGCGCGGATAAGCTTGCGCCTACGGATCGTGATGGCGTAACCCGTAGCTATGATTTTGACAAGCTTGGAAGGGCCAGGGCTGTGATCTTCAGTCTTTTCCGGAAGGATCCCCGGCGCACCGTCATCGCAACTCTCTACGAGAGGATCGCCACGGCATCCCGAGCGGCCGGGCTCTATGCGGCGCTCGGCATTCCGGACACCATGGAGGGACGGTTCGAATCCTTGTCCCTTCACATGATTCTGGCCCTGCGGGCTCTGCGCGGCCTCCCGTCCCCCGCCGATGATGTCGCGAAGGATCTGACCGACGCCTTTTTCCGGGACATGGACGCCTCGTTGAGAGAGATGGGGGTCGGCGACACGGTCGTCCCGAAGCGGATGAAGAAGATCGCCGCCGCTTTCTATGGACGCGCCCAGGCCTATGACGGTCCGCTCGACGCCGGGAGCGAAGCCGAGCTTGCGGAGGCCCTGGGACGCAATGCCTATGGGGGCGAGGCACCCGCCGCGTCCCTCGCGCGTTATGCTCTGGCTGCCGACCGCAGCCTCAGGGCCATGGACCTGAACGCGTTTCTGGAGACCGGACCTGACTTTCCCGCGCCCGAAACCTTTGCTGAGGAGGGAATCCGATGACACCAGAAGCCGTGGGGCCGCTGTCCAGGCCCGTCGACGTGATGAATCTGCCCCCTCGCGGGCAGGAGGCCCATGTGGCGGCCACCAACGAGGAATGCGCCGCGCTCGCGCAGGATTTCGGCCTGCCCGGAATTCAGGCGCTGTCGGGGGACTTCAAGCTGACGAGCTCGGCCAAGGGAGTCCACGTCACCGGCGTCGTGAAGGCCTCCATCACCCAGATCTGCGTCGTCACGCTCGAGCCGTTCGACTCGATCATCGAGGAAGAAGTCGAAGTGGATTTCGCGGAATCCACGGGCATGCCGGCCGAACCGCCGACCGATATCAACGAATACGAGCCGCCGGACGAGATCATCAACGGCCAGATCGACTTGGGGTCCCTGACGGCCGAGTTCCTGGCCCTCGGCCTCGATCCCTATCCGCGCAAGCCCGGGGTCGACTTCAACTATCGGGATCCGGCAGACGAGAAGGATTCGCCATTCGCGGCCCTCGGGAAGCTGAAGCAGAAGGACTGAGAGGAGCGGCGCCCCCCCTGGGGCAAAAGGCGGCATCAACAGCATCCTGACCTATCGCGCTACCCGTGCCGGACAGATATAGAATTCGGTTGCGATGAACCCGCAAACCGCTATTTTCCGCCCCCTGTCAAAGATCAAAAAGAAAGAACAGACCGCCTATGGCAAAGCCAGTGCGAATTTCGCTTGATGCGATGGGGGGCGATCATGGGCCGTCGGTCGTCATCCCGGGCGCGGCCCTGGCCTTGGAGCGGCACCCCGACATCCGGTTCCTCATGTTCGGCAACGAGTCGGTCGTCAATCCGCTTCTGAACGCCCATCCCAAGCTGAAGGAGGCAACGGAATTCCGGCATACGGACATCGCCATCAGCATGGACGAGAAGCCGAGCCAGGCCATTCGGATGGGGAGGGGCAAATCCTCCATGTGGCGCGCCGTCCAGGCGGTCAGGGACGGGGAGGCGGATGCCGCGGTCTCGGCGGGCAATACCGGGGCCCTCATGGCGACGGCCAAGATCTGCCTCAAGACCATGGCGCATATCGAGCGTCCGGCTATCGCGGCCATGTGGCCGACCTTGCGCGGTGAGAGCATCGTGCTCGATGTCGGCGCGACCATCGGGGCGGATGCCGGCCATCTGGTCGACATGGCCATCATGGGAGCGGCCATGGCCCGAATCGTGTTCGACCTGGAGCGTCCCACGGTCGGGCTCCTCAATGTCGGCACGGAGGAGATCAAGGGGATCGAGGCGGTCAAGGAGGCCGGCCGCATTCTCAGGGAGATGAACGCGCCGCACCTGAACTACCACGGCTTCGTCGAGGGGGACGATATCGGCAAGGGCACCGTCGACGTGGTCGTGACCGAAGGATTCACGGGCAACATCGCCCTGAAGACCGCCGAGGGAACGGCCAAGCAGATCGGCCAGTATCTGCGCTCGGCCATGAGCCGGACCCTGATGGCGAAGATCGGCTACCTGTTCGCGAAGCAGGCCTTCGATGCCCTCAAGGACAAGATGGACCCGCGCAAGGTCAATGGCGGCGTCTTCCTGGGTCTCGAGGGCGTGGTGGTGAAAAGCCACGGCGGCACCGACGACCTCGGCTTCGCCAGCGCCATTGATGTGGCTTACGATATGGCGCACTTTGAATTGATGAATACGATCCGGGGCATGCTGGAGCATGAGCCGGTCGAGCAACAGGCCTAGAGCATCTTCATGCTCTTGAGTAACGGATACAGCATGATCGCTCCGGAGAACCGGCTCCCGCTCGTCCGGATCGCGCTGTAGGAAGGCACACCTTGAAACGTACCCGTTCCATTGTTCGCGGCGTCGGATCCTATCTGCCGCGACGCGTGCTCACGAACCAGGATCTCGAAAAGCTGGTGGACACCTCTCACGACTGGATCGTGCAGCGGACCGGCATCGAGGAGCGTCATATCGCCGAAGACGACGAAACGACGTCGGTTCTCGGCATCAAGGCCGCCGAGGCCGCGCTCGCCGATGCGGGCCTCAAACCTGACGACATCGACCTGATCGTCTGCGCGACCTCGACACCGGACTATACGTTTCCGTCCGTCGCGACGATGATCCAGGCCGGTCTCGGCATGACCCACGGGGCCGCCTTCGACCTGCAGGCCGTGTGTACCGGGTTCGTCTATGCGGTCGCGACGGCCGACAAGTTCCTCCAGTCCGGCTCCCACAAGCGGGCTCTGGTCATCGGCGCCGAGACGTTCTCGCGCATTCTCGACTGGAACGACCGCACCACCTGCGTCCTCTTCGGTGATGGCGCGGGCGCGATCGTGCTCGAAGCGCAGGAGGGGGAGGGCACCTCGGCCGATCGCGGCGTCCTGACGTCCCATTTGCGCTCGGACGGCCGCTACCGGGACAAGCTCTTCGTGAACGGAGGCCCGGGTTCGACCAAGACGACCGGCGTCCTCAGGATGGAAGGCAAGGATGTCTTCCGATTCGCCGTCGGCATGGTGACGGATGTGGTCCAGGATGCCTTCAAGGCGACGGGAACGACCGCCGACGACCTGAAATGGTTTGTTCCTCACCAGGCGAACAGACGGATCATCACGGCGAGCGCCGAGAAGCTCGGAATCGCGCCGGAAAAGGTGGTCATCACCGTCAACAAGCATGGCAATACGTCCGCCGCGTCGATTCCCCTGGCGCTCGACGCCGCCCGCAAGGACGGGCGCATCAAGGACGGCGATCTCGTCATGATCGAGGCGATCGGGGGTGGCTTTACCTGGGGCAGTGCCCTGATACGCTGGTAGGGCACAAGGAATTCAGATCAGACTGTTTTTCTCCTCAGGCCGGCTCGACGGTTGACCCTGGGGAGGCATCTGCATAGCGTCGGGAAGACCAAGGATCTCATCGGCGGGCTAGGGAGCATCTATGGCTGGGAAAACTGTGACGAGAGCTGACTTGAGCGAAGCCGTCTACCAGAAGGTCGGCCTTTCGCGCACGGAATCGGCAGAGCTGGTCGAGAGGGTTCTGGCCGAGATTTGCGACAGTCTGGCGGCTGGAGAAACGGTCAAGCTGTCTTCGTTCGGCTCTTTCATCGTCCGCAGCAAGGGCGAGCGGGTCGGGCGCAATCCCAAGACAGGCGTCGAAGTGCCGATCGATCCGCGGCGCGTCATGGTCTTCAAGCCGTCCAACGTCCTGAAGGCCTACATCAACGGCGAAACCATCGAAGGCGAGGATTGATGCCGGTGGCCAGCGGCGCCATGGACAAAAGCCCCGATGCCTTCCGCACGATCAGCGAGGTGGCCGAAGACCTAGAGCTGCCGCAGCATGTGCTGCGGTTCTGGGAGACACGGTTCAACCATATCCGGCCCCTCAAGCGCGGCGGGGGGCGCCGATATTACCGGCCCGACGATGTCGATCTCCTCAAGGGTATAAAGCATCTCCTCTATGGAGAAGGCTACACGATCAAAGGTGTGCAGCGGATCCTCAAGGAAGAGGGGATTCGCTTCGTTCAGGCCGTAGGGCGAGGGGAGCAGAGCGTCTCTCCCCGTCCGGACGGCCAGGAAGGCCCGATTCAAGACCGGGATGACGCCATTGAGAATCACCTCGCTGATGCGGCGGTGGAAGACCAGCCCCTGCGGCCGAAGCCTCCGCTTCCTCCCGGCACGCTGCTGGGACTTCAGGCTGCTCTGGAGGATCTGCTCGAGTGCGACCGGGTGCTCAGCTCCCTGAGACCGCCCTCCGAGACGGCGGTCCCCGAATAGGCGATAGGTCCAGGCTCGGACGGCGGCAGCGGGTCGGCGAGGGTGTCGAAACCCGTCGGGACGGCAAAGTTCCGGTGCTTGTCGCGAAATGAATGCCGGGACCCTTGACAGGGGGGAGGGGCGCCCTTAAACCCCACCCACACCGCTTCGGCGGTTCCGATGCGCGGGCGTAGCTCAGTCGGTTAGAGTGCCGGCCTGTCACGCCGGAGGTCGCGGGTTCGAGCCCCGTCGCCCGCGCCACTTCGATCCCCCCAATGTCGCGACGATTGAAGCGTAGGCAGCAAGCCGCCGAGGCGCTACGCGTCCTCTCTATTGCCGAGATCGGACGTGGGATCCTGCATCGTCTCGGGCCGCTTCTGCATTTTTCACGGACGGCTTTGAAGCGTTTTGCGAAGCTGAGCGTTATCAGGCTGGTGCGTGAGGCGTTGCAGCATGTCGATTTCCAAGCTCTTTACCGATTTTTCCAACTGGGTAGCCCAGGTGACCGGTCGGCCCATAACCTTCGGGGTCTGTCTGGCGGTGATTCTCGTGTGGGCGTTCAGTGGCCCGTTCTTCGGGTTCTCCGACACATGGCAGCTCGTCGTGAACACGGGCACCACGATCGTGACCTTCTTGATGGTGTTCCTGATCCAGAACACGCAGAATCGGGACGGAGCCGCCATCCAGGCCAAGCTTGACGAACTGATCCGGGCCAGCGCGGCCCAGAATGTGTTCATCGGGATCGAACATTTGACCCAGGACGAACTCGACGAGATTCGGGCCAAGTGCGAGGCCAAGGCCAAAGCCGAGGCTGCGGCAGGCATTGCCGCCGACCACGCTCAAGAATCCGCGAACCGCAAAGCCGCCAACGCCGCGGAGCGCGCGATTTCTTAGTTTGGAATCGTTCTTTTTGCGGCACCGCAAACACTTGTCAGGGAAGGGGAACTCGGTTAAGCCTCCCGCGCAATCCTCGCTTTGTCGCAGGGCCTTTCATCCGGCCGTTCTGCGGCTTAAATGCATGGCTTGTTGCCGGCGATGAGCCGCGCTCCCTATCCTTCTAGGTGTCGTATGACGAATCTCCTCGCCGACTACCTGCCTCTCGTTATCTTTATTGGCGTCTCGCTCGTGATCGGGCTGGCGTTGCTCGTGGCGCCGTTCATCGTCGCCTACAGCCGCCCGGACACGGAGAAGTTGTCCGCCTACGAGTGCGGGTTCAACGCCTTCGACGATGCCCGCATGAAATTCGACGTGCGGTTCTATCTCGTGGCTATTCTGTTCATCATTTTCGACCTTGAGGTGGCGTTCCTGTTCCCCTGGGCAATTACGTTCGGGAACCTGGGCTGGTTCGGCTTTATCTCCATGATGATCTTCCTGGGCGTCCTGACGGTCGGATTCATCTATGAGTGGAAGAAGGGGGCCCTCGAATGGGATTGATTACTGACACCCGGTCCACTTTGGTGGCCCAGGCCCCGACCGGCGTCCTGGATCCGGCGACGGGGCAGCCGGTCGGCTCGACCGATCCCTACTTCGTTTCGATCAAGGACGAACTGTCCGACAAGGGCTTTCTCGTCACCTCGACCGAGGATCTCATCACCTGGGCGCGCACGGGTTCGCTCATGTGGATGACGTTCGGCCTCGCCTGCTGCGCGGTCGAGATGATGCAGATGTCGATGCCCCGGTACGATGCCGAGCGCTTCGGCTTCGCGCCCCGCGCTTCGCCGCGCCAGTCCGACGTGATGATCGTCGCCGGCACTCTGACCAACAAGATGGCCCCTGCGCTGCGCAAGGTCTATGACCAGATGCCGGAGCCCCGTTACGTCATCTCCATGGGCTCCTGCGCCAACGGCGGCGGCTATTACCATTATTCCTACTCGGTGGTTCGGGGATGCGACCGCATCGTGCCGGTCGACATCTACGTGCCGGGTTGCCCTCCGACCGCGGAGGCACTGCTGTACGGCGTGCTGCTTCTTCAGAAGAAGATTCGCCGCACCGGTACCATCGAGCGCTGAGCAAAGGTCAACGCATGAGTGCTGAGCTCCAAGCTTTGAGCGATTACATCGCCTCGTCCCTGGGCGAGACGGTGGAGGCGCGCGCCATTGCCTTCAATGAGCTGACGATTGTGGCCCGGCGCGAGGACATCGTGCGCGTGGTCACTTTCCTGCGGGACGACCCGCAGTGCCGGTTCGTGTGCTTCATCGATATTTGCGGCGCGGATTATCCCGCCCGCGAGAAGCGCTTCGACGTGGTCTACCACTTCCTGGCTCCGCACCATAACCGCCGCATCCGCGTGAAGGTGGAGACGGACGAGGTAACCCCGGTTCCCTCCCTTATCGGCGTCTTCCCGGCGGCCAACTGGTTCGAGCGCGAGGCTTATGACCTCTATGGCATCCTGTTCTCGGGCCATCCGGACCTACGCCGGCTCCTGACCGACTACGGTTTCGAGGGGCATCCTCTCCGCAAGGACTTTCCGCTCACCGGCTACGTCGAAGTTCGTTACGACGATGGCGAGGGCCGGGTCGTCTACGAGCCGGTCAAGCTCAGTCAGGAATTCCGAAACTTCGACTTCCTCTCGCCCTGGGAAGGCACGGATTACGTGCTGCCCGGCGACGAGAAGGCCAAGGCTTAAGGCGGAGAGGTCAGCCCATGGGCGAGCATAATATCCGCAACTTCTCGATCAATTTCGGCCCCCAGCACCCGGCCGCGCACGGCGTTCTGCGTCTCGTCCTGGAGCTGGACGGCGAGATCGTCGAGCGTGTCGATCCGCATATCGGCCTGCTGCACCGCGGCACCGAGAAGCTGATCGAGTACAAAACCTACGTTCAGGCCAATCCCTATTTCGACCGGCTCGACTATGTCGCGCCGATGAACCAGGAACATGCCTTCTGCCTCGCGACCGAGAGGCTCCTCGGGATCGAAGTGCCGCGCCGCGCTCAGCTGATCCGCGTGCTCTTTTCCGAGATCGGGCGCCTTCTTTCGCACCTCCTCAACGTGACCACGCAGGCCATGGACGTCGGCGCGCTCACGCCTCCGCTCTGGGGCTTCGAGGAGCGCGAGAAGCTCATGATCTTCTATGAGCGGATCTCCGGCTCGCGCATGCACGCCAACTACTTCCGCCCCGGCGGCGTCGCCATGGATATCCAGCCGGAGCTGATCGACGACATCGAGGCCTTCTGCGATCCGTTCCTTCAGGTCCTGGACGACCTCGATACTCTCGTCATCGGCAACCGCATCTTCAAGCAGCGCAACGTCGATATCGGCGTGATCACGCTGCAGGATTGCTGGGACTGGGGCTTCTCCGGCCCGATGGTCCGCAGCTGCGGCGTTCCGTGGGATCTGCGCAAGTCGCAGCCCTACGAGTGCTACGAGGAAATGGAATTCGACATTCCCGTGGGCAAGAACGGCGACAATTACGACCGTCAGGTGATCCGTATGGAGGAGATGCGCCAGAGCGTGCGCATCATGCGCCAGTGCCTGACCAAGCTGCGCGCGCCGGACGGGCAGGGCCCCGTGAAGGTCACCGACGGCAAGATCGCGCCGCCTTCGCGCAAGGACATGAAGCGCTCCATGGAAGCGCTGATCCATCACTTCAAGCTCTTCACGGAAGGCTTCCACGTCCCGGCGGGCGAGGTCTATGCCTCCGTCGAGGCGCCCAAAGGCGAGTTCGGCGTCTATCTCGTGTCCGACGGCACCAACAAGCCCTACCGCTGCAAGGTCCGAGCTCCGGGGTTCGCCCACCTGCAGGCGATGGATTACATGTGCCGCGGCCATATGCTGGCTGACGTCGCGGGCATCCTCGGCTCGATCGACATCGTGTTCGGCGAGGTGGATCGCTAAAGGTTACCGCCAGGCCCGTCCGGGCCCGGCGCCCACGCTCCTCGAGGCGTGTTTGAGAGAGTTCAAGTCGTGGATGGCGGGGTTTCGCCCGGCCATGACGATGAGGAGAAGAGTGTATGGCCGTTCGTAAGCTCGCGCCTGAAGAATTGCAGCCCGAGAGCTTCTCGTTCTCGCCCGAGACGGAAGCTTTCGCGCAACAGCAGATCGCAAAATACCCGCCGGACCGCCAGGCTTCGGCGGTCATCGCTCTCCTGTGGAAGGCTCAGGAGCAGGCCGGCGGATGGTTGCCGCGCAAGGCCATCGAAGCCGTCGCGGCCAAGCTCGACATGCCGATCATCCGTGTGATGGAGGTGGCGACCTTCTACACGATGTTCAACCTCGAGCCGGTTGGAAAATATTTCATCCAGTTCTGCGGCACCACGCCCTGCATGCTGCGCGGGGCGGGCGACATCAAGGAAGTGCTGCAACGACGCGTCGGCGAGTCCGGCCATGTCACGGCGGACGGCAACTTCTCCTGGCTCGAGGTCGAATGCCTCGGCGCCTGTTGCAACGCCCCTATGGTGCAGATCAACGACGACTACTACGAGGATCTGACGGTCGAGAACTTCGAGAAGCTTCTCGACGATCTCGCGGCGGGACGCCCCGTCAAGAAGGGCTCGCAGACCGGCCGCAGCACCTCGGAGCCGCAGGGCGCAGTCAAGACCCTGCAGGATCCCGCCCTGTACGACGGATCGCTGGTCGGATCCTGGCGCAAGCGCTTCGAGGAGCAGGCAAAGCCCGCCGAAACCGCCGAGCCGGCTGCCGCCGCTGCCAGCGTTCCGGAAGAGGCGAAGGCCGCCAAGCCGACCGCCGGTCGGGCCATCGAGAGCGATGCCGCCGACACACCTGCGAAGCGTGCCAAGGAAGGCGAGAAGTCCATCGCTCCGGCCGACCAGAAGGAAGCCTCGGACGCGTCGCGCGCGACCAAGGTCGAGGCACGCACGGAACCTGTCGCCAAGCCGGCTCCGGAGAGCGGCAAGTCCTATGTGGCGACGCCGTCCAAGCCGGAGGCCAACCGCCCCGTCTCGGGTCATCCGACGACGCCCGTCGCGGGAACCCCGCCGGCCCAGGCACAGACCCGCCGCGACGGCAGCGAGAGCAAGCCGGACGTGGTCGTCGACAAAGACAACAAGTCGTCCTGATGGAGTGATCGGGAATGCTTCAGGACAGAGATCGTATCTTTACCAACCTTTACGGGTTCCATTCGCCGGATCTCCAGGCCGCGAAAATGCGCGGTGCATGGGACGGGACGAAGTTCCTGCTCGAAAAGGGACGCGACTGGATCATCGACGAGATGAAGGCGTCGGGGCTTCGCGGCCGCGGCGGCGCCGGCTTCCCCACGGGCCTGAAATGGTCCTTCATGCCCAAGCAGTCGGACGGCCGCCCGCATTATCTCGTCGTCAATGCGGACGAGTCGGAGCCCGGCACCTGCAAGGACCGGGAGATCATGCGGAACGATCCGCACCTCCTGATCGAGGGCTGCCTCATCGCCTCCTTCGCCATGGGGGCGCACGCCGCCTACATCTACATCCGCGGTGAATACATCGCCGAGCGGCATGCCCTGCAGCGCGCCGTCGACGAGGCCTACGCGGCCAAGCTCATCGGCAAGGACAACGTTCACGGCTACCCCTTCGACCTCTATGTCCACCACGGCGCGGGCGCTTACATCTGCGGCGAGGAGACAGCCCTCATCGAGAGCCTCGAGGGCAAGAAGGGCATGCCGCGCCTGAAGCCTCCGTTCCCGGCCAATATGGGCCTCTATGGCTGCCCGACCACGGTGAACAACGTCGAGTCGATCGCGGTCGCCGGGACGATTCTGCGCCGGGGCGCTTCGTGGTTCTCCGGCATCGGACGCCCGAACAACGTGGGCACCAAGCTCTTCTGCGTGTCGGGCCATGTGAACAAGCCCTGCAACGTGGAAGAGGCGATGGGCCTTACCTTCCGCGAACTGATCGATACCCATTGCGGCGGCATTCGCGGCGGCTGGGACAACCTGCTCGCGGTCATCCCCGGCGGCTCGTCGGTGCCCTGCGTGCCGGCCGAGCAGATCATCGACGCGCCGATGGATTTCGACACGCTCCGCGGTCTGAAGTCCGGCCTCGGCACGGCTGCCGTGATCGTGATGGATAAGTCCACCGACATCGTTCGCGCCATTGCCCGCATCTCGTACTTCTACAAGCACGAGAGCTGCGGCCAGTGCACGCCCTGCCGTGAGGGAACGGGCTGGATGTGGCGTGTGCTCAACCGCATGGCCGAAGGCCGCGCCCAGAAGCGCGAGATCGACATGCTGCTCGAAGTCTCGACCCAGATCGAAGGTCACACCATCTGCGCGCTCGGCGACGCGGCGGCTTGGCCGGTCCAGGGTCTGATCCGCCATTTCCGTCATGAGATCGAGAAGCGGATCGACGATTACGCGGCGAACCCGCATCTAGAACCCGTCAGCATCGCGGCGGAGTGAGAAGAGAAGATGGCCAAGATCATCGTTGATGGCGTCGAGGTCGACGTTCCGGCGGAATACACCCTGCTCCAGGCCGCCGAGGCCGCAGGGGCGGAAATTCCGCGCTTCTGCTTCCATGAACGGCTGTCGATTGCCGGCAATTGCCGCATGTGCCTCGTCGAGGTGAAGGGCGCGCCGAAGCCGGTCGCCTCCTGCGCCTGGGGCGTGCGCGACTGCCGCCCGGGCCCGAACGGCGAGCCGCCCGAAGTTTCCACCAAGTCGCCGACCGTGAAGAAGGCCCGGGAAGGGGTGATGGAGTTCCTCCTCATCAACCACCCTCTCGACTGCCCGATCTGCGACCAGGGCGGCCAGTGCGACCTGCAGGACCAGGCCATGGCCTACGGTGTCGACACCAGCCGCTTCCACGAGAACAAGCGCGCGGTCACCGACAAGTATCTCGGCCCGCTCGTCCGCACATCCATGAACCGGTGCATCCATTGCACCCGCTGCGTGCGCTTCACCGCCGAAGTGGCGGGCGTGCCGGATCTCGGCGCCCTCTGGCGCGGCGAGGACATGGAGATCACGAGCTACCTCGAGAAGGCGCTCGGTTCCGAGCTGCAGGCCAACGTGGCGGATCTCTGCCCGGTCGGCGCGCTCACCCACAAGCCCGAAGCCTTCCATTACCGTCCCTGGGAACTGACCAAGACCGACTCGGTCGACGTGATGGACGCGGTCGGTTCCTCGATCCGGGTCGATTCCCGTGGCCGCGAGGTCATGCGGATCCTGCCGCGCGTGAACGAGGCGGTGAACGAGGAATGGATCACCGACAAGACCCGCCACGTGGTGGATGGCCTGCGCCTGCAGCGCCTCGACCGCCCCTTCGTGCGCGAGAACGGTCGCCTGCGTCCTGCTTCCTGGCAGGAGGCCTTCGGGGTCATTGCAAGCCGTGTGAAGGGGACCGATCCCAAACGGATCGGCGCCATCGTGGGCGACCTCGCGGCGGTCGAGGAGATGTATGCGCTCAAGCTCCTCATGCAGAGCCTCGGCGTCGCCAATATCGATGCTCGCCAGGACGGCACGGTGCTGTCGCCGGCCTATGGCCGCGGCTCGTATCTGTTCAACTCCACCATCGCCGGCATCGAGGATGCTGACGCTATCCTGATCGTGGGCTCCAACCCCCGCATTGAGGCGTCGCTCGTCAATGTGCGCATCCGCAAGCGCTGGCGCGTCGCCCCGCCGCCGATCGCGCTGATCGGCGAGAATGCGGATCTTACCTATCCCTACGAATATCTCGGGGCCGGTCCGGAGACCCTGTCCGAGCTCGTCGCCGGCCGGAACAGCTTCGTCGAGAAGCTGAAGGGCGCCCAGCGGCCGCTCATCATCGTCGGGCAGGGGGCTCTGTCCCGTCCGGACGGTCTGGCAATCCTCTCCGCCGTGGCGCAGCTCGCCCAGAGCGTCGGCGCGGTGAAGGAGGGCTGGAACGGCTTCTCCGTCCTGCATACGGCGGCTTCCCGCGTCGGCGCGCTCGATCTCGGCCTCGTGCCGGGGCAGGGCGGACTGACGGCGCAGCAGATGACGCAAGGGGGCGTGGACGTTCTGTTCAACCTCGGGGCCGATGAGATCGATCTCGCCCCCGGCGTCTTCGTGATTTACCAGGGCACCCACGGTGACCGCGGCGCTCACCGCGCCGACGTGATCCTGCCGGGCGCAACCTATACGGAGAAGTCCGGCACCTTCGTGAACACGGAAGGCCGGGTGCAGCTGGCGAACCGCGCGGCCTTCGCTCCGGGCGAGGCCCGTGAGGATTGGGCGATCCTGCGCGCCCTGTCCGACGTGCTGGGTCAGCGCCTCCCGTTCGACTCGCTGAATGCCCTGCGCCAGAAGCTTTATGCGGAGTATCCGCACATGGCGGCTATCGAATCGGTCGAGCCGGCTGATACGGCATCGGCCGTTCAGGCCCTGGCCGGAATCGGCGGCAGCCTGGGCCGGGAGGCTTTCGTCAGCCCGGTGAAGGATTTCTACCTGACCAACCCGATCGCCCGTGCGTCAGGCGTCATGGCCGAGTGCTCCGCACTTGCCCGTGAGCTGAAGCTCGAGGCGGCCGAGTAAGGGGAGCGGATCATGGAATTGGGAGATATTCTCCTCGCGGTCGCGATCATGCTGGGCAAGAGCCTGCTCATGCTCGTCGCGCTCCTCATTTTCATCGCCTACGCGCTCTACGCCGACCGCAAGGTCTGGGCAGCGGTTCAGCTGCGCCGCGGCCCGAATGTGGTCGGCCCCTGGGGCCTGCTGCAGTCCTTCGCGGATCTGCTCAAGTTCGTCCTGAAGGAGCCGGTGATCCCGGCCTCGGCCAACAAGGGCATGTTCCTCCTGGCGCCGCTGGTGATGTGTACGCTGGCGCTCGCCGCCTGGGCGGTCATTCCGCTCAACGCGGGCTGGGCGATCGCCGACATCAATGTCGGCATCCTGTACATCTTCGCGATCTCGTCGCTCGGCGTCTACGGCGTCATCATGGGTGGCTGGGCGTCGAACTCGAAGTATCCGTTCCTCGGGGCGCTGCGGTCCGCGGCCCAGATGGTGTCCTACGAGGTCTCCATCGGCTTCGTCATCGTGACCGTTCTCATGTGCGCCGGGACGCTGAACCTGTCGCAGATCGTCGAGTCGCAGAACACGCGCCTGGGGATCCTCGGCTGGTACTGGTTGCCGCTCTTCCCGATGTTCGTGGTATTCTTCATCTCCGCCATGGCCGAGACGAACCGTCCGCCCTTCGACCTTCCGGAAGCGGAGTCGGAGCTCGTGGCCGGCTACATGGTTGAGTATTCCTCGACGCCGTACCTCCTCTTCATGCTCGGCGAATACGTGGCCATCATGACCATGTGCGCGCTCGGCACGATCCTGTTCCTCGGCGGCTGGCTATCGCCGATCCCCTTCGCGCCCTTCACCTGGGTGCCGGGCGTGATCTGGTTCGTGCTGAAGGCGAGCTTCCTGTTCATCCTCATCGCCATGGTAAAGGCCCTTGTGCCTCGCTACCGCTACGATCAGCTCATGCGCCTCGGCTGGAAGGTCTTCCTTCCGCTCTCCCTGGCCATGGTCATCATCGTGGCGGCAGTCCTGATGGTTACCGGCACCGCGCCGGGCATGCGCTAACGGAGATCGGCGAAATGAAGCTCGATCAGGTCGCACAGTCGCTTCTGCTGAAGGAATTCGTGGCCGGGTTCGTCCTGACCGTGAAATACTTCTTCAAGCCGAAGAAGACGATCAACTATCCCTTCGAGATGAACCACCGCGGTCCCCGCTTCCGGGGCGAGCATGCGCTGCGCCGCTATCCCAACGGGGAAGAGCGCTGCATCGCCTGCAAGCTCTGCGAAGCGATCTGCCCGGCTCAGGCCATCACCATCGAGGCCGGTCCGCGCCGGAACGACGGCACCCGCCGGACGACGCGCTACGACATCGACATGGTGAAGTGCATTTATTGCGGCATGTGCCAGGAAGCCTGCCCGGTGGACGCCATCGTGGAGGGGCCGAATTTCGAGTTCTCCGTGGAGACCCGCGAGGAACTCCTCTACGACAAGGCCAGGCTTCTCGAGAACGGGGAGCGCTGGGAGCGGGAAATCGCGAAGAACATCGCCAAGACCGCGCCTTATCGCTAGGGAAATCCCTGTCCGGTAAAGGGCAGGGGGCAAACATGTCCGGCGGGTTGTCCCCGCCGGATTCGGAATTTATAGACAGGCCGCCGGATTCTCCGGGGCTACGTCGGAAGGGGCCGCTTCCTGCGGCTTGAGCTTGAGCATGACGGTAACCGCCGCCTTCTTCTATCTGTTCGCGACGATCACGATCGCCTCCGGCTTCATGGTGATCGCTTCGCGCAATCCCGTGCAGTCGGTGCTTTTCCTCATCCTGGCCTTCGTCAACGCGGCGGGGCTGTTCCTGATGATGGGAGCCGAGTTCCTGGCGATGATCCTGGTCATCGTCTATGTGGGCGCGGTCGCGGTGCTCTTCCTCTTCGTCGTCATGATGCTCGACGTGGACTTCGCGGAGCTTCGGCAGGGCTTCCTGCAATATCTCCCGGTCGGTGCCCTGATCGGGGTGGTCTTCCTCCTCGAACTCATCCTGGTGGTGGGGGCCTACACGATCGATCCCGGCCTTGTCCGTTCGCCCGCCGTGCCGATCCCGTCGCCCGACGTGATGACCAACACGGAAGCTCTCGGCCAGGTTCTCTACACCCGGTACTTCTTCTTCTTCCAGGCGGCCGGCCTGATCCTGCTGGTGGCCATGATCGGCGCCATCGTGCTGACCCTGCGCGAGCGGGTCGGGGTCCGGCGCCAGAACATCTCGCGGCAGAACGCCCGTACTCAGGAAACCGCCGTCGAGGTCCGGAAGGTTCCCTTCCGCCAGGGCATCTAAGGAGGCAAGCGATGGTTATCGGACTGGGCCATTATCTCACCGTCGCGGCCGTGCTGTTCACGCTTGGCGTGTTCGGCATCTTCCTCAACCGGAAGAACGTCATCGTGATCCTGATGTCGATCGAGCTGATCCTGCTCGCCGTGAACATCAATATGGTCGCCTTCTCGACCCACCTGAACGACATCGTCGGCCAGGTCTTCGCGCTGCTGATCCTCACGGTCGCGGCGGCGGAGGCGGCCATCGGCCTTGCCATTCTGGTGGTCTTCTTCCGCAACCGCGGCTCCATTGCGGTTGAGGACGTCAACATGATGAGGGGCTAAGGCCCGAACCGATCGGCGAAGTTAACGCAATGTATCACGCAATCGTCTTTCTGCCGCTCGTCGGCTTCCTCATCGCGGGCCTGTTCGGGCGCCTGATCGGCTCCCGGCCGAGCGAAATCGTCACGACCGCGCTGCTCTTCGTAGCCGCCGTGCTCTCCTGGGTCGCCTTCATCCGGGTCGGCTTCGGGGAGGGCGCCACCCGGGTCCAGGTGGCCCAGTGGATGTCGGTCGGCGATCTTCAGGTCGACTGGGCCTTCCGGATCGACACGCTCACCGCCATGATGCTGGTGGTGGTCAACACCGTGTCGGCCCTCGTGCACCTCTACTCCATCGGCTACATGCACGAGGATCCGCACCGCCCGCGCTTCTTCGCCTATCTGTCGCTCTTCACCTTCGCCATGCTGATGCTGGTGACGGCCGACAACCTCGTCCAGATGTTCTTCGGCTGGGAAGGCGTGGGTCTCGCGAGTTACCTGCTGATCGGGTTCTGGTATCAGAAGGACTCCGCCAATGCGGCGGCCATGAAGGCCTTCATCGTCAACCGCGTCGGCGATTTCGGCTTCCTTCTCGGCATTTTCACGATCTTCGTGCTGTTCAACGGTGTCACGTTCGACCAGATCTTCCCGCGTGTCGGCGAGCTGGCTAATGCCCGTTTCCACTTCCTCGGGATCGAGTGGCATGCCCTGACGATCGCCTGCCTGCTGCTCTTCATGGGCGCCATGGGCAAGTCGGCTCAGTTCCTGCTGCATACCTGGCTGCCTGACGCCATGGAGGGTCCGACCCCGGTGTCCGCCCTCATCCACGCCGCCACCATGGTGACCGCGGGCGTGTTCATGGTCGCCCGCCTGTCGCCGGTCTTCGAATACGCGCCGGCCGCGCTCACCTTCGTGACGGTCATCGGCGGCATCACGGCTTTCTTCGCCGCCACGGTCGGCCTCGTGCAGAACGACATCAAGCGCGTCATCGCCTATTCGACCTGCTCGCAGCTCGGCTACATGTTCGTCGCCCTCGGCGTCGGGGCCTATGGGGCCGGTGTCTTCCACCTGTTCACCCACGCCTTCTTCAAGGCGCTCCTGTTCTTGGGCGCGGGTTCCGTGATCCACGCCATGCACCATGAGCAGGACATGCGGAACATGGGCGCGCTGCGCCGCTACATCCCCGTCACCACGGCCATGATGGCGATCGGCACCCTTGCGCTGACCGGCTTTCCGTTCACGGCGGGCTACTATTCCAAGGACGCCATCATCGAGGCGGCTTACGCATCGCACTCCTCGGCGGGCTCCTTCGCCTTTCTGGCGACCGTCGTCGCGGCCCTCATGACCTCCTTCTACTCCTGGCGCCTTTTCTTCATGACCTTCGAGGGCAGCGCCCGCTGGGGGGATTCCCATCACCATGCACATGGTGACCACGAAGGCGCGGAGCACGACCAGTACGGCCATGATGTCGAGCCGGCCAGCCATGCCCAGCACGAGCACGGCCACCATGGCGGCCACATGCCCCATGAGAGCCCGCTCGTGATGCTGGTGCCGCTCTTCGTCCTGGCACTCGGCGCCCTCGTGGCCGGCTTCTTCTTCCATGACGCCTTCCTGGGCCATGACGCGGAGCATTTCTGGAAGGGAGCGCTCTTCACGGGACCGAACAACCACGTCCTCGAAGAGATGCATCACCTGCCGGGCTGGGTCTCGCTCCTGCCCACGCTGATGATGATCATCGGCTTCCTGCTTGCGGTGTATATGTACATCGTCGATGCCAAGAAGCCGGCCCAGATCGCGGCCGATCACCCGATCCTGTACCGCTTCCTGCTCAACAAGTGGTATTTCGACGAGCTGTACGACGCGATCTTCGTGCGGCCCGCCATGGCGATCGGCCGGTTCCTCTGGCGCACCGGCGACCAGCGGATCATCGACGGGCTTGGACCTGACGGCATTTCGGCCCGCGTCCTTGACGTGACCCGGGGCGTAGTGCGGGTCCAGACGGGTTATCTGTACCACTATGCCTTTGCCATGCTGATCGGCGTTGCCGCTCTCGTGACCTTCTATCTCTTCAGGGGAGCGCATTAATGCTCGGGTTCGGCATTCTCTCCGGCCTTCTCATCCTGCCTCTGGTCGGGGCAGCCTTCATCCTGACTCTCCGGGGCGACAGCGAGGCCGCGCGTTCCAACGCGCGCTGGGCCGCGCTCGCCACGACGCTCGCGACCTTCGTCCTGTCGCTCGTCGCCTGGGGGCGGTTCGATACGGCAACGGCCTCGTTCCAGCTCGTCGAGAGCCATGTGTGGCTCACGGATACGATCCGCTTCAAGCTCGGTGTGGACGGCTTCTCCATGCCGCTCATCCTGCTCACCACGTTCCTGATGCCCTTCTGCATCCTGGCGTCGTGGGATTCCATCGAGCACCGGGTGAAGGAATATTTCGTCGCTTTCCTCGTCCTCGAGACCACGATGATCGGCGTGTTCTGCGCGCTCGACCTCGTGCTGTTCTACCTGTTCTTCGAGGCCGGCCTGATCCCGATGTTCCTCATCATCGGTATCTGGGGCGGCAAGCGCCGCATCTATGCGAGCTTCAAGTTCTTCCTCTACACGCTGCTGGGATCCGTCCTGATGCTGCTGGCCATCATGGCCATGTACTGGCAGGCCGGAACCACGGACATCCCGACGCTTCTGACCTTCAAGTTCCCGGCGAACCTGCAGACCTGGCTCTGGCTGGCCTTCTTCGCTTCCTTCGCGGTGAAGATGCCTATGTGGCCGGTGCACACCTGGCTGCCGGACGCTCACGTGGAAGCACCTACCGCCGGCTCCGTCATCCTGGCGGGCGTGCTCCTGAAGATGGGCGGCTACGGCTTCATCCGAGTGTCGCTGCCCATGTTCCCGGACGCGTCGATCTATTTCGCGCCGCTGATTTTCTCGCTCTCCATCATCGCGATCATCTACACCTCGCTGGTCGCCCTGATGCAGGAGGACATGAAGAAGCTCATCGCGTATTCGTCCGTGGCTCACATGGGTTTCGTGACCATGGGTCTCTTCAGCATGACCCAGCAGGGCATCCAGGGGGCCATGTTCACCATGATCTCCCACGGCCTGGTCTCCGGCGCGCTGTTCCTCTGCGTCGGCGTCATCTACGACCGGATGCACACCCGCGAGATCAAGGCCTATGGCGGCCTGGTGAACAGGATGCCCCTCTACGCGGTGGTGTTCCTCATCCTCACCATGGCCAATGTGGCGCTGCCCGGCACCTCCGGATTCATCGGTGAGTTCCTGACCTTGCTGGGAGCCTTCCGGACCAACACCTGGGTGGCATTCTTCGCGACCACGGGCGTGATCCTGTCGGCGGCCTATGCGCTCTGGCTCTACCGCCGCGTGGTGTACGGACCGCTCGACAAGCCGGCGCTCCAGACCATCACGGACCTGAACCGCCGCGAGATCATCACCTTCGCGCCCCTCGTCCTTCTCATCATCTACTACGGTGTGCAGCCCGGCCCCATCCTCGACGCCTTCGCGGCGCCGACGGATGCGCTCATGAAGAGCTACGAGGCCGCGCTCGCAACCGTGAAAACGGCAGCTCTTGCCGCACACTGAGGTCACGATGAATTCCGCCCTCACCATTCCTGCTTTCGGTCCTGCGCTGCCGGAGATCATCCTGGCGATCGGCGCGCTCGTCCTCATCCTGTTCGGCGCGATCCGCGGCGAGCGCTCAGGCGAGGGGATGAATGTCATCGCCCTCGCGCTCCTGGCCGTCGCGTTCCTGGCGGTCCTGATGCTGCCTTCGGCTCGCGTCGAGACGATGAGCGGCTCCTTCGTGATCGATCCCTTCGCCAAGTTCATGAAGGCTCTGACGCTGATCGCCTCGGCTGGCGGCGTCATCCTCTCCATGGACTACATGCGCCGGGAGGGGATCAGCCGTTTCGAGTACCCGATCCTGATCGTGCTCTCGACCATCGGCATGATGATGGTCATTTCGGCAAACGACCTGATCGCGCTCTATCTTGGGCTCGAGCTGCTCAGCCTGTCGTCCTACGTGATCGCGGCCTTCGACCGCGACAACGTGCGTTCCACGGAAGCCGGCCTAAAGTACTTCGTACTCGGTGCGCTCTCCTCCGGGATGCTGCTTTACGGCGCCTCGCTGGTCTATGGCTTCACGGGCAGCGTGTCCTTCCCGGTCATCGCCTCGGTTCTGCAGGGCAATGTCGGCATCGGGGCCATCGTGGGCATCGTGTTTGTCGCAGCCGGCATCGCGTTCAAGATCTCCGCCGTTCCGTTCCACATGTGGACGCCGGACGTCTATGAAGGTTCGCCGACCCCGGTGACGGCCTTCTTCGCCGCCGCGCCCAAGATGGCCGGCATGGCCATGGCGACCCGCGTGTTCATCGATGCCTTCCCGGGCATCGTCGGCCAGTGGCAGCAGATCATCGTCTTCATCTCGATCGCCTCGATGGCGCTCGGCTCCTTCGCGGCCATCGGCCAGCGCAACTTCAAGCGCCTCATGGCTTATTCCTCCATCGGCAACGTGGGCTATGCGCTGATCGGCCTCGCGACGGGCACGCCGGAAGGCATTCAGGGGGTCGTCGTCTACATGGCGATCTATCTCGCCATGACGCTCGGTTCCTTCGCCTGCATGCTGACTCTGCGCCGCGGTAACGTGATGTTCGAGACCATCGACGATATGTCCGGCCTCGCGCGGACGCATCCAGTGATCGCCTTCTGCCTGGCCATGATGATGTTCTCGCTGGCGGGCATCCCACCGCTGGCGGGCTTCTTCGCCAAGTTCGTGGTCTTCAATGCCGCCATCAAGGCGAACCTCGTGGCACTCGCGATCATCGGTGTCGTGACCAGCGTGATCGGCGCCTACTACTACCTGCGCATCGTGAAGGTGATGTACTTCGATGAGCCGGGCGCCCGCTACGACACGGTTCCCGCCGGTGTGAAGCTGGTTCTGGGCCTGAGCAGCATCTTCGTGGTGCTGTTCGGAATCGTCCCGGCTCCGCTCGTCGCCGCAGCGGGTGCTGCCGCGCGCTCCTTGTTCTGATGGTGTGCCTGTCGCCCGAAGCCGAGACAGCCGGCTACCGGCTTCTCTCGCTTGAGGCGACGGACTCGACGAACGACGACGCCCTTCAGGCTGCCCGGTCGGGTGATCCGGGCCAGTTCTGGGTCGTGGCCGGTGAGCAGCGGGCGGGCAGGGGGCGGCACGGCCGGCAATGGTCGTCGCCACCCGGCAATCTTTACGCCAGCCTGCTCCTTGTCGATCCGTGCGAGGCGCAGTTTGCGCCCCAGCTTGGCTTCGTGGCGGGATTGTCCCTCCATGAAGCCGTGGAGGCTGTGGCCGGAATCGGGGCTCCTCGCCTGTCCCTCAAATGGCCGAACGATCTCCTGCTCGACGGTGCGAAGCTGTCCGGTCTCCTCCTGGAAGGGCACAGGCTCGCACCGGGCGGGCCTTTGGCGGTTGTCATCGGCTTCGGCGTGAACGTTGCGTTCGCGCCGACGAACACGCCTTACCCGGCGACGAGCCTTCAGGCGATCAAGCCGGGCCTGACGAGGGAGGACTTATTCCTGTCCCTCAGCACGGCTTTTGCGCGTACGTTCTCGGCGTGGCGGGCCTCGATCCGAATGAACGCGGCCGATCCGTTCGGGCCAATCCGGCGGCTCTGGCTGGAGCGGGCCGCCGGGGTCGGGCAGGATGTGACCATCCGCCTCCCGTCTGGCGAAAAGAAGGGCATCTTCGGAGGACTCGACCGGTTCGGCCGCCTTCAGCTGAAAAGCTCGTCGGGCGTGGAACTCATCGACGCCGGCGACCTTTATTTTCCCAATTTGAAGCATGATATAGCCAGGCTTTGACGCCGGCGTGACAAGGTCCTGATGATGGCTTCTCCTGATGATGAACTGGTCTTCCTCCCACTAGGAGGGCTTGGCGAGATCGGTATGAATGCCGCGCTCTACGGCTTCGGGCCGGAGCTGGAGCGCAAGTGGATCATGGTCGATTGCGGCATGGGGTTCGGCGCCGAGGAGCACCTGCCGGGCATCGACCTCGTCTACCCGGACCTGCGCTTCATCGAGGAGGAGCGCCATAATCTTCTGGGCATCTTCATCACCCATGCCCACGAGGATCACATTGGCGCTCTGGTCGAGATGTGGCCCCGGCTTCGCGCACCGGTCTATGCCACGAAGTTCGCCATAGGGCTTCTCGAGACCCGGCGCCTGTCGGAGCCCGATGCCCCCAAGATCGATCTCAAGGAGATCGCTCCCGGCCAGCGGCTGAAGCTCGATCCGTTCGACATCGAATATGTGCCGGTCGCCCACTCGATTCCGGAGTCGAACGCGGTCGCAATCCGCACGCCCCACGGCCTGGTCGTGCATACGGGCGATTGGAAGCTGGACCCCACCCCATACCTTGGCAGCCTGACCTCCGAAGAGGCTTTCCGGGCGCTCGGCGACGAAGGCGTCCTGGCGCTCGTCTGTGATTCCACTAACGTCGTTCGCGAGGGCACAAGTCCCAGCGAGGCCGACGTCGCGAAGAATCTGGCCGCCCTCATCAAGGATGCCCCCCACCGGGTCGCCATCACCACTTTCGCGTCCAATGTCGCCCGCATGCGTTCGGTTGCCGAGGCGGCGCGGGAATGCGGGCGCGAGGTCGTGGTGGTCGGGCGCGCCATGGACCGCGTGGTCGAGGTCGCCAGAGAGTGCGGTTACCTGGAGGGGCTGCCGGAATTCCGCCCGACCGAGGCATTCGGCTACCTGCCGCGCGACAAGGTAGTTGCGCTTCTCACCGGCTCACAGGGCGAGCCGAGGGCCGCTCTGGCCCGGATCGCCCAGGACGAGCATCCGGACATTGCGCTCTCTCCGGGCGACCGGGTGATCTTCTCATCCCGCGCCATTCCCGGAAACGAGAAGTCGGTCGGCTCGATCATCAACAGCCTGATCGAGCAGGGGATCGAGATCATCACCGACCGCACGGAACTGGTCCACGTTTCGGGGCACCCGCGCCGGGGCGAGCTCGCTCAGATGTACCAGTGGACGCGGCCCCGCATCGCCGTTCCGGCCCATGGCGAGGCGCTGCATCTGGCAGAGCACGCGAAATTCGCCCGTCAGCAGGGCGTTTCGGAAGTCGTGAGCGCCAGAAACGGCACCCTGGTTCGCCTTGCGCCCGGAGCCGCCGAGATCATCGACACCATTCCGGCGGGGCGTCTCTACAAGGACGGCAACATCGTGATCGAGGCGGGGGAGAGGGCTCTGCCCGAACGCCGCAAGCTCTCCTTCGCGGGCATCGTCACGGTCGCCATCGCCATCGACGACCGGGGCGAGATCGCGGGCGATCCGGTGATCGACACGATGGGACTGCCAGAGAAGAACCGGCAGGGGCGCGACCTGCCCGACATCATTGCCGACACGGTGGCGAATCTGCTCGATGGCCTGCCCAAGGCCAAGCGTCGCGACCCCGAGGCGGTCGAGAACGCCGTTCACCGCGCTGTTCGGGCTGCCGTGAACCAGGAATGGGGCAAGAAGCCCGCCTGTCATGTTCTCGTGATCGAGGTATAAGAGCGGCCGAGATTCTCTTGCTGCGGGAGCGGAAATGATCGGTCGTCTCAACCATGTCGCCATTGCCGTGCGGGATATCGGAGCCGCCGCGCAGACCTATCGCAGCACGCTCGGAGCGGAGGTCTCGGTTCCCGAGCAGCTCCCAGAGCACGGCGTGACGGTCGTGTTTATCACGCTGCCCAACACCAAGATCGAGCTTCTGGAGCCGTTGGGGCAGGACTCTCCCATCGCGAAGTTCCTGGAAAAGAACCCCGATGGCGGCATGCATCATGTCTGCTATGAGGTCGACGACATCGGAGCGGCGAAGGACCGGCTTGTCAAATCCGGCGCCAGGGTGCTCGGCTCGGGCGAGCCGAAGATCGGGGCGCACGGCAAACCCGTGCTGTTCCTGCATCCCAAGGATTTCAACGGTACGCTCATCGAGCTTGAGCAGGCCTGAGGATAATATCTTGATAAATCTCGTGAAAAACCTTTCCGGCTCGCTTTGGTCCACATCGGCCGTCATCACGGCAGTGTCCGCCCTCGCGGTCGCTATCGTGGTTGTCGCCTTCGATCTTCGGATCAGCGGAGGCTTGGCGCTGTATTTCGTGATCTGGTGGATCCTGCTCTTCGCCATTCTCCCCTTCGGCATTCGAAGCCAGGCGGAGAGCGGGGAGGTCGTGGCCGGCAGCGAACCGGGCGCGCCGACGGCGCCGGGACTGCGGGAGAAGGCGATCTGGACGACGCTCGTCTCGTCTGTCGTCCTGGTCCTCGCCGCAGCAGTATTCCCCCTCGCGGGTCTCTGAGAGAAAAAGAAAAAGCAAGGCTTTCGCCTTGCCTGAACTGCCTTTTGGCAATTTTTGATCCCTGGCTTTCTTAGACCTGCACCTCTGACGGCGCTTGGGATCGTGTTCCTCCCGAAACTCGGACCGCAGCCTCTGACTTGGAAAGTCCAAGACTTTAGTCTCTCGCTTATAATCGCCTTACCTATGGGTGTCATCTTTTTTAGGCGCCGCCTGATGCATTTTTCGGCATTTGTAGTATTGACCTTTCGTCTAATACTGCGTGCCGCAGGCCCGGTGAGGCGATCACAGCTTGTCTTTTGCCCGGGGCCTGTGTTGTGTGCTTCGAACGAGTCGTTACCGGCTGTCCACTCCTGACCGAGATTGAAGGCGTCCCATGCGTTTAAGCCGTTACTTCCTGCCCATTCTCCGCGAGACGCCAAAAGAGGCGGAGATCGTCTCCCATCGCCTGATGCTGCGCGCCGGCATGATCCGCCAGGAAGCAGCGGGCATCTATGCTTGGCTACCCCTCGGCCTGCGGGTGCTCAACAAGGTCAATGCGATCATCCGCGAGGAGCAGAATCGCTCGGGTGCCATCGAGCTCCTGATGCCAACCATCCAATCGGCGGATCTCTGGCGGGAGTCCGGGCGCTACGACGCTTACGGCAAGGAGATGCTGCGCATCCAGGATCGGCATGAGCGCGAGATGCTCTTCGGGCCGACGAACGAGGAGATGATCACGGAGATCTTCCGGGGCTATGTGCGCTCCTACAAGGACCTGCCCCTGAACCTCTACCATATCCAGTGGAAGTTCCGCGACGAGGTTCGCCCGCGTTTCGGCGTGATGCGCTCGCGCGAGTTCCTCATGAAGGACGCCTATTCGTTCGACCTGGATCAGGCGGGAGCCGTTCATTCCTACAACAAGATGTTCGTGGCCTACCTGCGCACTTTCGCCCGGATGGGTCTCAAGGCGATCCCCATGCGGGCCGATACGGGCCCCATCGGCGGAAACCTGAGCCACGAGTTCATCATTCTCGCCTCGACCGGCGAGAGCGAGGTCTTCTGCAACTCGGATTACCTCGACTTCGATATCCCGGCGGCCGACACGGATTTCGACAACATCCCCGGCCTCCAGAGCACCGTCGACAAATGGACCTCGCTCTACGCCGCCACGTCGGAGATGCACGACGCCGCCGCTTTCGAGGCCGTCCCGAACGACAAGAAGATGTCCGCCCGGGGGATCGAGGTCGGACACATCTTCTATTTCGGCACGAAGTACTCCGCACCCATGGGCGCGAAGGTCATGGGGCCGGACGGACAGGAGCGGGACGTCCATATGGGCTCCTACGGCATCGGCCCGAGCCGCCTGATCGCCGCCATCATCGAGGCAAGCCATGACGAGAACGGCATCATCTGGCCGGAATCGGTCGCTCCGTTCGACGTCGCGCTGCTCAACCTCAAGACCGGCGACTCGGCGACCGACGCCGCCTGTGAGACGCTCTACCGCGAGCTGACCGCGGCGGGACGCGACGTGCTCTATGACGACCGCGACGAGCGCCCGGGCGGAAAGTTCGCCACGGCCGACCTCATCGGCGTTCCATGGCAGGTTCTGATCGGGCCGAAGGGGCTCGCCGAGGGCCGGGTCGAGCTGAAGCACCGCGCCACGGGCGAGCGTGAACTTCTGCCTCTCGGAGATGTGGTCGCGCGGCTGAGCGCGCATAAGTAAGGCTGTCATGGACAAGACAGCGCCCACCGGGACCAAGCCCTTTTCCCTCTTCGAGTGGATGCTCGCTGGGCGTTATCTGCGGACGCGCCGGCGGGAGGGGTTTGTCTCGGTGATTGCCGGCTTCTCGTTTCTCGGCATCATGCTCGGGGTCGCCACCCTGATCGTGGTGCTTTCGGTCATGAACGGGTTTCGCAAGGAACTGCTCGACAAGATCGTCGGTATCAACGGGCACATCTTTGTCGCGCCCATCGAGTCGCCGCTGACCGACTATGCCGAAGTCTCGAAGCGGATTGCCGCCATTCCCGGCGTGAAACGGGCGATCCCACTGGTGGAGGGGCAGGCCTTCGGCTCGTCGCAATACAGCGGCAGCGGCGTACTGGTGCGCGGCATCCGAGGGGAGGATCTCCGGAAAATCGAGCACATCGCCGACAATATCCGCCAGGGCAGTCTGGACAACTTTGACGAGGGGGAGGGCGTCGTAATCGGGCGGCGTCTGGCTGAGGCCCTGTCCCTTCAGGCCGGCGACACATTCACGCTGATCACGCCCCGCGGCGCTGCGACCCCGTTTGGCACTGCGCCACGCATCAAAGGGTATCCGGTCAAGGCCGTCTTCGAAATCGGTATGTCGGAATTCGACTCGACCTTCGTGTTCATGCCGCTGACCGAGGCCCAGAGCTACTTCAACCGCCAGGGCGACGTGCAGCTCATCGAGGTCTACCTCGACAATGCGGACAAGGTGGACGAGGCCCGCGCCGCCATCGAGGCGGCGGCCGGACGACCGATCCTCATGACGGACTGGCGACAGCGCAACCGCACCTTCTTCGGCGCGCTGGAGGTCGAGCGGAACGTGATGTTCCTGATCCTTACGCTCATCGTCCTGGTTGCCGCGCTCAACATCATTTCCGGGCTCATCATGCTCGTGAAGGACAAGTCCGAAGACATCGCGATCCTGCGCACCATGGGGGCGACGCGCGGGGCGATCATGCGCGTCTTTCTGATCACGGGCGCTTCGATCGGGATCGTCGGCACCATCGCGGGCTTCGTCCTCGGCCTGCTGCTGGCTCTCAATGTGGAGAGCATCCGCAACTTCATCTCGAAGCTGACGAATACCAATCTCTTCCCGGCGGAACTCTATTTCCTCAGCCGCCTTCCGGCGGACGTGAACCCGACCGAGGTGGTCACCATTTTGGTCATGGCGATGGTGCTCTCGTTGCTCGCGACCCTTTATCCCTCCTGGCGGGCCGCGAAGCTCGATCCGGTCGAGGCGTTGCGTTACGGATAAAGTATGTCTCCAGGCCAGCCGCAACCCGCCCTTTACCTGTCAAAAGTCGAGCGTCGTTACCCTGAGGGAGACGGCTTTCTCGAAGTCTTACGCGGCGCGGATCTGGCGATCTGGCCCGGGGAGATCGTGGCGCTCATCGCCCCGTCGGGAACCGGAAAGTCCACGTTGCTCCATGTGGCGGGACTTCTCGAGAAGCCCGATGGCGGCGAGGTCTATGTCGGATCGAAACCGACCGCCGCCATGGGCGACCAGGAGCGCACGCGGATCCGGCGCGAGGAACTGGGCTTCGTGTACCAGTTCCACCACCTCCTGCCCGAGTTCTCGGCTCTGGAGAACGTCGTCATTCCGCAGCTCATTCGCGGACTGCCCAGGGCCGAGGCCCGGGATCGCGCGACGCAGCTCCTGACCTTTCTCGGGTTGGGCAAGCGCCTCGATCACCGCCCTGGCGAGCTCTCAGGCGGCGAGCAGCAGCGCGTCGCCATCGCGCGCGCTGTCGCCAATGCGCCGCGCCTGCTTTTGGCAGACGAACCAACCGGCAATCTCGATCCCCAGACCGCCGATCGGGTCTTCCAGACCTTGGTGGCCATCGTCAGGGCATCCCGTCTCGCGGCGCTGATCGCGACCCACAATATGGATCTTGCGGCCCGCATGGATCGTCGCGTGACCATCCGCGACGGGGCGGTCGTGCAACTGCCCTGAACTTGTCCGGGAAGGGCTGCCGGGATGAGCCCACGCCTTCCGGGTCCTTGCCGCCGTCACTTGCCGATCCTTCCGCAAAGACGGCGAGGCGCGCCTTCAGATTGGTGATCCCCTAACGAGCGCGGCCACAACGGCGACAGAGAGGTTCTTCCGCACCGTTAAGCCTTGGTTGACTCTGTCTTCAGGGAGGGTTCCACACAGGCTTTACACAGAACATCTAAGGAACAAAAATGAACATGTCAGGAACATGGAGATCCCAAGATGCTTCGCACCATCATCGAGACCGCCGCTGAAATCACTTCCCTCGTCATGTTCGGGTCCGCCGTGGCAATCTGGGCCCTGGTTCTTTCTCCTGTCGCCTGATACCCGCAATATACACTCAATCACCGGGATTCACAGGAACGTAGTCCTCGCGGGTCCCGGTAACCGTCTCTTAGCGGAGAATCGTGGCAGTATGTGCGCCGTTTGTGAGTAAAGAGTTTCATGGCGCACATTCTTCAAGACGTCGGTTTCGTGCATCTGCACGTTCACTCCTCGTACTCGCTGCTCGAGGGAGCGCTGAAGATCGCGCAATTGGCGAAGCTGGCTGCGGCCGACAAACAGCCGGCACTCGCGCTCACTGATACGAACAATCTTTTCGGCGCCCTCGAATTTTCCGAGAAGCTCGCCGGCTCGGGCATGCAGCCCATTGCCGGCGTGCAGCTCTCGGTGTGTTTCGAGGAGGCCGATCCGGTGGCGCGGGTCGTTCCGCTCCCTGCCAACATCGTCCTCCTCGCCCAGACCGAGGAAGGCTACCGTAATCTCATGCGGCTCGTGAGCCGCGCTTATTTCGACGTGCCGCTCGGCGAGAATCCCAGAGTCGCGGCCCCGGTTCTGCTCAACCATAGCGAAGGATTGATCGCGCTGACCGGCGGCTTCTCGGGGCCTCTCGACAGCGCTCTGCGGAACGGCGGTCGCCAGGATCTGGCACAGACAAGGCTCGACATCCTCAAGATCGCCTTCGGCCATCAGCTCTATGTCGAGATCCAGCGCCATGGGCTCGACGAGGAGCGCATGGTCGAGGGGGAACTCCTCGCGCTCGCGGACCGCAACGGCCTGCCCATCGTGGCCACCAATGAGCCCTTCTTCTCGTCATCGAAGGATTACGAGGCGCATGATGCGCTTCTGGCCATTGCAGAGGGCCGAATCGTCTCGGACGAGAACCGCCGCCGCCTGTCCCCGCAGCACGAATTCAAGACACGCCAGCAGATGGTGGAGCTGTTCGCCGATCTGCCGGACGCCCTGCAGGCAAGCGTCGAGATCGCCATGCGCTGCTCGGCCCGGGTGAGGACCCGAAAGCCGATTCTGCCGAATTTCGGCACCGGCCCCGATGCCTCTTCTCTGGACGAAGGCGAGGAACTGAAGCGCCAGGCGGAGGAAGGGCTGCTCAAGCGTCTGGCCGCACATGGTCCGGCACCCGGGCTGACCGAGCAGGATTATCACGATCGTCTCGCCTACGAGATCGGCATCATCCAGAAGATGAAGTTCCCGGGCTACTTCCTGATCGTGTCCGACTTCATCAAATGGGCGAAGGACCACAACATTCCGGTCGGCCCGGGCCGCGGATCGGGCGCGGGCTCGCTCGTGGCCTATGCGCTCACCATCACGGATCTCGATCCTCTGCGTTTTGCGCTGCTCTTCGAGCGCTTCCTCAACCCGGAACGCGTCTCGATGCCCGACTTCGATATCGACTTCTGCGTCGATAACCGTGAGCGCGTCATCGAATACGTGCAGCAGCGCTATGGCGAGGAGCAGGTCGCGCAGATCATCACCTTCGGTACGCTCCTCGCCCGAGGCGTGATGCGCGACGTCGGCCGGGTGCTCGAAATGCCTTACGGGCAGGTCGACAAGCTCACGAAACTCGTGCCGCAGAATCCGGCCAATCCGGTGACCCTGGCGCAGGCCATCGAAGGTGAACCGAGGCTTCAGGCCGCCATCGACGAGGAGCCCGTCGTCAAGCGCATGCTCGACATCGCGCAGAAGCTCGAGGGCCTCCACCGCCACGCCTCGACCCACGCGGCGGGCGTCGTGATCGGCGACCGCCCCCTGCAGGAACTGGTTCCGCTCTATCGAGATCCGAAAACCGGCATGCGGGTGACCCAGTTCAACATGAAATGGGTCGAGCAGGCCGGCCTCGTGAAGTTCGACTTCCTGGGTCTGAAGACGCTCACCGTGCTGCGCACGGCGGTCGATCTCATCAAGCGCAAGGGCATCGACATCGATCTCTCGGCGCTGCCGCTCGATGACCGCAAGACCTACGAGATGCTCCGGCGCGGCGAAACGGTCGGCGTGTTCCAGGTGGAATCGGTGGGCATGCGCAAAGCCCTCGTCGAAATGGAGACCGACCGCTTCGAGGACATCATCGCGCTCGTGGCCCTCTATCGCCCGGGTCCGATGGCCAACATCCCGGTGTACTGCGCCCGCAAGCTCGGCAAGGACGAGCATAATAAGAAGGACTGGTATCCTCACGAGAAACTGGAGCCCATCCTCCGCGAGACGTTCGGCATCATCGTCTACCAGGAGCAGGTGATGGAGGTGGCGAAAGTCCTCTCCGGCTACTCGCTCGGCGACGCCGACTTGCTGCGTCGCGCGATGGGCAAGAAGATCAAGGCCGAGATGGATGCCCAGCGCGAGCGTTTCGTCTCGGGCGCGGCCAAGGACGGCCTCGACCAAGCCAAGGCGAACGAGATCTTCGACCTCCTCGCCAAGTTCGCGGATTACGGCTTCAACAAGAGCCACGCGGCCGCTTACGCCCTGGTCGCATTCCAGACCGCCTATCTGAAGGCCAATTACCCGGTCGAGTTCCTGGCCGCGTCCATGACGCTCGACCTCGACAACACGGACAAACTCTCGGAATTTCGCCGCGAGGCGCAGCGGCTCGGCTTCAAGGTGATTCCGCCCTCGATCAACCGCTCGGGCGTCGTGTTCGACGTGGTCTATGACGAGGATGGGAAAGGTTCGATCCTTTATGCGCTCGCGGCCGTCAAGGGCGTCGGCCGGCAGGCCATCGAAAGCGTGATCGAGGCGAGGGGGGACACGCCCTTCAAGGATCTCGCCGACTTCGCCCGGCGCATCAATCCGCGCATGCTCAACAAGCGCACGCTCGAAAACCTGATCGCGGCGGGTGCCTTCGACGAGCTGGAGCCGGATCGGGCCAAGGCCTGCGCCTCGATCGACGCCATGATGAGCCTCGCGCAGCAGGCGTACGAGGCTGCCAATGGCGGCATGATCGACATGTTCGGCGGCATGGCCTCGGCGGACGTGCAATTGCGGATCCCGGCGTACGATCCGTGGCCCGCCGCCGAGAAGCTTCAGCGGGAATACGACGCCGTCGGCTTCTTCCTGTCGGGACATCCCCTCGACGAGTATGGTGACCTGCTCAAGAAGCTTCGGGTCCAGACCTGGGTCGATTTCTGTCGCTCGGTGAAGGCCGGCAACTCGGTGGGCCGCGTCGCCGCGACCGTACTCGACCGCCAGGAGCGCCGCACCAAGACCGGCAATAAGATGGGCATTCTGACCCTCTCGGATCAGACCGGGCAGTTCGAGGCGATCATCTTCTCGGAGGGGCTGCAGCGTCTCCGTGACGTTCTCGAGCCGGGTGCTGCCGTCGTGCTCATGCTGCAGGCCGGAATCGAAGGAGAAGAGGTGCGGGCGCGCATCGGCATGGCCGAGCCTCTGGATGAGGCCATCGCCAAGCACCAGAAGGGCATGCGGATATTCCTGCGCGACGAGCGGCCTATCAGCAGCGTCTACGAGCGGCTGAGAGCGCGTGGCGAGGGAGAGGTCTCCCTCGTCCTCATCCTCGACGACGGCGACCGCGAAGTCGAGGTCAAGCTCCCGGGCAAGTACATGGCCACGCCCCAGATCGCCGGTGCGCTGCGCGCCGTGCCGGGGGTCGTGGACGTGCACATGAATTAGGGGGACCAGCTTGGTCCTCTTCGGCTTTGGAAAATGGAATCCATAGCGCAGCGCGTGCGGCTGGATTCCCTTCCCCTGCGGTGACTGCGTCACCTCCGGCCGGGAATGACAGTGGGAACGCACCATGTCATCCCCGGCGGTCCGAAGGACCGGGAAGGGGATCCAAACACGCGCTGCCCTGTGGATTCCCGTCCCCTCCGCTGCGCGTCCTTCCGGGAGTGACACTGGTCGCTAACCGGCCCTGAGCAGCTTGATCGCGGAATCGCGCTCGAACAGGTAGAGCAGCACGCGCAGGGCCTGGCCTCGTTCTGTCACGAGGTCGGGGTCGCGGTCCACGATCAGGCGGGCATCGTCCCGCGCGGCTGCGAGCAGATCGCCATCCACTTCGAGACGGGCGAGCTTGAAGCCGGGAAGGCCTGACTGACGGGTGCCCAGAACCTCGCCTTCGCCGCGAAGACGAAGGTCCTCCTCCGCAATCCGGAATCCGTCCTCGGTCTGGCGCATCATCTCGAGGCGCGCCTGGGCAACCTGCCCGAGGGGGCCTTTGTAGACGAGAAGGCAGGTCGAGGAGCGCGAGCCGCGCCCGATACGCCCGCGCAACTGGTGCAGCTGGGCCAGGCCGAACCGTTCCGCGTGCTCGATCACCATGATGGTGGCATTGGGCACGTCCACGCCCACCTCAATCACGGTCGTGGAGACGAGGATCTTGGTCTCGCCGCGCGAGAACCGCTCCATGGCGGCGTCCTTGTCCTTGCCGGCCAGCTTGCCATGCACGAGACCGACCTGCTCGCCGAAGATTCCCTTCAACTGCTCGTAGCGCTCCTCGGCAGCGGCGAGATCGATGGTTTCGGATTCGCCCACGAGGGGGCAGACCCAGTAGATCTGGTCGCCATTGGCCATGGCCCGCCCGATCCCGCCGATGACCTCGTCGAGGCGCTCGATGGAGATCAGCTTCGTCGCAATGGGCTTGCGGCCTGCGGGCTTCTCGCTCAGGACCGAGACGTCCATGTCGCCGAAATAGGTGAGCGCCAGGGTTCGCGGAATCGGCGTCGCCGTCATGACGAGAATATCGACCGCCTCGCCCTTGGACCCAAGCGCCAGACGCTGGTGGACGCCGAAACGGTGCTGCTCATCGACCACCGCGACCCCGAGATCATTGAAGGCGACGCCCTCCTGGAACAGCGCATGGGTCCCGACGGCGATCTGGATGCTGCCGTCCGCCAATCCTTCGAGGACCGTGCGGCGCGCAACGCCTTTCTCCCGTCCCGTCAGGAGTGCAATCGTCAAGCCTGCAGCCTCGGCCATGGGAGCGATGCGCTCGTAGTGCTGGCGGGCCAGGATCTCGGTCGGGGCCATCATGGCGGCCTGACGCCCTGCCTCGATGGCGCTCGCCATGGTGAGAAGCCCGACCACGGTCTTGCCCGAGCCCACGTCACCCTGCAGGAGCCGCAGCATCTTCTTGTCGGACACGAGATCACGGCGGATGTCCTCGATGGCCAGAGCCTGCGATGCCGTGAGCCCGAAGGGCAGGGCGCTCTTCAGTCGCTCGACCAGATGGCCGTCCCCTGCATTCACCCGGCCGGGCAGCCGCCGCATGCGGCTCCTGACCAGGGCCAGGGCGAGCTGGGAGGCCAACAGTTCATCATAGGCTAGGCGGCGTCGTGGCGCTGACTTCGCGAGAGCTTCCTCGGAGAGCTGCGCCGCATTGTCGGGCCTATGGAGGGTCGAGAGCGCCGTTCCGAAATCAGGCAGGGCATTGCGGCTTAGCCAAGCCGGATCCTGCCATTCGGGCAGATGCGGAACCCGTTCCAGGGCTGCGCCGATATAGCGGCCCACCATGCGCGACGAGAGGCCCTCTGTCAGCCCATAGACCGCCTCCACGGCCGGAAGGTTCTCGATCCCGCGTTCATCGAGGATGCGGTCCGGGTGAACCATCTGGCGCGTCGCGTCCCACAGCTCGATCTTGCCCGAGACGTAGCGGCGCTCCCCGACAGGCAGGAGTTTTTCCAGGCGAGCCTTCTGCCCGTTGAAGAACACGAGCACGACATCCCCCGTCTCGTCCTCGACGAGGATGCGGTAGGGGGCGCGGCGGCCTGGAGGCGGGGGCCGGTGGGCCACGACCGTGACCGACAGCGTGACCGGCTCGCCGATGGGCGCATCGGCAATCGAGCCCTTCATCTCGCGGGACACGCCGCTGCTCGGCAGATGAAACAGCAGATCCATGACGCGCGTGGGGCGTCCGGGCTCGCCGAGGAGCCGATCCAGGAGGGGCGCGATCTTGGGACCCACCCCTGGCAGCGTGGCAGCCGGCGCAAAAAGCGGGTCGAGAATGGAAGGACGCAATGACATCAAACGGGTAGCAACTCAGAGGGAGATGTTTATATAGCGGCCAAGCCGCCTCGAGGCGACGACATCTTTGAACGAGCGGAGTCCCTTCATGAGCGGAACCACACGCACCAGCGCCGGCCTCGATGTCCGCCGCCGGCAACTCCTCTTCCGGGCCTGGCATCGCGGCATGCGCGAGATGGACCTGATCATGGGCCGCTTCGCCGATGTGGAGATCGGCACTCTGTCCGAGGAGGATCTGACGGAGTTCGAGCGGCTGATCGAAGTGCCGGACCGGGATCTTCTGGGCTGGATCACCGGCGAAATCGAAACGCCTTCGAACTACGATACCGCGCTGTTCCGGCGCCTGAAGGGCTTCCATACCCACACGTCGCCGATCCACAGCTGACGCCTTTTGTCATTCCCGGCGGTCCGCAGGTCGGGAAGGGGATCCGCACAGACCTGCTGCGGCTATGGATTCCCTCCTCCGCAACGCTCCGCCCGGGAATGACGCTTGAAAACCTTTGAATAATCCACGAACCGGGCCGAAAGGCCCGCGTTCTCCATTGATTGACCGACAATCCGCCATGAAGCCTGCACTGATCCGCGCTCTCGATGCCCTGAAGAAGGGCCAAGGTCTGACGCTGTCCAGCGTTCCGGACGGCTTTGACGCGCTCGCCGTCGCCGATCTGGCGCGCGGCCTGTCCGGGCAGATCGAAGGTCCGGCGGTCCTCGTGCACGTCGCCCGCGACGGCCAGAGACAGCAGAATTTCGCCAACAGTCTCGGCTTCATCGCGCCGGAGATCGAAATCCTCACGTTTCCTGCATGGGACTGCCAGCCTTACGACCGGGTCTCGCCCAATGCGGCGATCACCGCGCAGCGCATGACGACCCTGGCGCGGCTTGCCCGCTCGAAGACCTCCGAGGACAAGCCGCGTATCCTCTCGACCACCGTGAACGCCCTCGTCCAGCGGGTGCCCCCGAAGGCCCGTATCGCGGCCGAGACCTTTTCGGCCGCTCCCGGAAACGTGGTGGATACGAACCAGCTCATCAACTGGCTTGAGACCAACGGCTTCCTGCGGACCGGAACGGTGCGGGACACTGGAGAATACGCCGTGCGCGGCGGCATCATCGACCTGTATCCGGCGGGGCTGCCCAACCCGGTACGCCTCGACTTCTTCGGCGATGCCCTGGAGTCGATCCGCTCCTTCGACCCGGAGACTCAGCGCACCGTCGGCACCCTGCGCGCGCTCGATCTCGTCCCCATGAGCGAGGTCCAGCTGACCACCGAGAGCATCAGGCGGTTCCGCCAGTCATACGTGGCTGCCTTCGGGGCCCCGACCCGTGACGACCGGCTCTATGAAGCGATCAGCGAGGGACGGCGTTATCCGGGCCTGGAACATTGGCTGCCGCTCTTCCACGATCACCTCGATACGCTTCTCGACTATGTGCCCGGCATTCCCGTCGTCTTCGACGCGCTGGCCGACGACGCGGCCGCCGAGCGCCTGTCGCAGGTTAAGGATTATTACGATGCGCGGCGTGAGGGGATGGGCCAGAACCAGCCCGGCGTCGCTCCCTATCGGCCTCTGCCGTCGGAGGCGCTTTATTTCAAGCCGGACGAGTGGGCCGAGCGCACCGCGGCCTTGCCGCTCGCGCGGTTGACACCCTTCGCGATTCCGGAATCGGAGGGGCGCCTCGTCATTGATTGCGGCGCGCGCCGGGGGCGCAACTTTATCGCAGAGCGGGCAGACGAGAACGCGAATGTCTTCGAGGCCGTCATTCGCCACATCCGCGACCTGCAGGCCTCGAAGCACCGGGTGATCCTCGGCGCGTGGTCGGAGGGCTCGCGCGAACGCCTGTGCCACGTGCTGCAGGATCATGATCTTCGCCAGACCAAGCCGATTTCCCGGCTCTCGGAAGCCATGGCGTATCCCCGGAACGAGGTTCCGGTGGCGGTGTGGAGCCTTGAGTCAGGGTTCGAAACGGACGATATGGCGGTCATTAGCGAGCAGGACATCCTGGGCGACCGGCTTGTGCGCCAGAAGCGCAAGTCCAAGCGTCCGCAGGATTTTCTGACCGAGGTAGCGGCCCTCACGCCCGGGGATCTCGTGGTTCATGTGGATCACGGGATCGGCCGCTTCGAGGGGCTTAAGACCATCGAGGCGGCGGGCGCCCCACACGACTGTCTTGAGCTGCATTACGCCGGTGGCGACCGGCTCTTCCTGCCCGTCGAGAACATCGAACTCCTGACCCGTTACGGATCGGAGGAGACGGAAGTCCAGCTCGACAAGCTCGGCGGCGGAGCCTGGCAGGCGCGCAAGGCGCGCATGAAGCAGCGCATCCGCGAGATGGCCGGCGCGCTCATGAAGATCGCCGCCGCCCGTATTCTCAAGGAAGCACCGCGCCTGACGCCCCCGGAAGGGCTCTACGACGAATTCGCCGCCCGCTTCCCCTATGACGAGACCGAGGACCAGCTGAACGCGATCGAGGCGGTGCTGGACGACATGGCCTCAGGCCGTCCGATGGACCGGCTCGTCTGCGGCGATGTCGGCTTCGGCAAGACGGAGGTGGCGCTTCGCGCCGCTTTCGTGGCGGCCATGAGCGGGAAGCAGGTGGCTGTCGTGGTGCCGACCACCCTGCTGGCCCGTCAGCACTACAAGACCTTCTGCGAGCGCTTCCGTGGTCTTCCGCTCAACGTGGCGCAGGCCTCCCGATTCGTGCCCGCTGCCGAGATGAAGAGGGTCAAGGAGGGCCTTTCCGACGGGTCGGTGGATATCGTCATCGGCACCCACGCAGTCCTGGGCAAGTCGATCAAGTTCAAGGATCTCGGCCTTATCATCGTCGACGAGGAGCAGCATTTCGGCGTCACCCACAAGGAGCGCCTCAAGGAGCTGCGGGCCGAGGTTCACGTGTTGACTCTGTCAGCCACGCCGATTCCGCGCACTCTGCAACTGGCGCTGACCGGAGTGCGGGAGCTCTCACTCATTACGACGCCGCCGGTGGACCGCCTTGCGGTGCGAACCTTCATCACCCCCTTCGATCCGCTCCTGATCCGCGAAGCTCTGCTTCGCGAGCGTTACAGGGGAGGGCAGGCCTTCTACGTGGTGCCGCGCCTCGACGATCTGGGCGAGGTGAAGGCCTTCCTCGACAAGGAAGTACCCGAGGCGAAGGTCGCGGTCGCGCATGGTCAGATGGCCGCAGGCCAGCTCGAGGACGTGATGACGGCCTTCTACGAGGGCCAGTACGACATCCTCCTCTCCACCACCATCGTGGAGTCGGGCCTGGATATTCCGACGGCCAACACGCTCATCGTCCACCGGGCCGACATGTTCGGTCTGGCCCAGCTCTACCAGCTGCGCGGCCGGGTCGGGCGTTCGAAGACCCGCGCCTACGCCCTGTTCACCGTGCCGGCCAACAAGCCGATGACGGTTCAGGCAGAGCGCCGCCTCAAGGTTCTGCAGACCCTCGATACTCTGGGCGCGGGCTTCCAGCTGGCTTCCCACGACCTCGACATCCGCGGCGCGGGCAACCTGCTGGGCGAGGAGCAGTCGGGCCACATCAAGGAGGTCGGTTACGAACTCTATCAGCAGATGCTGGAGGAGGCCGTGGCTCAGCTCAAAGCCGGCATCGAGGAGCCGGCGGAGGATCAGTGGTCGCCCACCATCGCGGTCGGAGCGCCGGTCATGATCCCGGAGAGCTACATCTCCGATCTGCAGCTGCGATTGGGGCTGTATCGCCGCCTGTCGACCTTCGAGGCGGATGGCGAGATCGACGCTTTCCGGGCAGAACTCATCGATCGGTTCGGGCCAGTCCCCTCCGAGGTCGATCAGCTGCTGAGGATCATGGCAATCAAGGTTCTCTGCCGCAGGGCGAACGTGGAGAAGGTGGACGGCGGGCCAAAGGGCATCATCATCTCCTTCCGCGACAACGCCTTCGCCAATCCGACCGGTCTCATCTCCTATGTGTCCGAGCAGGCCTCTTTCGCCAAGGTTCGCCCCGACATGAAGATCGTGTTCGTCCGCGACGTGGAGACGCCTGACGAGCGCATCAAGGCCGCGACGTCCATCCTGCGCAATCTCGTGCGGATCGCCGAGAAGAAGGCCGCATGAACCGCGAGCATCCGGGCCGGCCCTCATGACGTCGCACGCCTGGGCTGTCGTCGAAGATGGAGCCTTGGTGGCGGCTCACGGCGCCACCAGGATCGTGCCGTGGTGGAGCTTCACGAAGACCATTCTGGCGGCTGCGGCCCTCGTCCTCGTTCGGGACGGCCTCGGGGCACTGGACGAACCGCTCACAGTCCGGCGCTACACCCTCCGGCACTTGCTCCAACACCGTTCTGGCCTGACGGATTATGGAGGGTATCCCGCCTATCACGAAGCAGTTGAACGAGGCGATGATCCTTGGGCAGTGCCCGCTCTTCTCGAAACGGTCGAGGCGGACCGGCTCCGCTACGAGCCAGGCGAGGGGTGGGGATATTCCAATGTTGGTTATCTGTTCGTGAGACAGTGGATCGAGGCGCGGACCGGCGAGAGCCTTCATGCCGCCCTCGGCCGTCTCGTCCTGAAGCCGCTCGGCATTACCGTTGCCCATATCGCCCTTGAGCCTGTGGATCTCCAAGGTGTCGATATGGGCGGTGCCCAGGGCTATCACCCGGGCTGGGTCTATCATGGGCTGATAGTGGGGCCGGTTGCCGAGGCGGCACTACTCCTCGCCCGCCTCATGGCAGGGCACCTGCTGCCGGACGGACTCCTGAAGGAGATACTGAAATCTTACGCGTTGCCCGGCCCGGTTCCCGGCAGACCATGGGCGGCTCCCGGCTACGGGCTTGGCGTCATGGTCGGAGAGACGTCGGCTTCGGTTAAAGTCGCCGGGCATTCGGGCGGTGGGCCCGGCAGCACGATCGCGGTTTATCACGCCATGTCAGGAGGGCTCAGGCGCACGGCCGCTTCGTTTGTCGCGAGTGAGGACCTCGCCCACACTGAAGAAAAGACGCTCGAACTCTTGTGAGTCTCCAGCTCAGAGTTCGTGCGCGACGGCACGCTGGGCGTTCAGCTCGTTCTGCAACATTGTCACTGCGCCGTTCACGCCACCGGTCACGATGACCGGGATGCGGCTGGAGGCCAGGGTTTTACGCAGACGGTTGGCGAGTTCCAGGAAGCGGCGGCGTTCGGACCAATCTGCTCGTACGGGCATTTGAAGGACAACGGCGACAGGGCTCGGAATCAGAGCCAGAACATCATCCGCAGCTTCGAAAGGGGCAGTCACGCTCGCATAGCCCATGCCGGCCAACTCCGCCGAGAGGGCGCTATCGGGAGCGCGCTCGCCGTTGTCGACGACGAGAACCTTCTGCATTCCGTTCATGACAGGACCCTGCGGTAAAACGCGACAGCTAAGAAGTGAGAGCACTGTGCTCAACGCCAAGCCGCCGCATTTGTTTCATGGGCTACATGAACGCAAGCTCAACAGTAAATGTGGCCATTTTTCAGGGACCTCGGTGCGGCTGCCGCCACCAAGTATCAATGTTCGCGCCGAACAGCGGAGTTCGGCCCGGTCTCCCGAGCGAGCTGTCGAAGGCAAGCCATTGGTCTTTTACGTAAAAGAGAGGCACCACATAGAAGCCTGACAGCAGGACACGGTCGAGCGCCCGAACGGCCGAAACGAAGTCTTCCCGGGTCTTTGCCTCCAGCAGGGCGTCGATCATGTGATCGATGGCGGGAGAGGCCGCGCCGGCATAGTTGAGAGACCCGCTCCTTTGGGCAGCGTCCGTTCCCCAACGGTTGCGCTGCTCATTGCCGGGGGAGGCCGAGGCAGGCCAGGAGCGCTGGACCATGTCGAAGTCGAACTGGGCCATGCGCCGCCAGTACTGCACGTCATCCACGAGCCGGACGTTGGCCCTGATGCCGATCCGGGCAAGGGATTGGGAGTAGTTCAGGGCCAGCCGCTCCTGCTGACGCGAGTTGACCAGGATCTCGAAGGTGAACGGCTCGCCGGTCTCCTTCCGCCGGAGGACATTGTCGTCGAGGATCCACCCTGCCTGCCCGAGAAGGTCGAGGGCATGACGGGCCGTATCGCGATCCCGGCCTGAACCGTCGGATTCTGGCGGGGTCCAGCGCCCCTCCAAAATATCCTGCCTGACGGCATCCGGAAACGGTCCGAGGAGCATCCGCTCGCGCGGGTCGGCCGCCCGTCCGGCGGAGGACAGGTCGGATCCGGCGAAATAGCTGTCGGAGCGTGTGAGCAGCCCGAAGAAGAGATTCCGGTTCGCCCAGTCGAAATCGAAAAGGTATCCGAGTGCCTCCCGGACCCGGGCATCGCTGAAGAGAGGCCGACGGGTATTGAAGGCGAAGCCATTCATGCCCTTGGGCAAGCCGACCGGCAGCGTCTCGCGGACGACCCTGCCATTCCTGACCGAAGGAAAATCGTAGCCTGTCGCCCAGCGGCCAGGGTCGTCCTCGAACCTGAAGTCATAGAGGCCGGCCTTGAAGGCCTCGAACAGGCTGTTGGAATCGCGATAGAAATCGTAACGGATCTCCTCGAAATTATAGAGACCGCGTGTGATCGGCAGATTCTCGCCCCAATAATCCTTGCGGCGGTGCAGGACGATGCGCTCTCCGGGGCGGACCTCGGCGATGGTGTAGGGGCCGGAGCCGATGGGAGGAATAAGGGTGGTCCGGTCGAAAGTCTCCGGATTCGTGGCATGGGCCGGGAAAATCGGCATCGTCGCGATGATGAGGGGCAGTTCCCGATCATTGGAGCCCGACAGGTCGAACCGAATGCGATGGGGCGACATCACCTCGATCGCCTTAACCTGCCCGAAGCTCGAGCGGTGAAAGGGCTTTCCGTACTTTCTCAGCAGGTCGAAGGTGAAGCGTACATCCTCCGCCGTCAGCGGATGTCCGTCGGAAAAGCGGGCTCTGGGATCGAGGTTGAAGGCGACGAAGCTCCGGTCGTCCGGCATCTCTACCGAGCGGGCGATGAGGCCGTAGACCGTGAAGGGCTCGTCCTGAGACCGGATCATCAGGCTCTGGAGCACGTAACGCGGGACCGCATCCGGAGCGACGCCCAGCACAATCAGGGGATTGAGGCTGTCGAATGTGCCCTGGAGCGCGAGGGTGATTCGGCCTCCCTTCGGCGCGTCAGGATTGGCATAGGGCAGGTGGTCGAAGCCTGAACCGAGCGCAGGCTCGCCGTGCATGGCGATGCCATGCCGCAGCTCCTCCGCACTCGGTGCGGTGCAAAGCCCCAAGCCCTCCAGTACCAAGAAGGACAGGAGCAGAAAGGTTTTCGCCAGCCTGCGGCCCATGACGCTCCCGGGACGAAACGGCCCGTTGCAGTGGGGGAACATTGTAAAGAAAGTTACTCCGAGTCACTGGAAACCTATTCCATGAAAGGTTAAAGGAGCGCCATACGTCATGTCTTCGCCTCAATCGGCAAAGATTCACCGTCCCATCACAGGTCAAGAACACACCGAACTATATGGCCCGTCCAAAAGGCCGACCTTTCGACTGAAGAGGATCTAAAGATATGTCATTCGCGACACGCCTCGCGAGCCTGGGGGGTACCCGTGGTCTGGCGACCGCTCTGGCCCTTCTGGTGAGCGCGCCCGTTCTGGCTCAGAATGCTCCCGCCCAGAAGCCGGCGGCACCGGCCAAGCCCGCTGCTCCTGCGCAGGGCCAGCAGGCCCAGCCGCAGCAGCAGACGGGCCCGATGGTCGTCCAGGTGAAGGCCGAGCCTTCCCAGCCGGAATGGACCAAGGTCTGCGGCAAGGACCAGAACACCAACACCGAGATCTGCTACACCACCCGCGACTTCGTGACGGATCAGGGTCAGCCGGCCCTCGCCATGGCCGTCTACGACGTAAAGGGCCCGCAGCCCCAGAAGGTCGTCCGCTTCGTGATGCCGTTGGGCCTCCTGCTGCAGCCGGGCCTGCGTTTCGCCGTCGATCAGGGCCAGCCGACCCCCGGCCGCTATGTGATGTGCCTTCCGAACGGCTGCTTCGCCGAGGCTCAGGTGAAGGACGATTTCGTCGCCTCCCTCAAGAAGGGTGCGAACCTGAACGTCAGCGTCCAGAACCAGATGGGCCGCGAGCTCACCTTCGCCGTTCCGGCGGCAGGCTTCGGCAAGGCTTTCGACGGTCCTCCGATCGACCCGAAGGTTCTCGAGGAACAGCAGAAGAAGCTTCAGGAAGAGCTTCAGAAGAAGAGCGAGGAGATGCGCCAGAAGCTGCTCAACAGCGGTGCTGGTGCCGGCGGCGCTGCAGCCCCGAGCGCTCAGGCTGCTCCCAAGCCGTAAGCTTCCGATCTTTTTCGGGCAAAAAGAAATGCCGGGCTCCACAGGGCCCGGCGTTTTGGTTTCGGCCTTAGTGAGCGAGGATCGGCTTGGCGCGGTAGGTGCCGTTCCGGTTGCGGACGAAGAGTTCCTCGATCATCGGGTTTCGCAGTGGTTCGTCCGAGTGGTCGGGAATAAGATTCTGTTCCGACACATAGGCAATATATTCGGATTCCGCGTTCTCGGCGAACAGGTGATAGAACGGCTGATCCTTGCGGGGCCGGACCTCTTCCGGGATGGACAGCCACCATTCCTCCGTGTTGTCGAACTCGGGATCGACATCGAAGATCAGGCCCCTGAAATCATAGTGGCGATGCCTCACCACCTGGCCGATCGCGAATTTTGCTGAACTCGCTTTCATGGATCTTAACTCCTTGATCTTAATATAGAGATCAAGGTGGCAAAGGACAAACGACGCTCTGGTCACATTGCGGAGAACGGACGGCAAGAGACCGGCGGACATAAATTTCCAGGCCTTCTGCCGCCGAGCATTGCATTTTTGGACTGCCAAGCCTTCTGAACCTGGGATTGCCGCAAGGTTGGAACCTTGCCAGAAGGGGCCCTCATTCGCTCTGTTCCTCTATCCGACTTCCCTGGAGCCCCCGATGTCCGACCTGATCGGGCTTTTCAACCTGCTCGCCCCGTTCTTCGGACTGATCGGTCTGGGCTTTTTCTGCGGCAGGGTGGTCAAGCAGCCGGAGGCCGGGCTGGCCTGGATGCAGTTCTTCCTCATCTATGTGGCGCTTCCCTGCCTGTTCTATCGTCTGATCGCCGACAAGCCGCTCGATCAGCTGGCGAACTGGCCGTTTATCGCCGGCACGACCCTCTCGACCTTCGGCGCCTTCCTGCTCTCGTTCGCGGCCGGCTGGCAGCATACCCGGAAACTGCCGCAATCAGTCATGCAGGGGGTCGCAGGATCCTATTCCAACATCGGCTATATGGGCCCGCCGCTCATTCTGGCCGCTATCGGCCAGGCGGCCAGCGCTCCGGTCGTCCTGATCTTCGTCTTCGACAATCTCCTGCTGTTCTCGCTGGTCCCCCTCCTGATGTCGTTCGCCGGCATGGACAAGCTCAGCCTTGGGGCAACGGTCCGGCGGATTGTCTGGAGAGTGGTCACGCATCCGTTCAATGTCGCGACGGTCATCGGAATTGCGGCGAGCTATCTGCATCTCGAATTGCCGCTGGCCGTGAACCAGATCGTTACTTGGTTGTCCGGAGCCGCCGCCCCATGTGCCCTGTTCATTCTGGGCGTAACGGTCGCCCTGCGGCCTCTCGGGCGCATTCCTGGCGAAGTGCCGGCTCTGGTCGCGATCAAGCTGGTCGTGCACCCGCTGCTCGTCTGGATCCTGCTCTCGGCGTTCGGCGATTTCGGTCAGACCTGGACCTATGCGGCTGTCATCATGGCGGCGCTCCCGCCAGCACTGAACATTTTCGTTATCTCGACCCAGTACAACGTGGGTGTCGAGCGGGCTTCCGCCTGCGTGCTGATTGGAACGCTCGCCTCGATGATCACCCTGACGGCGGTTCTCTATTTCACCACCAAGACGGGCGCTCTGCCTTACGATCTCTTCCCCTGATCGAATCAGGAGCCCTGCATCAGGCGCGGGGCGCCCACGTGGGGAAGCACGCCTTCCCGCATGACGATGCGGCGCAGCGGGCCGATGTTGCTGAGCGCCAGGAGACCCGCTCCCCTCAGGAAATCCGAGGGTATCAGTCCCGACAGCAGCGTCCGGTTGAGGCTGTCCACCGCCGTCGTGCGCAGCCGAACGTCCAGATCACGGCTGCGCTGGTACTGCCTCAGGGTCTCGTCCGCCCCCGGTTCACGACCGTTGTCGCCGGAATCGACCACGGCATCCCTGAGAGAGGCAACATCCCGGAAGCCGAGATTCAGGCCCTGCGCCCCGATCGGCGGGAAGACGTGCGCAGCCTCTCCGACGAGGGCGAGGCGCGGTGCGGAATAGCGGTCGACGGACAGGCCGCTCATGGGCACGAGCCCGCGGGGGCCATCGATGCGCATGGCTCCGAGATGCGAGTGGGCCTGCCGCTCTATGGCTCGGGCCAGCGCCGCGTCATCGAGGGCCGCCAGCCGTTGCGCCTCCTCGGCATGCGTGACCCATACCAGGCTCGAACGCCTCCCGGGGAGCGGTACCAGGGTGAAGGGACCGTGGCGGGTATGGAACTCAGTCGACGTCTCCCGGTGATCCCGGTCGTGGGCCAGGATCGCCGTGACAGCCGATTGAGGGTAGGACCAGGTCCGAATGCCGATTCCCGCAATTTGCCGGAATTTCGAGTTCCGCCCGTCAGCCGCAACCACGAGGCTGGCCCGGATCTCCGTGCTATCGGCGAGCGTGATGATGGCAGCCGTTTCGTCCGCCTTGAAGCCGGTCGCCTGCTGGGGCAGGACCGTCAGGTTCTCGTATTCCCGAGCCGCCTCGGCCAGTTTCTCGACGAGGGTCACGTTCTCGATGTTCCAGCCGAAGGCATCGAGTCCGATCTCCCGTGACGTAAAGGAAGCGGGCGGAGGCCGGAAGAGGCTGCCCGTATCGTCGATGATGCGCATCGTCTCGAGCGGCGCGGCCTCGGCTACGAGCCGTGGCCAGACGCCGAGCGCCTCCAGAAAACGGACGGAGCCATTGAGAAGAGCGACGGTCCGCCCGTCCCGACGGGTGTCGAGGTGCCCGATCAGCGCCGTCCTGTACCCGTCGCGCGCGAAAGCCAGGGCTGCGCTCAGACCCACGGCCCCTGCGCCGACCACGGCAATGTCATAGGTCCCTTCGCTCACGGCTTCCTCTTCACTGGGCTGTGGACGGTTTGCGGACTCACAATAAACCATGCATTCACCATTGCCGACCAATGAGGCGCTTCCCTATGATCCTTCCACAAGGGAAGAACGATCCGGGCGGCGCTTGCACAGATTGGCGCGGGCTGTCATCCATGGGGCGCACTCATACCCGTCTTCAACCTTTAAGTCAGAGTCGCATTGCGTGAAGGCAGACGTTTCATCATCGGGGCCGCCCCTCGTCGAACTTAAAGGGATCAGCAAGCGCTACGGCGACCTTCTTGCCAACGATGCCATCGATCTGGCGATAGAGCCGGGGGAGATCCTTGCGCTCCTGGGCGAGAACGGCGCCGGGAAGTCGACGCTGGTCAAGATCCTCTACGGGGTCATCGAGCCGACCGCCGGGGAGATCCTCTGGGAGGGCGGCCCCGTATCGATCTCCTCGCCGGTCGAGGCGCGGGCGCTCGGCATCGGCATGGTCTTCCAGCATTTCTCGCTCTTCGACGAGCTGACCGTCGCCGAGAACATCGCTGTCGCGCTCTCCGATGAATGGACCCTGTCCATGGTTCGGAACCGCCTGGGGGACATCAGCCGGACCTATGGCCTCGGGCTCGACGCCGACAGAGCCGTCTGGACCCTGTCCGCAGGCGAGCGGCAGCGCATCGAGATCGTGCGGTGCCTTCTCCAGAACCCCCGGCTGCTCATTCTCGATGAGCCGACCTCGGTCCTGACGCCTCAAGAGGCCGAGCATCTCTTCGTCACCCTGGACAAGCTGGCGGCGGGAGGGTGCTCGATCCTCTACATCTCTCACAAGCTGGAGGAGGTTCGCCGCCTCTGCCGCCGCGCAACGATCCTGAGGGCAGGGCGGGTCGTGGCGACGATCGATCCGCGCGAGCGCAGCGCACGGGAAATCGCGGCGTTGATGGTCGGCAACGAGGTCGGGGAAATCCGGTCCGATGCTCCCCATCAGCCGCAGGGAGAGGTTCTGAAGGTCGCGCATCTGTCCATGGCACCGGCAGGCCTGCACGGCCAGGCCCTTGAGGACATCGAGCTCGTGGCGCGGGCCGGCGAGATCGTCGGGATCGCGGGCGTAGCCGGCAACGGGCAGAGCGAACTCTTCGCCGCCTTGTCGGGAGAGCGCATCGCCGAGACGGCGGAGGCCATCACCATCGCCGGCCGAGCCTGCGGGACCATGGGCATCGATGCCCGCCGCCGGCTCGGGGCTGCGTTCGTTCCGGAGGAGCGTCTCGGGCATGCGGCGGCGCCGGGCCATCGCCTGAGCGAGAACACCCTGATCTCCCATGCGGCGGCCGAAGTGAGCCGGTCGGGCTTCATCGTGCTGAGCGCCGCCAAGCAGCTCGCCCGCTCGATCATCAAGAGCTTCGATGTCCGCACGCCGGAGAACGATCCTCAGGCCCGCAAGCTCTCCGGCGGCAATCTCCAGAAATTCGTGATCGGCCGCGAGATCATCCGGCGTCCCAAGCTTCTCATCGTCGACCAGCCGACCTGGGGCGTCGATGCGGGGGCGGCGCGTCTCATCCGGCAGGCGCTGGTCGATCTTGCCCGTGCGGGAAGCGCCGTCGTAGTCGTCAGTCAGGACTTGGATGAGTTGTTCGAGGTTGCGGACCGGATGGCCGTCATTCATCAGGGACGCATGAGCCCGCTGAAGCCTATCGGCGAGTGGACGAGAGAGGCCGTAGGCCTCGAAATGCTGGGCGTTGCGCATGCTCAAGGGGATGTTCATGCGATTTGAGTTGATGCCCCGCGCCACCGTATCGCCGGTCATGAGAGCTCTTGCACCGGTGGCAGCCTTCATCACGGCCTTCCTGATCGCAGGCGTCGTCATCTGGCTCATGGGGCGCTCCCCCATCGCGGCCTTCGACGTCTATGTCCTGCAGCCCTTGAGCGATCCCTGGGCGCTGCAGGAGCTCCTGGTGAAGGCGACGCCCCTGGCGCTCATCGCCGTCGGCCTATCCTACTGCTTCCGGGCCAACCTTTGGAACATCGGGGCCGAAGGCCAATATGTGATGGGGGCCATCCTCGGCAGCTGGCTTGCGCTCAAGACCCACGGCACGGATGCGGGCTTCTGGGTCCTTCCGGTTATGCTCCTGCTCGGGATCATCGGCGGGGCTCTTTACGGCCTGATCCCGGCCTTTCTGAAAATCCGCTTCGGTGTCAACGAGATCCTGACCAGCCTGATGCTGGTCTATGTGGCGCAGCTCACCCTCGATTATCTCGTGCGGGGACCCTGGCGCGATCCCAAAGGCTTCAACTTTCCGCAATCCGTGACCTTCGATCCGGCCGCGACCCTTCCTCCCATCATGGAAGCAAGCCGTGTGCATTACGGAACGGTATTCGCTCTGATTGCCGTCCTGGTGACCGCTGTCATCCTAGGTCGAACCCTTTTTGGCTATCGACTGAAGCTCACGGGCGATGCACCGCGCGCCGCGCGTTTCGCCGGTTTCAGCTCGAAGGCGACCACGATGGCAGTCTTCGCCATTTCGGGCGGTTTGGCAGGATTGGCGGGCATTTCCGAGGTTTCGGGACAGATCGGACAGCTCCAGCCTTCGATCTCGCCCGGCTATGGCTTTACTGCGATCACCGTCGCGTTTCTCGGGCGCCTCAACCCGATCGGAATCCTTGTGGCGGCGCTCGTCGTCGCCCTCACATTCATCGGAGGCGAGAGCGCGCAGATCCTGCTGAAGCTGCCCCTCGATCTGACCCAGGCTTTCCAGGGCATTCTGCTCCTGTGCGTTCTCGCGGCCGACGCCCTGGTGAGCTACCGCGTACGTTTCGTGACCCGGGGAGGGGGCAAGTGAGCACCTTCGAAGCCATCCTTCTGACGATCGTAACCGCCTCGACGCCGCTGCTGATCGCGGCGCTGGGCGAGCTTGTGACGGAGCGCTCGGGCGTTTTGAACCTCGGCGTCGAAGGCATGATGGCCATGGGCGCGGCCTGCAGCTTCGCCGCCGCCGTCACCTTCGATTCCACTCTCATCGGAGTGGCCGCGGGCATCCTTGCGGGCGCCCTGATGTCCGCCCTGTTCGCTCTCGTAGTCCTGGGCTTCGCCGCCAATCAGGTGGGATCTGGCCTAGCCCTCACGATTTTCGGCTTGGGGCTGTCGGGTCTCATCGGAGCGCCTTTCGTGGGAGCGAGGCGTGATCCCATCGCTCCCATCCACATTCCGGGTCTCAGCGACCTGCCGGTAGTGGGCCGCCTCTTTTTTGAGCAGGATCTCTTCGTCTACGGATCCTTCGCCCTGACGATCCTCGTCGCCCTCTATCTCGTCCGCACGCGTTCAGGCCTGACCCTACGCTCAGTTGGTGAAAACCATGCCTCCGCGCATGCCCTCGGCCTGCCGGTCTGGCGCATTCGCTTCTGGGCGATTCTGTTCGGAGGGGCCTGCTCGGGCTTGGCAGGGGCTTATCTCGCCCTCGTCTACACCCGGTTCTGGTCGCCCGGAATGACGGCAGGGCGCGGCTGGATCGCGCTCGCGCTGGTCGTATTCGCGGCTTGGCGGCCAGGCTGGGTTCTGGTGGGAGCCTATATCTTCGGGGCGGCGACGGTGCTGCAGCTTCATGCCCAGGCCGCCCAGTTCGGCGTCCCGTCCCAGCTGCTTTCCGCCGTTCCGTACTTGGCGACCATCGTGGCTCTGCTGCTCCTGTCCCTGCGTCATGGACGGGCCATCGGGGCACCTGGATCGCTGGGCATGCCTTTCGTGCCTGACCGATAAGCAACCGGGTGTTATTCTAGGCACAGGAATTCTTGCCAGAATGCTTGAGACCTGTAAGGGATAGCTGAAATCCACACTCGAGGGAGCGACCATGTTTTCACGGAATATCATCGGAGCTTTGGCCGGGGCTGCAGCCCTAGCTCTGTCGTCCGCCAGTGCCGACGCGCAGGAGAAGCTGAAGGTCGGATTCGTCTATGTCGGACCCGTTGGCGATTTCGGCTACAGCTATCAGCACGACCAGGGCCGCAAGGAGATGGAGAAGGCTCTCGGCGACAAGGTCGAGACCACGTTCATCGAGAATGTTCCGGAAGCGGATTCGGAGCGCGCCATCGAGCAGCTGGCTCGCACGGGCCATAAGCTGATCTTCACGACCTCGTTCGGCTTCATGGAGCCGACGCTCAAGGTGGCCAAGAAGTACCCGAACATCAAGTTCGAGCACGCCACAGGCTTCAAGCGGGCCCCCAACCTCGCGACCTATGCGGCGAAGTTCCACGAGGGCCGCTACATCACCGGTCAGATCGCCGCCAAGATGACGAAGTCCGGCATCATCGGATATGTCGGTGCCTTCCCGATCCCGGAGGTCGTCGCGGGCATCAACTCGTACTTCCTCGGCGCGCAGTCGATCAATCCGAACATCAAGCTCAAGGTGGTGTGGGTGAACTCCTGGTTCGACCCGGCCAAGGAAGGCGATGCGGCGAAGGCCCTTCTGGACCAGGGCGTCGACGTTCTGGCGCAGCACACGGACAGCCCGGCGCCGATCCAGGCGGCCGAGGCGCGGGGCCGCTACGGCTTCGGTCAGGCCTCCGACATGGAGCGCTTCGCCCCGAAGGCTCAGCTGACCGCCATCATCGATCACTGGGGCGACTACTACATCCAGCGCACCAAGGCTGTCCTCGACGGCACCTGGAAGTCGGAAGACACCTGGGGCGGTCTGGCCGCCAAGATGGTGGTCATGGCGCCCTACAAGAACATGCCGGACGACGTGAAGAAGATGGCCGAGGAGACCGAGGCCGGGATCAAGTCCGGTAAGGTCAACCCCTTCAAGTGCCCCATCGTGAAGCAGGATGGAAGCCAAGTGGAGTGCAAGGGCAACGGCGTCCTGTCCGACGAGCAGATCCTGGGCATGAACTTCTTCGTCAAGGGCATCGACGACAAGCTGCCGCAATAAGCGAGAGCCTGTGAGAATAAGGGCAGCCGAGCGATCGGCTGCCTTTTTTGTTGGTTGCGCTATTCTGGGGCCATCCACATGGGCCGGGAGGGAATTCAATGGCCGAAACGATGAAGCTGAAACCGGACGACAGGGACGTCCTCATCGTCGTGGACGTCCAGTACGATTTCCTTCCGGGTGGAGCACTCGCAGTCCCGGACGGCGATGCGGTCATCGAGCCGATCAATCGCCTTGCCAGGATCTTTCGGCATGTGGTGCTGACGCAGGACTGGCACACGCCCGGACATGCCTCTTTCGCATCGACTCATTCGGGCAAGCGGCCATTCGAGATGACCGAACTGCTCTACGGCACCCAGGTGCTCTGGCCGGATCACTGCATACAGGGCACCCCCGGCGCTGAGATTTCCCGAGACCTCCGTATTCCGCATGCCCAGCTCGTGATCCGGAAGGGCTACAATCCGGGGATCGACAGCTATTCAGGATTTATGGAGGCGGACCGGCAGACCTCCACGGGGCTCGCAGGCTACCTGAAGGAGCGCGGCTTCCGGCGCGCGTTCTGTGTGGGTCTCGCAACGGATTTCTGCGTTGCCTGGACGGCGCTCGACGCGCAGGCGGCCGGGTTCGAGACCTACCTGATCGAGGATGCCTCGAGAGCGATCGACACCGATGGATCGCTCGCGCGGGCTCTGAAAGACCTGAGTGCTGCCGGTGTCCGGATTATCAGCAGCGCCCAGATCGAAGGCATGTGAGGGCAGTGATTCTCAAGCGACCGTGCCATGAAGGTCGTACTCGTCCGAGCTCTCGATCTTCACGTTCACGATCTCGCCCAGCTTGAGCGCCTGCCGCGAGGCTATGTAGACCACGCCATCGATATCCGGTGCATCGTACTTCGTGCGACCGGTCGCGACGGTCGGTCCGGCCTCGTCGACGATCACGGGCAGCGTCTTGCCGACCTTGGCCTTGAGCAGCTTGGTGCTGACCTTCTGCTGGGTCTGCATGAACCGGTGCCAGCGCTCTTCCTTGACCTCTGGGGGGACCTGCTCGGCAATCTCATTGGCGGGCGCGCCCTGCACAGGCTCATACTGGAAGCATCCGACCCGCTCGAGCTTGGCCTCTTTCAGCCATTGGAGCAGGAAGTCCACATCCTCCTCCGTCTCACCCGGGAAGCCGACGATGAAGGTCGAGCGGATCGCCAGGTCCGGGCAGATTTCGCGCCATTTCCGGATACGCTCCAGGGTCTTTTCCTGGTTGCCCGGACGGCGCATGGCTTTCAGGACGCTTGGCGAGGCATGCTGGAAGGGAATGTCCAGATAAGGCAGAATCTTGCCCTCCGCCATGAGCGGGATCACCTCGTCCACGTGCGGGTAGGGATAGACATAGTGCATGCGGACCCACATTCCGAGTTCGCCCAGTTCGCGGGCAAGCTCGAAGAAGCGGGTGCGGACCTCCCGATCCTTCCAGAGGCTCGGCTGGTACTTGATGTCCAGGCCGTAGGCGCTGGTGTCCTGGGAAATGACGAGGAGTTCCTTGACGCCGGCTTTCGCCAGCTTCTCGGCCTCTCGCAGCACATCGCCGATCGGGCGGCTGACGAGGTCTCCGCGCAGCTTCGGAATGATGCAGAAGGTGCAGCGATTGTTGCAGCCTTCGGAGATCTTCAGGTAGGCATAATGGCGGGGTGTCAGTTTCACGCCCTGGGGCGGCACGAGGTCGATGAAGGGGTCGTGGGCGGGCGGAACCGCCTGATGCACCGCCGAGACGACCGACTCGTAGGCTTGCGGACCAGTGATGGCCAGCACGTTGGGGAACTGGTCGCGGATCTGCTCGGGCTCGGCACCCATGCAGCCAGTTACGATCACCTTGCCGTTTTCAGCCATGGCCTCGCCGATGGCTTCGAGGGATTCGGCCTTGGCGCTATCGAGGAAGCCGCAGGTATTGACGATGACCACGTCGGCCCCGTCGTGCTGTTTCGTGAGCTCATAACCTTGAGCGCGCAGCTGGGTGATGATGCGCTCGGAATCGACCAGGGCCTTCGGGCAGCCCAGGGACACGAACGAGACTTTGGGCGCGGGAGCATTCATCCGCCTAATCCAATCTTCAAACTGCACTGACATCCAGGGGCCCGCCTGAGGCCGCTCCGGCGCGGAACCATGACGGAGAGGCCGAAAAGCGAGACCAACTCGCGATAAACGCCTCCTGCGTCGCTCCGCACCTCCAGCATGCGCTCCCAAAAGGACCGCGCGGCTGAGGCGTGGGGAGCGTTTACAGCACCCCAAAGGCCTTTACAACAGCACGCTTTATCGCAGCCTGCCCCACATGACGGGCTGGCTTGGGCGTTGAGCCGAGTGCGTCGCTGCCAAGCTAGACCGCGCGGGAGCGGCGTCGCGGAGCTGATTCTGCCATATGGGCTGTCGCGACGGCTTGATAGATGGCGAGGTGGGTCGTGTAGGCGTTCTCGTCGGCTTGCTGCCGGGAGCGGGACAGTTCTGCCAGGGACGATCCCTCGGGAAGGGTTGCTCCATTCACGATTTCGGTGATGGCACGCGCCAAGGCACCTGCACTTCCGGCCGTGAACAGAAGATCGACGCCTGGGCTCACCTTCTCCGCCATGCCCCCGATATCGGAGCAGAGCAGCGGCCGGCCAGCCATCCTGGCCTCCTGAATGACGATCGGTGAGTTCTCCCACCAGATCGACGGAACGACGATCCAGTCGGAGGCGGTCATCAGGTTGATCACATCCTGGTTCCGGTAGGCGCCCATCGGCCGGACGACATCGCCTGTCTTTGTGAGCAGGGTCTCCAATTTCTCCCCGAATTCACCCCCACGGTAATGCTTGTTCTCTCCATGGAGGCGGATTTCAATCCTGTCCTGGACGGGTTCAGGCAGCATCGTGGCGGCCTCGAGCAGGACGTCGACGCCCTTGTAGGGATTGATCTGGCCAAAAAAGGCGAAAACGATCCGCCTGTCGGGCATGGCTGCCGCTTGTGTCCTGCGCTGTCCGGCGCTGACGGGTGCCAAGACGACTTGCCGTTGGCTCTCGCTGAGAACGTCCTGATCCATGACATTCTCGATCACGGCGATCTTCGTCGCAGGCAGGCCCCAGGCCACGTAACGCTTCTTGAGGAACTCGCTCGGCGATACGAAATCGTCCACATGACTCAGCAGCGATTGCAGGATCGTCTGCCGTACGAAGAACTTGCCTGCGCTCATCGACGGAATGCACAGAGAGCATTCCGCCGGGGAGGACGCGTAGCAGAGTCGCTTGTCGGTCTTGATCATCTGACCGTAATTGGCGCAGATCGCTGCATATTCGTGGAACGTGAAAACCACGCGAGCGCCCGCAGCCTTGAACAGCTCGAAGATCTCGATCCCCCAATAGATGAAGTGGTGAATGTGAACCACATCAGGCCGAGTGGCTGCGACAAGCTCCTCGACAAGCTGTTTGAGCAGATCGTAGTTCAGACTCTGGAAGGTGAAGCCGTCCACGGGCGGCGGAGCGGCGAGGATCTCGTCGGGACGTCCCCGGAAACTGCCGAAGAAGGCGCTGTGCCCAATTGCCTCGTGCTCGGCCCGGGCCACGAAGACCGCATTCTCGATGCGCGAATCGTGCTTCAAACGCTGAAACAGGGAATAGGCTGCACGCTCGGCGCCGCCTGCGCCTAGATCGGGATGTCCGTGTGAAAGAACGAGCACACGCATGGAATAATCTGCTTTCAAAAGATGACTGCGGCGAGATGTGTCGAGGAACTAGGCTGGCGTGCGGCTGCCGACGCGGAACACCCGCTTCGGCGGATCGAGATCCGTGGTCCAGCGCCTGTTAAACTCGGCGCAGTTCATGTAGGTCACCATGGCCCGGACATCCGTGTCTCCCATTCTTGGAATCGACTGACGTTCCAGATGATAGAGGCCCGGATGCACATGAATCTCGATATCCGCTCCGGCGCGACGTGCCCTCAGGCACAGATCGGCATCTTCGAAATCGCCTCGCTCGTAGGCGAGGTCGAAGCCGTCGAGCTCGGCATAGAATTCGGCCGAGAGCGCCAGAAGGGCCGCTGTTACGGCGGGCACTTTGCGGACCGTCTCTCCGCTGTAGAACCCGAAGGGCAGCCCCTTCATGGGGTGGTCGGCGACAAAGAGGCCGTTCATGAAAGACGAACGGCGAAATTCCATGCCGATATGCTGGATGGTGTTGTCTTCATAGAGAAGCGAAAAGCCGATCACTCCTTCGGGGCGCCCTGATCGCCGGCGCTCTCGGATGGCTTCCGCCGCAGCTTTCAACGGCTGCGCATCCATGACGAGAATGTCGGAATTCATGAGGAGAAGCACATCGCCTCGTGCAGCCGCCGCCCCGATGTTGTTGGCGCCTCCAAAGCCGTAATTGCCGAGATTTTGCAGGAGCTGCGTCGGGAGCCTGATGCCCTCGCTGCGCAAGGCAAGGCCGTTGTAGATCTCAGGCCATATCCGCGAGTCGTCCACGATAAGCACCAGCTCGAAACTGTCGTCCAACACGCGTTGGAGGTGATGGACGCAGTTGAGGAAGAAGGCGTCGCCGTAGAATGGGATGATGATCGATGTCAGAGGTCTCCCCTGGTGCGGAGCGGGACCAAAGGAGAACTTCTGCGCCGCCATAGCCCCTTTCGGGGTGGAGAGCGCAGGGCGGTAGAACGCGTCGATCCCGTCTGCATCCAGCGAGCGGATATCGCCAAAGGTGGAGCGGATGATGTCGAACGCGAGACGCTCGTCCTTTTGAACGGCCTTCTCCAGGGGGCCATGGAACGTCGTCCGAGATCCGTCCAGAGATGTCTCCACGAAGTAGAGATCTTGTCTTTCGCTGCCATCGGTGGGCATCACGAAAGTGAAGCCGTGCTCGTCCGAAGCCGAGGTCAGGGCGCCTAGATTGCTCAGATGGGCATGGACATCTCTTCGAGCGTGCCGCTCAAGGGCAGGGGAGAACAACCAGCTCCGCAGATCGCCGGTGACGACGTGAACGGCGCGATCGGCCAGATTCGCCATCCAGCCCTTGACCACGAGCCCTGTCCCTGCCGAGACGAGGTGCTCGATCCAGAATTCGTCAGGGATCTTGAGCGGCTCGCAAGCAATGGACCCTTTCAGGATAGCCGCCTGTCGGTGCTGGCCTGCCCGGTCCAGGATTTGAGCGAGCACTCCCGCCTGGCCGGATGCCACAAGTTCCTGGATGTTCGGCGTTCCGACGCAAACGCGCTTTTGAACCTGCGGTCCTTTTGCGTCACGCAGCTCGACATCGATCAGCTGGCCTGCCTTCACGGTGGAGGCGGGTTTCTGCGGAATGAGAACCGCAAAGAGCCTGGTGGGCGCGCTCTCGGAATTCGAATGCTCGTACGTGGAGGCGGCTCTGCGTCCTCGTGACGGCGTAGAGGCACTGCCCTTGCGCCCCGGTTGGAGAGGGACCGCATTGTGAGCCTGCGGGGTGGCGAGCGATGCGCTCAGCCACTGACCGAAAGGCACGGTCAGGTGCACTTCGCCGCAATCCATGATGGCCGACATGTCGCCTGCCGAGTCTCCGGCAGGGCCGCGCACCATGAGCGCAGCAGCGTCGGAAAACACAAGGATACTTTCAATATGCCAAGGTTCACTCAAGGGAATATCCTCGATCCGCAGGATATGATCCCAGGATCTGCAGCTATTAATCTTGCTGCTCCCTCTTCAACATTGAAGGCACTTGTCCGTCAAGTTTTTGTTATGTTATCAACGATCAAATAGTGGTTTAAAAGGAGAGGCACGAGGGCGCCGAGTGGCGGCCGGAACGTACGCGATGCCGGCTCCATGTATAGGTTCGAGGATGGGCAAGATTGCGATACTGGTTCTGGGCAACCAGCAAGGAGCCACGATCAGGACATTCGCCCAGACATGCGGCGCTGAGCGTTTCAATTTTTACGTTCATCTCGATGCGAGGCGGGACCTGGAAGCATATTTCGGACCGGACCCAATGCCTTCGCATGTGCGGGCTATCGAGGAACGCTTTCCCATATATTGGGGCGGGTTCAACATGATCCGCGCGACAGAGGCATTGGCCTCACGCGCCTCCGCCGACCCGGACAATGAAGTCTTCGCTCTCGTCTCGGACGATTCCTTTCCCCTGCTTTCTCCTGATCGTTTGTACGATGCGATCATGACGGAGCCCCTCAGGATCGATACATGGCGAGCGCAGGATAATCAGAAGACAATTGATCGCTACGCCCACTTCTTCCATTTCGACAGCCTTCACGGCCATGCACGGCATCTTGAGCCCGAGCAGCGGTTCATCCGCTTGCAGGACTTCCAAGTCTACGAGCGCCTGCCGCGACTGATGGAGCGTGGCAAGTACCCGATCACGCTTCACTCCGGGAGCCAGTGGTGGATCATGCCGCGGCGGATCCTGAGCGAATGCCTGGCCCAGCTTTCCCAGAATCTTCATCTGCGGGAATCGTTCGAGTTCTCCGCGATTCCGGACGAACTTGCATTTCAGACGCTTGTCAGGGCGATCGTGCCTGCCGACGTGAAGGTGCCGCCGTCGGCCATGTGCTATGACTTCTCGAAAGCCCCGAAGCCGTTCGTCTATTCCAGTCTCGATGAACTCGATCCCAAGCTCACGACAGGAAAGCTCTTCATCAGGAAGGTCAAGCACGACACCGCTTTTCTGGAGGCGCTTCTGGCGCGGTAGAGATTGATGAAGACTGATCCCATCAAATTTCTCGAGAATAGATTCGGACGAAGCGCACGCTTTCGCTTCATGCCCAATGGCGGCAATCTCGGCGACAACCTGATTGCAGCAGCGACCATCCAACGTCTCGACCGAAGCGGACTTCGTTGGGAGTTCATGCGCGGGGGGAAGGAGACGGTTTCGAATGAGGATGTCCTCATTTACGGGGGAGGGGGCAGCCTCGTCGACCTTTATCGGGGAGGGATCGATTGCGTTCGCTTTCTCCAGAGCCTGGGGCGACCTGTCGTGGTCCTCCCGCAGACGGTTCGCGGGCACCAGGACTTTTGGGAAGCATGTCTACCCCTCACTCTTTTCTGCAGAGATCAGGTCTCTTTCGATTATGCATCCCGTTACAAGCAGATCGAGGTTCTGGCTGCCGATGATATGGCAACGCACCTTGATATGGACGATCCGCTCTTTCACCCGATCGTGACATATCACAAGCACATGACGGCTCGGGATGAGATGGCCGGGCGCAGTCTGAATGCGTTCAGGAGAGACGGCGAATCGAGCGCCTCCGATCTGGCGGCAAAGGGCTCTGTCGATCTATCGGAATTGTCGTTTCCAAGGCTCAAGGACAAGACCGACATATATGCGTCCGCTGTTCTCTTCCTTATGTCAGCAGCAGGACATCGGCTCGTTCGCACCGACCGGCTGCATGTCAGTGTCGCGGCCAGTTTGGTGGGTGCCGAAGTCGAATTGTTCGACAACAACTACGGAAAGAACGGAGATGTGTTTCGTTTTACACTGAGAGATCGCTTTCCTAAGATCATTTATCATGGCTATAATTTTCGACAAACGTCGTGAATGATGCGCGGGCCTATCTGATAAATAAATAACAGTATACTTAGATATAATACTTTAATTTATATGAGATAGGCATCTTTAAAGATGATTCTAAATTAATTTATATTACCCTTTTGGGTTGCAAGCGGCTGTTGCTCCAGCGTCACAGGTTCGGGGATCGTTCAAACAGGGCTTGCAATTGTCGCAAGCAACGTGATAACAGATAAAAATAACCAAAACAGACCACGCAATGTGATAAAGGGGGCTTTAATGGCTACTGTGGCTGGTGCATTTTTCCAAGGTTCTGCCTCACCTGAGGCGAGCAGCTATCTCCTTGGCAATATCCCGGGCAGCTACCGGAATGCGACGCTCGTGACCAATGATGCGAGCGCGAAGACCGGTTCGCAGACCGTGACGGGGACCAAGGGGTCGGACTACGTCATCCTCGGGGCGGGCGACAAGCTCGGAAAGCTCAAGGGCGTCGCGAAGGGCTATGACATTGTCCAGACGGAAGGCAGCATCAATATCGACAAGACGGGCTTCAAGGGCGTTCTCCTGACCGGAAGCGCGAATGCCAAGGTGATCGGAAGCACTGCCGCCGACAACATCGTTGGCAATAGCGGCAGCAATCTCGTCAAGGCTGGTGTTGGCAACGACGTGGTAGATGGCGGTGCGGGCAACGACACGATCTATGGTGACGTCGGTAACGATAAGCTGTTCGGCGGCGCTGGCGACGACAAGCTGTTCGGTGGGGTCGGCAACGACATTGTCGACGGCGGTGCGGGCAACGACACGATCTTCGGCGACGTGGGTCACGATATCCTGACGGGCGGCGCTGGCGACGACAAGCTGTTGGGCGGCGTCGGTAACGACAAGGCTGATGGTGGCGCCGGCAATGACTACCTGGACGGCATGGTCGGCAACGACCGCCTCTTCGGCGGCGAAGGTGATGACCGGCTCTTCGGCGGCGACGGTCGAGATACGCTCATCGGTGGCTCTGGAAGCGATTTCCTGAAGGGCGGCAAGGGCAGCGACAAGTTCTTCATCGAGAAGAGCGCGCCGGCTGACATCGATACGATCGCCGACTTCAAGCCGAAGGAAGACCTGATCGACCTGTCCGGCACTGCAGCTCACACTTCGAAGATGGACGGCCTCCAGCTTCAGTCCGACGGCCATGGCAACACCATTGTGACCGTCAAGGAAGATGGAACGCAGTTCAAGCTCCTGGGCTTCAATCCCAACGAGATCAAGAGCTCGTTCTTCCATTTCTGAACAATGTCTGACGGGACAAATAGCGGGTTGTCTTTCCGGTCTGAGGCCGGGGAGGCAACCCTTCTCTTTGTGATGCCGCACTCGGCCGATACGGCTTATGTCTGGTGTCCTGCGGCCAAGCTGCCGTCAATTGCCGCCATAGCGGCCAATGGGCAGCCTTGCGAGGTTCTCGCGCGAAGGAAGCTGATACAGCCCGGCAATACCCTCGAAATACTGCTTGTGAGGAGCCGTGAACTCCAGGACGGCGCTCTCTGCGAGTTGCATTTCGATAAGAACGAGCGCTCGCCACTCGCGACAGTGGCTCGTCTTGCCCGGTGGGACAGCCCCCACACGAGACGCGTCCTGCGCATTGTGGCCGATCGCTTCAACGTCGATCAAGATCCGCCTCGTACACTTGAGCGGTACCTCGCCTTTATCAGCCTGTGGCAGATTCCAGGACGCGTTCAGGCTCTTCTGCCTGAAGGGGTCGTGTTCGAGGCCGAGATCGCTAGCGAAGGCAGTCTCAATGCCTACGTCATGACGATGCAGGGGGTGCGGCGAATAACATTGACCCCTCTTTCGGCAGGACCGGGCAGGCGATTGTTCTGGCTCCCAGGTTACCACCCTCAGCAGTTCTATCTCGAGGCGGATGCGGAATTGACCAGAGTCGTTCTGGACAATACCGGGAATCCATACCGGCCGGCATCGGAAAACGACCTCGGCCTCGTCGAATCTCTTCATGGCCTGAACGTCTGTTCTGAAGCCGCCACGGCCTGGGTCAGGAAGCTTTGCCCGCGTCAGGCCGAATTGCGCATCGACGACACGGCTTACCGCATTCTGGGTTCCGGCGATCTGCCATCCGGTCGCACCGTCATCTTCATCGAGGTGAGCGGGCGCGCCTATGCCCACGTGGAGTTCAGGCTTCATTCTTTTGGAGTGGAAGAGTCCGCGCAGATCAACGTAACAGCCCGTGAAACGGACGGATCGCCGAACGATCGTCCTTGTACGCAGATCCTCGTCGAAGCTCCCGACATGAGGCAGACCGGCGCTTACCGGCTTAGCTGGGTTCACGACGGCGAGCCGCAATACCTTTGGGTCAGAGGGAGCGAGATCGCCGAGCGGCCGATGCAAGCTCTGGTCAGGGATTTCGCGCCTCTCGCATTTCTCGATACCGATTTATTTGGCAACGTCTTTCACCCCATTGCGACGGCAAGTTCCCGTTCCGCCGAGGCGGCGCTCGTTCATAGGGAGGAGTTCGGAGGCAGGTCCCGAGACGCTTGCGCTGAACTCCTTATCCTAGCGGACGGTGATGTCGAGGCAGTGCATAGGACGTTGATCGCTCTCTCGCTCTCGAGCCGTGAAACTGCGTTTGATGTGCACATTTGCTTTTTCGACAGGTCGTTGATTGCTCTTCTTACAAGCAAAGCAAAGCAATGGTCAGCGCTCTACGGATTGAGACTAACCGTTAACTGCTTTAACGCCTGGGTGCCGGAGTCTTTCTTAGTACGTTTCAATTTCGGCGCGCCACTTCCCCGTGTCATCTGCCGAGCAGGTTTCATTCCCTGTCGAGTTGATTGGCTTGAGTGCACCTTGAAAGATTTGGAACTGAGTTGCGGGATTCTGCTGGGGAGTGCATCGAGTAGGACGGACTCGCGCGCACGTGAAATCAGCCGTACCGCGCTGCGGAAATTAATTGGCGAAGTCGAATCCGGCACGAACTACGGCATAACATCTGCTGCTCTGCTGCCACATCTTGGAAGTATTGATCCAGAAGTCCAATTCCACGGCTTCGAATCGTATGTTCTGGCCCTGGCGTTGTCTCTCTCCGAAGGTGAAAAAGTCCGAAGCTCACAGGGCCTCCGAATGTCGGATAGTGCCGGACGGCCTGAAACGGAAACATTCGAAGCCAGGCTGGATCGGTATAGCCTGCAGGAATTGTGCAGACGCTGGGCACCTGTGAAGGCAAGGCAGACGAAGGGTGCCAACCCGCTGTCGCCTGAGAAAGCCGCTTCCCGCAATCACACACAAAGATTAGGCAATGAGCAACCCCATCTATCATGACGCCGACGTAAAGGCCGCGCTCGGAGCATGCAGGAAGCATTTTGCTTATGCGGTTGTCTTCGATGCGTTTCTCAACGTTCTCATGCTGGCCTATCCGGTTTATCTCTACCAGATCTATGACCGCGTCATTCCGGGCAAGAGTTGGGAAACTCTCGTCGCTCTGCTGATTGGGCTGACGATCGCGGTCTCGGCAAAAGCTGTGTTTCAGTGGGTGAAGGGAACCCTCCTCGTGAGGGCATCCGCACGCATTGAGCGAAGGCTTGCAGACAGGCTGTTTCGGATCATCATCCGACGCTCAGCGGAAGGTGCAGGGGTGAGGGATGCGCAGCTCATGCGAGACCTCGACAGCTATCGGCAATTCGTGACCGGAAAGGGTGCTCTTGCGGCGCTGGATCTACCGTGGGGCTTCCTGTTCCTGGGAGTGATCATGGTCGTCGACCCGCTGATCGGCACTGTTGCGACCATCGCCATGATGATCTCCGGAGCCGCGACCATCGCCAATACGCTCGCAACCAAACGCGCCTTGGTCAGGGCGAATGTCATCGGCAACTCGTCCCAGCAATTCGGCGATTCAGCCGCCCGGGCGGCTGAGGCGGTCGTAGGCCTGGGCATGCTGAATGGAGTGGTCAGGCGCTGGCGCCGTGAGCGTGACAAGGCGATCCGAGAGCAATTCATCGCCAGCGGCCGAGGCGTTCTGTTCTCCTCATTCCTGAGCTCGGCGCGCATGTTGATGCAGGGGGCAATCCTCGCCATCGGCGCGGTCCAGGTCATCAATAATCACATCCCGGTCGGAGCCGTCTTTGCCTCGATCATGGTGTTCCAGTATGCCATGAAGCCCATCGATCAACTCGTGGCGGCGTGGGACGAATATCCCCCCGTCAGAGAGGCGATGCGGCGGATCGATGCTGCCCTGTCCCGCGCCGCCGAACCGGCGATCAATCTCCACCTGCCTAAGCCTGCCGGTACGATCACGTGTCAGGACTTGGTCTATGTTCCGCCTGGTTCCGACAGGGCCGTGTTGAGGCGCATCAGTTTCACCTTGCAGGCCGGAGAAACACTGGGCCTTCTGGGGTTGAACGGTTCGGGCAAGACCACGCTGGCGCGGATTCTCACCGGCAGTCTTCGGCCGACAAGCGGTTCCGTTCGGGTCGACGGGGCCGAAATCGACCAATGGGACAACGATCAGTTCTGTTCATTCATCGGGTACCTGCCGCAGAACGTGAGTCTTCTGCCGGGCACTGTTGCTGACAATATCGGGCGGTTCGGCCGCTTCTCCGATGAGGACATCGTCGAAGCTGCCAGGAAGGCGCGGGTCCATGATCTGATCCTGCGTATGCCGAAAGGATACGAAACGCCGCTTGACGACATGAATTTCTCAGGCGGGCAGCGGCAGCTGATCGCACTGGCCCGAGCCATTGTGGGCCAACCCTCCTTTGTGGTTTTGGACGAACCCAATTCCAACCTGGACGGTCCCGGCGAGGAGGCCCTGATCGCGTGCGTTCAAGCGCTCAAGCATGACGGCTGTACGGTCATCCTGATCACGCACCGGCCGAATCTCGTTCATCATCTCGATCACGCTGCCGTTCTGCGTGACGGATCGATCTCAAACTACGGCACGACATCGGAGATCTTCCAGCAACTGGGTCGCCCGACCGTGGTCAAGAACACAGGCAACGCCCATGCATAGCCACTCACAATCCGCCGTTGCCGTCGAACCTGCTCAGCCGTTCCCGGACACCGCTTCCGGACCAATCATCGTAGGCGGCCTTACTGCCATTGCGCTTTTGCTTAGCGTGACGGGTTGGTCGTCCGTCATGTCGGTGTCGAGCGCAGCCATAACAACGGGGCGGGTGACCGTCGAAGGGAACCGCAAGGCCGTTCAGCATCGGGATGGAGGCCCTGTCGGTGCCGTTTTCGTGCGCGAAGGGCAACTTGTACAGCATGGCCAGAAACTCGTTCAGCTTGAACTACCTGATGTGAAAGCCGAAGTCGAAGTCCTGAAGCATGGCAGTGATGCCGCTCTGTTCAGAGCCGCGCGACTGCAGGCTGAGCGGGCGGATTCCAGCACGTTTGAATTCCCACTTCCGTTCGTCGGCCGCTCTCAGGATCCGCAGCTTCAAATGCTGTTCCAACAGGAGAAGGCACTGCTCGAGGCGCGCCGTGCAGCCTATCTCGGACAGGTCAGCCTCCTCAATCAGCAAATTGGGGGCAGCAGCCGTCAGATTGCGGCCCTCGAAGGGCGTCTGAAAGCTGCACAGACGCAGCTCGACAGCATTGAGGACGAGTTGAACTCCCTTCGCCCTCTGCAGGAGAAGGGCCTGATCGCCCGCCCCAGAACCTTGTCGCTTGAGCGGGCAGCCGCATCCCTCCGAGGCGATATTGAAGCGGTTCTCGGACTGAGCGCCGCGGAACATGACAAGATCCGTGCTGCCGAGATTCAAATTGGGCAGCTGACAAAAGAGCGGGTGGAACTCATCGCACGGGAGAGTGCCGACAATGACGCAAGGCTCGCAGAAATCGAGCCGCGTTTGGTTTCTGCCGAACGGCGCCTGGCGAGTAGTGTCATTTTGGCTCCCGAAGCCGGATACGTCTATGGCCTGACGGTGTTCGGACCAGGCGCCACCCTCGTTCCCGGCCAAACGGCGCTGGAGATCGTTCCGGTCAACGATCAGATGGTGGTCTCGATCGACATTGAGCCGACGGACGTGAAGCGCGTTCATCCGGGGCAGATTGCGAGCATCAATCTGCTTCCTTACCGCCAGCGTTATCAGAAGGCGATCACGGGAACGCTCGAGAAGGTGTCTGCGGATCTTTTCGAGGACAAAGCAACAGGGAAGGCCTATTACAAGGGGACGGTCCGTGTGAGCTCGAACGACCTGAAAGCTGCCGGAGCGGAGCTGACTCCCGGCATGCCGGCGCAGGTGACCGTCGAGACCGGAAAGCGCACCATCCTCGCGTATTTCCTCGATCCGATCCTCAAGATCTACGATTTCGCTCTAAAGGAACAATAGGGGGCATCATGTCGACACCACGAACAGCACAAGCAGGCGAGGTGGCCTCGGGCAGGCCGGTCAACCTGGAAGGGGACAGCCCGGAGCTCGTTGCATTCGCACTGCTTCGCTATCTTGCCCAGCTTGAGCAGGGCCAGGCAGGCATTTCGTTCGACAGAGAATGGCTTCTCGATGCGTATACGGATTGCCTGCAGGCCGTGAAAGGTCAGCGGGGGGGCGGAAGCCGGGCGGGGAAAGCCACCTCGACGAACATCGCGAAAGGGCGGAGCTAGAGCCTCGGCCCCAAAAGTGGACCCACTTTTGGGATCAGCTCCGATGCTCCTTCTCCGGGCTGGCGCATCGTTCGGGGCGGAAAACCGGATCCACTTTTCGCTGACGCGGACCTCCGGTTCCGAACGATGCGCTAAGTGGCTGGGCACAAAGCGACGGATGATTCCGTATAATGTGCAAGCCTCCGTCGGTGACATGACGGGTTTCATGCGCAAGGGACGCTTATCGGCGTCCCTTTTGCATTTAAGGAAGAAGCTCTCGCAGCAGATCCTCATAGGCCGGGAGAGATACCGTTTTGAAGTCGAACTGCTCGGTTGCCGTTGTGCGGGCACCGGCAGAGATCCGCTCGCGCAATCCGCGATCGTCGATGAGTTCGACGATCCTGTCGGCGAGCTCCCTTGCGCCGAAGAAATCGGTCAGGAGCCCGTTCTGCCCATCCCGGATGATCTCCTCGACGGGCGGCGTTGCAGAACCGACAATGGCGCAGCCGCAGGCCATGGCATCGAGAAGAGACCATGACAGGACGAACGGATAAGTCAGATAGACATGCACCGTTGAGAGACGGAACAGGTTGAGCAGGTCGCCATAGGGAAGCGTTCCAAGGAAGTGCAGGCGCTCGGGATCGACGGCATTTCCGACCTCCGCAAGAAGCGCCTCCTTCCAGGTCCCCCCCTTGGGCGGATTGCGCCCGTAGCTTGCAGGCTCTTTACCGACGACGACTACCTGGACCTCTGGGTGCATTTTCTGCAGATGCGGGACAGCGCGCATGAAAGTGTGAAAACCCCGGTACGGCTCCAGCGATCGCGCCACATAGGTCACGACGGGTTGTCCAGTATGGAGCGTCAGCCCGGACGGCATCGTGATGGGCGAAGCAGCACCGGGAGACGCCACAGAGGTATCGATCCCCTCGTGAATAATGCGGATCCGTCGAGACAAGGCTCCAGGAAAGGTTTCAGCCTGCCACCGTGTCGACGAGACCAGCGCGTCCGACAGCGCGGCCGCTTGCAGCGTCGGGAGATTGCGCAGGGAAACATAGTCCAGATCGGCGGGTGACGCGGGAAACTCGGGATCGAACTCCAGTTCGCTTCCGCTGTTGCGGTAACCATATTCCATATGAGAGACGATCTTCGTGTCCGGAAACACGTCCCTGAGGAAGATCGCTTCTCCCCATCCGGGATGAACGAAGCAGATGTCGGGCGTGAAGCCTCGCTGCTTCAATTCAACGAGCCGCCAACGCGCCAGGTCACCGCGTCGTACCTGCTCCGAGAAGAACGTCAGAGGCGGAAAGAGATCTGCATTGCGGTCGGGCCCGGAACTGTAGCCCACATATTCCACCGGGCCGGGATCGAATCCGAAAGGCGATTTTTGCCCCAGCGCCACCACTCGAAATTCTTCCCGACGGCCAAGCTCGCGAGACAGGAGCTTGTATTGCCCGGGAAAATTCTGGTGGATGAACAGGACGTTGATGGTCATTTGCGCTCCAGTGGCGGGTGCTCCACATGTATCCGCCACCGGTTTTGTAAATCAAGGATATAACAGGTCAATCAGCTCCGGCCGAGCATGTAGAATTCCTCGTTCGGTCGCATATTGGTGACATTGGCAAGGCGGTTCGACATGGCGAAGAAAGCCGCAATCGCGGCGATGTCCCAGACGTCCTCGTCATTGAAGCCATGCGACTTCAAGGCCTCGATATCGGCATCGCCCACGGCATAGGCTTTGAGAGCCACCTTCAGGGCGAAATCCAGCATCGCCTTCTGCCGGTCGGTGATGTCGGCCTTGCGGTAGTTGATGGCTACTTGGTCGGCGATCAGCGGGTTCTTGGCGCGGATCCGCAGGATCGCCCCATGCGCAATGACGCAATATTGGCATTGGTTCGCCCCGCTCGTGGCGACCACGATCATCTCGCGTTCGGCCTTCGTCAGATTTCCGGGCTTTTCCATCAGGGCGTCGTGATAGGCGAAGAACGCCCGGAACTCGTCGGGCCGATGGGCAAGCACCAGAAAAACGTTCGGCACGAAGCCGGACTTTTCCTGCACCGCCAGAATGCGGCTCCGGATATCATCCGGCAGGTTAGCGATGTCGGGAACGGGAAAGCGGCTGATGGGCATCTGGTTCACAGCGATATCTCCGCAAGCGGTCATGACGAATGGGCCTCCCGGCCGGGGCGGCCCTGCCAGACTTAGGATAAGCGGCTTGGATCCGCTAAGAAACGTGTTTTACACTGGCTCAAAGGAGATTGCCGATGAGCCTGCAGAACGCCGTTTCCGATGAGACCGTCCTCCTCCGTGAGGACCGTGACGGGGTAGTCACCCTGACTCTGAACCGGCCCGCCCAATTCAACGCTTTGTCGGAAGAAATGCTGGCCGCGCTGCAATCGGCTTTGGATTCCATCTCCGCCGACGAGAACGTTCGCTGCGTCGTCATCGCCGGAGCCGGGAAGGCCTTCTGCGCGGGGCACGACCTCAAGCAGATGCGCGCCAATCCGCGCCAGGAATACTATGAGGGTTTGTTCGCGCGGTGCAGTCGGGTCATGCAAAGCATCGTCAACCTTCCGGTACCGGTCATCGCGCGGGTGCATGGCATGGCGACGGCGGCGGGCTGCCAACTCGTGGCGACCTGTGACCTCGCTGTCGCGGCCGAGAGCGCCACCTTCGCGGTCTCCGGCATCAATGTCGGTCTCTTCTGCTCCACGCCCGCCGTGGCGCTCTCCCGCAATATCTCTCCCAGGCGCGCCTTCGACATGCTGGTGACGGGGCGCTTCATCCCGGCCGCGGAGGCCCTTTCGTATGGGCTTATCAGCCGAATGGCACCGGATGGGGAACTCGATGCGGCTGTCGCAGCGCTCACCGGCGAGATCTGCTCCAAGAGCCCGGTCGCAATCCGGACCGGAAAGGCCATGTTCAGCCACCAGCGCTCCATGGGCCTGGAGGAGGCCTATGCCTATGCTGGCGGTGTCATGGCTTGCAACATGATGGCCGAAGACGCCGCCGAAGGTATCGACGCCTTCATTGCGAAGCGCAAACCGGTCTGGAAAGGGCGCTGAGGAGCAGGACCGATCGGTCACCGCTGACTGCGCGCCATCTCCCGCAGCCGGAACTTCTGAATCTTGCCGGTAGACGTCTTCGGAATCTCGGCGAACATGATGGTGCGAGGACACTTGAATGATGCGAGATGCTGCCGGCACCACGCGATCAGATCCTCCGCAGACGCTTCCGCGTCCGGCTTGAGTTCCACGAACGCACAAGGGGTTTCGCCCCATTTCTCGTCCGGCATCGCCACGACAGCGGCCGCCTGAACGGCCGGATGCTTGTAGAGTGCATCCTCAACCTCGATGGAGGAGATGTTCTCGCCGCCGGAGATGATGATGTCCTTTGAGCGGTCCTTGAGCTGGATGTACCCGTCCGGGTATTTCACGCCAAGGTCGCCGGAGTGGAACCATCCGCCCGCGAAGGCCTTCGCGGTAGCGGTCGGGTTCTTGAGATAGCCCTTCATCACCACATTGCCACGGAACATGACTTCACCGAGGGTCGTGCCATCGGCCGGGACGGGCTGCATTGTTTCAGGGTTGAGGACGTCCAGCGCTTCGAGCACGGGATAACGCACGCCCTGCCGAGCCTTACGGGCGGCGTATTCGGCGGGCGGCAGGTCGTCCCACTCCTGATGCCATTCGTTGACCACGGCCGGGCCATAGACCTCCGTCAGCCCATACAGGTGAGTGACATCGAAGCCCGCGGCCTTCATGGCCGAGAGAACGGCCTCAGGCGGAGGGGCGGCCGCCGTGAAGAACCGGACCATGCGGGGCAGGGGGCGCTTTTCGGCGGCTGGCGCATTGAGGAGCGTCGACATGACGATGGGAGCGCCGCACAGGTGGGTCACCCCATGGTCGGCGATGGCATCGTACATGGGCTTTGCCCGCACGGCGCGCAGGCAGACATGGGTGCCCGCGACGATCGACAGCGACCAGGGAAAACACCAGCCGTTGCAGTGGAACATGGGAAGGGTCCACAGATAAACCGGGTGCTGGCTCATGCCTCCGGTGATGATGTTGCCCATGGCCAGCAGGTGGGCGCCGCGATGGTGGTATACGACACCCTTGGGATCCCCCGTCGTGCCGGAGGTGTAGTTCAACGTAATGGCATCCCACTCGTCGCCGGGCAGGCTCCAGGCAAAGTCCGGATCGCCCCCGGCCAGGAAGGTTTCATATTCGATTTCGCCCAGGCGTTCCCCCGCGCCTGTGAATTCCGAGTCGTCATAATCGATCACGAGCGGCTTCACCGCCACCTGCTCCAAAGCCGCCTTCACGACGGGAGAGTACTCGCGATCCGTAATCAGCACCTTCGCGCCGCTATGCTCGAGGGAGAAGGCAATGATCGGTGCGTCGAGACGGGTATTGAGAGTGTTCAGCACCGCACCCGCCATTGGCACGCCGTAGTGGCACTCCAGCATGGCGGGCGTGTTGGGCAGCATCACCGAGACCGTATCTCCACGCCCGATTCCTCGCTGGGCCAAGGCAGAGGCCAGACGACGGGAGCGGGCGTAGAAATCGCGATAATTGCGCCGCAGGGCGCCATGGATGATCGCGATCCGATCCGGATGGATGCTGGCTGCGCGTTCCAGGAAGGTGAGGGGCGTCAGCGGCTGAAAATTCGCTGGGTTCTTGTCGAGGTCCGTGTCGTAGATGGTCAGGGGCACAGCGGTTTCTCCCGTTTCCGCAGCCAATTATGCTCCAAAACCCATGGGGCTGACTATGCTGCAAAGAGACAGTCCGGAGCCCGTACAAGCAAACTTGACAAGATATTGTTTTTAGAGCCTGCCGACGTCGGAAGGAAATGGCAGCGGGCGGGACTTGTATTGTCCCCTGGGTGGGGCGCAACCACTGGCGAGCAGGCTGTTTTTAGCGTGGCTGTGCGTTGCCAAGCCCCGGCACCGCCGAATCCAGGAAATGTTGCGCCGGGTGAGCGATTGCGTTCTCATGAAATCGCTGCGCCTTCTCATAGGCGTTGTCAAGAATTTGAACTTTCTAGGGAGCCGCCATGTCTTTTCATTTCACGCCCACGCGCCGGAGCGTAATCGGCCTCGCTCTTGGTGCCGCCGCAAGCCTGATGTCCGGAGGGGTGACAGCCCAGCAAGCCTCCTACCCGTCCCGGCCGGTACGCATCATCGTGCCGTTCCCGGCCGGGGGCACTACTGACATCTTCGCCCGGCTGGTGGCGGACAAGCTATCTCAGTCCCTGGGGCAGCAATTCATCATCGATAATCGCGGCGGCGCAGGGGGCAATATCGGCACGGATGCAGTCGCCAAGGCCGACCCGGACGGTTACACCCTGGTGATGGGGACCGTTGGAACCCATGCCATCAATGCGAGCCTCTACACGAAGATGCCGTACGACCCGGTCAAGGATTTTACGCCAGTGGCCTATGTAGCGGGTGTCCCCAACATCATGGTGGTCAGCCCGAAGAAGGTGAAGGCGACCACTGTTCAGGAGTTCATCGCCGAGGCGAAAGCAACGCCCGGCAAGCTGAACATGGCGTCGTCCGGTAACGGCACTTCCATTCACCTCTCGGGCGAGTTGTTCAAGCAGATGACAGGGGTGGATATGCCCCATGTGCCATACCGGGGCAGTGGGCCGGCCGTGAACGATCTCATTGCTGGTCAGGTCGATGTGATGTTCGACAACCTTCCATCGTCCATCGAGCAGGTCCGGGCCGGTAATCTGCGGGCGCTCGCCGTCACATCCGCAAACCGCTCACCTGCTATTCCGGACAAGCCGACGCTCGCGGAGTCAGGGCTCCCGGGCTTCGAGGCGACAAGCTGGTTCGCGCTCTTTGCCCCAAAGTATACATCCCCTGAGATCGTTGCGAAGTTGAACCAGGCGGTCCGCAAGGCACTCGGGTCTCAGGAGCTGCAAAAGCGTTTTGCGGACCTTGGCGGCACTACGATCCTGATGAGCCCCGATGAACTCCTGGACTATGTCAAGGCCGAACGAGAGAAATGGGCGAAGGTCGTGAAGGCTTCCGGCGCCAAAGTCGATTAATGCTAAAGCCCGGAGAGTGAGCCCGGCCTGACCTTCGGAGCCACCTTTCTTCGGCGGACCGGAGTGATCGCCTTTGCGCCCGCTCCATGGGCCACACGCCGTTGCTGGCTTCGTTTGAGAGGACTTGAATGCCTGGCAAAGCCCCGAGCGATTGGCGCTTCAGCCAAATGTCTCACTTTGCCCTGGCACACCCTCAACGTTCATTCTCCGGGTAGTCCGCGCCACGGCTCGTCTCGGCCCAGGCCTCGACCTCGGCAAGGGTCTCCTTCAGCTTGTTGCTGATTCCTTCGAGCGCAACGGATCCCAGGACCAGGTGCATGGGCGGATTTTCTGCCTGAACAGCCGTAATGATGGCTTCGGCAGCCCGGACCGGGTCCCCGGGCTGCTTGCCGCTGTAGCCGGCGGTCGTTTCGAGCCGGGCGCCGACCGTGCTTTGGTAATCGCTTATGGTCGGGGGTCTCTGCTGCAGGGAGCGGCCGGCCCAATCGGTGCGAAATGGCCCCGGCTCCACCCACATGACCTTGATGCCAAGCGGAGCGACTTCCTTGGATAGGGCGTCGGACAGTCCCTCGACCGCATGTTTGGTGGCCGCATAATAGCCCGAGCCTGCGAAGCCGATAAAACCAGCCTGCGACGACAGATTGACGATGAAGCCCCGCCGCCGCGCCCGCATGCCTGGCAACACAGCCCGCGTCATGGCCGCAAGACCGAACACGTTGGTTTCGAACTGGGCTCGGATTTCGGAATCGACTCCCTCCTCGATGGAGGACTGATAGCCGTACCCCGCGTTGTTCACGAGCACGTCGATGGCCCCGAAGCGATCCTCGGCCTGCTGCACGGCAGCCCTGATCTGATCGCTGCGGGTCACATCGAGGGGCAGGGCAAGCGCACGGTCTTCGTGTCCGGAGACGAGATCTTGTACACGGGCCACATCGCGGGCCGTCACGACGGCGCGCCAGCCCCGGCGAAGCACCAGTTGAGCAAGCTCGCGGCCGAAGCCTGTGGAGCAGCCCGTGATGAACCAGACCGGATTTGCACTCAATGCCATCTCGCGACTCCTTTTCGTATTCTGTCGGTATGTGTCAGTCCTGAACTCGAAGGATGATCTTTCCTGTGCCGTGGCCCGAATCCAGCCGCTCATGAGCCTTGGCCACCTCCTCGAGCGGCAGGACCGCATCGACGATGACCCTTGCCTGACCGCGCTCGAACAGCGGTGTCATCTCGCAGAGGCGCTTGCCTTCCCGTGTCAGGAATGTGCCGAATAGCGTCTGGTTCTTGGTATACAGAGAACTCAGGTCGCCACTCGGGGGCAGAATGGTAGCGATCCGGCCGAAGGGGCGTGTCACCAGGGTGCTCATCGATACGTTGCCGCCGGCCGTGTCGAAAGAGGCATCGACCCCCTGTCCGGCGGTCTCTCGCAGGATCTGGTCGGCTGCATTGGGATTCCGGTAGTCGACGGCGATATCCGCGCCGAGGTCCTTGAGAACCGCTTGGTTGGCTTGGCTTGCCGTTGCAATGACACGCGCGCCAGCGACCTTGGCGAACTGGATTGCAAACGAGCCGACGCCACCTGCTCCACCATGGATGAGGATCGTCTCGCCTGGCCTGACAGCGAGGCGCCGCACGACAGCTTCCCAGGCTGTTCCCCCGGCAAGTGGGATTCCGGCCGCCTCGATGTGGGTGAGAACCTTCGGCTTACGGGCAACGATCCGCGCAGACGCGATCGTGTATTCCGCATAGCTCCCGAGCGGGTTGCCAAAGATCTCCGGCGTATAGAACACCTCGTCTCCCACTTGGAATTCGGTTACTCCCGGCCCTACTGCCTCGATGACGCCGGACACGTCATAGCCGAGCACGGCCGGGAAGGGGATCTGCGCCCACGTGCCGGCTTGGCGGATCTTCGCATCGACAGGGTTGGTTCCCGAGGCGACGACACGCACGAGCACCTCGCCTGGGCCGGGTTCTGGACGTTCGATGTCCAGGCATTCGAACACGTCCGGGCCGCCGAACCTCGTGATCACCATCGCGCGCATGCTGTTCACTCCGCTGAATGCGTGCATGTGGGGCAATGGGGCGACGGTTCAAGAATCCTCCCGGTCTCATGTGCGGTCCAGCTTCAAGAACCAACTTCGGTCCCGAACGTTGATCTGTCTCAGGTATTTCCGCCGTGCCATGAAAATGGCCCCAATTCGAACCTGGGTACTGGTACGGTTGTTTGCTCCGAGGCGAGGCCCCGACCATGGACGAGAATACCCAATCACCGGAGCGCGATCAGTCGCACGCACGCGAGCCGTCGAACCAACCCGGAGACAGGCCTCGTCTGGCCACGACAGACCCGTCCACCGGAGAGCCTGGACGAACCTATGAGGGACTAACCCGAGACGAGGCCGTTGCAATCGTCGGGATGGCCCGGAAGGCGTTCGAGGATTGGCGCCGCACATCCTTCGCGCACCGCGCTCAGCTCATGAAAAGGGCGGCGGAGGTTCTCCGGAACCGAAAAGATGAGCTTGCCGAGATCATGACAAGCGAAATGGGAAAGACCCGCAAGGAGGGGCTGGCGGAGATCGAGAAATGCGCCTTCAACTGCGATCACTTCGCCGAGAATGCAGAACGTTATCTCGCCCGCGAGCCGGTTGATCTTGGAGGCCCCAAGACGTTCGTCACCTACAATCCGCTCGGGGTCGTGCTCGCGGTCATGCCTTGGAACTTCCCATTCTGGCAGGTCTTCCGCTTCGCAGCGCCGGCCTTGATGGCTGGCAATGCGGCGGTGCTGAAGCATGCCAGCAATGTACCCGGCTGTGCGCTCGCCATCGAGAGTATCTTCCGCGAGGCCGGCTTTCCGGATAATCTCTTTCGCACTCTCCTGATCCCTAGCCAGGATGTCCGACCCTTGATCGAGGACCCTGCCATCGCAGCGGTCACCTTGACAGGCAGTGTCGCGGCAGGCCGCCAGGTCGCCAGCGCCGCCGGCGGCGTGCTCAAGAAGAGCGTGCTCGAGCTTGGCGGATCGGATGCCTATCTCATCCTGGAGGATGCCGATATTGCCAAAGCTGCTCAGGTTTGCGCCTCGGCACGAATGGTCAATGCAGGACAGAGCTGCATCGCAGGAAAACGCTTCATCGTCGTCTCTGCCGTGCGCGAAGCGTTCGAACAGGCTTTCGTCGAGGCGATGCGCGGTTATGCGATGGGCGATCCACGAGACGAGGCGACCAAACTTGGCCCCTTGCAGAGCGTTCAGGCGCGGGATGAAATCCACAAACAGGTCGAGGAAAGCATCGCGAAGGGTGCGCGCCTTATCCTGGGCGGCGTTGTGCCCGATCGACCCGGCGCTTGGTATCCGGCCACGGTGCTCGCTGGCGTGCGGTCTGGAATGCCGGCATATGACGAAGAGGTATTCGGGCCAGTGGCCGCTATCATCGAGGCGACGGACGAGAGCGAGGCCGTCCGCATCGCCAACGCTTCTCCCTTCGGGCTCGGCTCTGGCGTGCTCACGCGCGATCTGACCCAAGGTGAGCGGATTGCTGCCGAAGAGCTTGAGGCGGGAATGAGCTTCGTCAATGCGAACGTCCGCTCGGACCCTCGCATGCCTTTCGGCGGGATCAAGGAATCCGGCTATGGTCGCGAGTGCTCATACTTCGGCATTCGCGAGTTCACGAACATCAAGACCGTGCTTGTCGAGGGTTAATCTTCATTCTGCCAAACAGCGGTTTCGGAGCACCTGGCCATTACGGGGCAAAGGAGCATGCGAAGCATGCCGACCTCGCGGTGCCTGCCGCAAAGCCACCATGTCCCGACTTGCAGGTTGGACAAGGAACGGCCTGTATCCACAAACTAGGGTTTAATGCCTAAGGCTGCCTGCGGCCTTCAGTCTGGAGACGGGCAGCGGAACCACCGGCCATGATTCCGGTCGTGAGCGGGTCGAAGCTGGTCAGGCGACCAAAGCCTGCTTCCGCGCCGTATCCGGTTCCCAGCCCCGTTCCAATTGGATCGACCCCGGTGATGTCAATCCTGGTGTTGCTGATCCCCTCCGCCGAGACGAGATTGAACAGAGTGCTGGCGTTCCTCGGCGACAGCCGTACGCATCCATGCGAAGCCGGGGATCCCAGGCGCCCGACGGCCTGACTGCCGTGGATGGCGTGTCCCGCATCCGTGAAGAAGATGGAATGAGGCATCGGCGCATCATCCCACTCCTTGGAGTAGTGTTCCTTCATCATGCGGGATGGAGTGAATGCGCCAGTAGGCGTGGAGTAGTCCGCCATGCCGGTCGACACGGGCCAAGAATAACGCTCCTGGCCGTCAACCGTGACCGTCATGCGCTGCGTCGTCTTGTTGACCACAATTGATACCTCGGCCCCCATGGCGGGAAGCACCAAGCCGACGGCTCCAAGGAGCACAACCACAGAAGAGATCCATCGTTGCATCATCCATCCTCCGCTTGCAGTCCAATCCGATCGGGGGGCTACAAACATGACTTCTGGCAACGGCTAAGGTTCCATGGTCAATCCGGTTCATGGCACCCCATCTTGCGGCATAACAAGGATAGCAGTCGAGCGGCTGCTTACCCTGTGCCGCGGATGTGCGCGGCGACACACCACCGGCATTTCAACCGGGGTTCGGAGCCCTGCAGACGGTTCAGGGCGCTTCCATCTCCAAAGCCTGAAGCGTAGAAATCTCCCGGGGGCGTCCTGTCAGGAAGGGGAAGTCACCATGTTGCCTGGCATCCCGGTTCGATCGATCCGTCACGAGACTTCCGCGTTCGGGGCCATTATTGCTGGCATCTGTTGTCTTGTCGGAACGGGGTGGGCACAGGATTCTCAGCCCCGCACCGAAGTTGCTCCGTTCCATCACGGCCTCCATGCGGCACCCGCCGGAACAGCAACCGCCTATGACGAGGCGCCGCCGCCTCTCTTCCCCGACCTTGGGCGGCACAGTTGGACCATTTCCACCCAAATTCCGGAGGCACAGGCTTTCTTTGACCAAGGCCTGAGACTGGCATACGGGTTCAATCATGCGGAGACACGTCGCGCGTTCCGGCGGGCACAGCGCCTGGACTCATCCTGCGCCATGTGCTTCTGGGGCGAGGCCTTCGTTCTTGGCCCCAACATCAATGCGCCCATGGATCCTTCCGCCAATGCGCCGGCACTTGCGGCAATCGGTCGGGCGCAGGATCTGGCGCACAGGGCGAGCAGCAAGGAGCAAGCTTTGATTGCCGCTCTGTCAAAGCGCTATTCGAACGATCCTTCAGTGCCGCGGGCAACGCTCGACAAGGCCTGGGCGGATGCGCTTGGCGACGTCTCGAGACAGTTCCTGAACGATATGGAGATTGCCGTCCTTCATGCCGAAGCGATGATGAACACTCAGCCTTGGGATTACTGGACCGATGGTGGCAAGCAGCCGAAGGGCTATACCCCCGAGATCGTGGCCGAGCTTGAACGCGCTATGGCCCAGAACCCCGATCACCCAGGCGCCATTCATTTCTACATCCACGTGGTTGAATCTTCCGACCGGCCAGAACGGGCTGAAGCCGGAGCGGATAGGCTGGCCGCATTGATACCAGGCGCCGGGCACATCGTGCATATGCCTAGCCACATCTATTATCGCGTTGGCCGTTATCTGGACGCGCTTACAGCCAACAAGGCTGCCGTGGCCGCGGACGAGGTCTATATCGCGGCAGTGCAACCAACGAGCTCATATCCGCTCGCATATTATCCGCACAACCTTCACTTCCTGGTCGCCGCCGCGCAGATGGCGGGTGATCGCCAGACAGCCATCGAGGCGGCAGAAAAGCTCCAGGGCGCCGTATCGGCCGAGGCCGCCCACGCAGTTCCCATGGTGCAACCGGATATGGCGGCGCCTTACTGGGCACAGGCTGTCTTCGGCACACCGGAAACGGTGCTCGCCCTCACGATTCCCGACAATGCGCCGACTTACGTCAAGACGATGTGGCGCTATGCGCGCGGTAGCGCTCTTGCGACACAGAACCGTTTTGACGAAGCGGTTGCCGAGATGGTGGCGATCAAGGCTCTCGAGGGGCAGGAGGACCTCGCGCGAGCCGCCAGCGCCGGAATTCCCGGGCCGGAGGTGCTCAAGATCGCCGTTGAGATACTGACGGGACGGATTGCTCAGGCCCAAGGCGATTCATCTGCCGCCATCGCAGCGTTCGAGCGTGCCTCAGCGCTGCAGGACGGTCTTGCCTACATGGAGCCGCCATATTGGTACTATCCGGTGCGACAGTCGCTCGGAGCGGCGTTTCTGGCCGCAGGACGAGCCGATGAGGCCGTGGAGGCTTTCCGTGCGGCCTTGAAGCGAGCGCCCAATAACGGATGGGCACTGTATGGCTTGATGGAAGCCGCCAAGGCTCGCGGCGATTTGGCTGCCGCTCAGGATGCGGAGGCTCGCCTGACCAAGGTATGGATCGGCGACAGGAGCCTGCTCGATCTGAAGCGTCTCTGACAGGCGTCGATGGAATCCGCCGAGACCTGGGGCGATCGGCCTATTCGTGATTATTGGGTGCTGAGATTGTCAACGTTGTAAACCGGGATCGGGCGACTTAGCCCCTTGAGCTGAATATCGCCTATTGGTTGCAGATTGGTGTCATCGGCCACCATTGAGGCGATGCGCTGGGTAACGAGGATCTGACTCTCCCGGGCCTCGGCGCAGAGGCGCGCCGCAACATTCGTCACAGTGCCGATTGCGGCATAATCGAACCGGCCCTCGAAACCGATCCGACCCAGAGTGGCGTAGCCTTGGGCAATCCCAAAACCGATCCCGATGGAATATCCGCGAAGCTCCCAGTCTCGAACCAGAGAGAGGAAACGAGATCGCATCGCGATAGCCAGCATCACGGCGCGGGTTGCGGGATCCGAGCATGGGAGGGGATCATTGAAGATGATCATCATGCCGTCTCCCATGAAGCGCTCGAGGGTGCCTTCAGCCTCATGCACAAGAGGGCCGAGGGCCGCGTGATAGGCATTGATCAGATCCAGAACTTCTTCCGGCTCAGCGACCTCCGCAAAACTGGTGAAACCACGCAGATCGCAGAACAGGGCGACGATCTCGCGGCGATGGCGCTCGAGGATTTCTGCCTCGCCCCCTTCCGAGATGATGACGTCCGCCAGTTGCGGAGGCAGGAACCGCCGCAACTCCCGCGCCCGTCCGAGTTCCAGAACCTGCCGCTCGACACGGCTTTCCAGTTCTTTGTTCATGGCGGCCAGTTCGGCCGCCTGCTGCTGGACGATGTCATAGAGGGACTTGATCCGGAGCAGTGAACGGACTCGGGCTACCAGAGTGGCTTGGTCGAATGGCTTCGTGATGTAGTCGTCCCCTCCGGCGTCGAGACCCGCAACCACATCCTCGGTGCTGGACCTCGCAGTCAGGAGAAGTATCGGGATTGTCCGCAGGTCTCCATCGGCCTTGATCCTTCGTGTCACCTCGATCCCATCGATTCCCGGCATCATCACGTCGAGAAGGATCAGGTCTGGGTGCAGTTGATGGGCCTGTTCGATCGCCTTCCTGCCATTATGGGCAGTCGCGACATCGTATCCCTGGGCTTTCAGGCGCATCGCGACGATGTCGATGTTCTCCGCGATATCGTCGACAACCAGGATGAGAGGGCGTTCACGCATCGGGGTTCTACCGGTTAGCCCAGAAACCCGCGAACGGTCGCAAGCAGCTGGCGAGGGCTGAAGGGTTTGGCGATGTATCCATTGCATCCGGCAGACCGCGCCTCCTCCTCGTCTCCAGACAGGGCATAGGAGGTCACGGCAATGATTGGGATATGACGCAGTGCCGGGTCGGACCGAATCCGGCGGGCGGCCTCATATCCATCGAGGAGGGGCAACTGGATGTCCATCATGATGAGGTCGGGCCTCATTTCCGCTGCCGATGCAACTGCGGCCAAACCATCGTGGGCCTCCACGACGTCGAACCCCGCGCTCGTGAGAAGGTCGCGCATGATCCGCCTGTTGTCTTCGGTATCCTCGACGATCAGGACCCGTTTCATGGTCATGCCATCTCCCTGCCGGCACCACGCCACTTCAGAGGGAGGTTTATCGTGAAGGTCGAGCCGGAACCGACCTTGGACTGCACGCTGATCGATCCGCCGTGCATCTCGACAATCCGCTTCGAAATTGCGAGGCCGAGACCCGTCCCGCCCTGGCCGGGAATGTTCGCGTTGCTGCCCTGCTGAAAGACGTCGAAGATCTTCTCCTGATCCTCTGGTGAAATCCCGATCCCGGTGTCTGTCAGTGTGATCCGCAGAGATCCAGTGTCGGCATGAGCCACAATTTCGATCCAGCCTTTCTCCGTAAACTTGATGGCATTGCCGATCAGGTTAAGAAGGACCTGCATCAGTCGCCTTTCGTCGCCATAGGCCAGCGGCAGTCCCTCGGGTGCGGTCGAACGCAGGTCCAGGCCCTTGATCCTTGCCAGCGGCTCCATGGCCGCGATCGCCATATGGATCAACCCTGAAACCGAGTAGGGCTCCTGCCTGATCGCAAGCTCTCCGGCTTCTATTTTGGAGAGGTCAAGGACATCGTTGATGAGGGCCAGAAGGTGACGGCCATTCGCTTGTATGCGTTCCAGAATGCCGTGCGCCTTATCCGGCAAAGAACCATAAAGACCGTCCATGAGAAGCTCAGTGTAGCCTAGGACCGCGTTCAACGGCGTTCGCACCTCGTGGCTCATGTTGGCGAGGAACTGGGATTTGGCCCGACTCGCTTCCTCAGCGTGCCGCTTCGCCTCGCGGAGCGCCTCGTCGCGAGCGTGGCGTTCCGTAATGTCGCGGACGACGCAGATCAGCCCGCCATCCTGAATCATGGTGAGCGAGACATCGTGTGGGAAGGTGCTGCCATCACGCTTTAGCCCTATGGCTTCCCCACTCCAGCGACCCTCTCGAAACAGCTTCGGCAAGCCCGTCGTTGCAAGACGCTCTTGCTCTTCATCCGTGTAGAATTGCCGCCAACTTTTCCCTTTCAGTTCGATCAGATCGTCATACCCGAATATCTTCAGATGAGCGGCGTTAAGGTACTCGTAGGTCGCCTCAGGGGTCAGGATGGCCATGCCGTCCATCGCAGCTTCCATGGCTGCGAGGTGGCGGCGAAGAACCTCCTCGATTCGTTTGAGTTCGGTGATATCGAAGTAGGTGAGCATGCGGCCCCCATCGGGAAGCGCGATGCACCGGTATTGTATGATTCGACCGTTGCGCAGGCGCAACTCTCTCGCAGCATCACCCTGGCGTATTTCGGCGAGCCGCTGCTCCCTGTAGGCCACCCATCCGTCTTCCGGGACGTCATAGACCCCGTTGGCGCGGCTCTGTTCCATGTCCTCGTCGAGATCGCGCAGTCGAGTGTAGAATTCGGCCGGCATATTCCACAGCTCGCGATAGGCGCGGTTGGCAAGCCGGATGCGGAGACTTGGATCGAGAAACAATACGCCATACTGAATGGTTTCCAGAACGGCATTGAGGTCCCGAAGCGCTGCCTCGGTCTCCTTTTTGGCGATCTTGAGTTGCTGTTCCCGCCGCTTCAGTTCCGAGATATCATTAAAGGCGGATAGGAGAGCCGGAACACCTTCATAATCGGCGACGGCGGCATTGATCAGAGCCCAGAACTGATGCCCGTCGGGACGTTGCATCAGCACTTCAACATCGCTGATGCGACCTTCTTGCGCCAGGGTTTCGACGATGCGACGCCTGTCCTCCGATCTCGCATAGTAGTTGGGCGCAAGGGTTCCCTGCATTTTCTCCGGCGGAAGTCCTGTGACTTCCGCCGTGCGGGCGTTGGCATAGAGGACCATCCCATCGGAGAGGCGTGTGACGGCAAGCGGGAAGGGGGCCAGTTCAAGGAGCCGGCGTTGGCGCTGTTCTGCGGCTGCAATGGCTTCGAGGGCTCGTTTCTGCTCGGTTACGTCCAGGAAGGTGAGCATGCGCCCGCCATCGCTGAGCGGCACACAATGGTAGCGGAGGATGCGGCCGCGCGGACTCGTGACCTCCATAGGATCTTCGTCGCATTGCTTCACCCTCTCGATATCGTTCTCCACCATCGCATCATGGCAGGCAGATTCAGGACCGCTGGCGTTGCGAATATGCGAAATGATATCTCGGACTGGTGTCCCCGGCACCACCATAACATCGGGTAGTGCCCACATATCCTTGTATGCCTGGTTGGCGAGGCGGATCTTAAACTCGGAATCCAAGAAGAGAATGCCGTAGTCGATGGTATCCAGAAGGGCGTTGAGCTCCCTGTGATGGCTCAGCTCCCGTTCGGCTCGTTCGCGTTCGGATAGCTCGTGAGCCAGCTGCCTGTTGAGCTCGACCAGACTGGCGCTCCTCTCCTTGAGCGCTGTCTCACGAGCGTCGACCTGACGAGCCATGGCCGTGAAAGCAGCTGCCAGCTCCCCGAGTTCGTCGTCGCGATGGAGGTCAAGCTGGGTGCCGAACTGCCCTTCCGCGACGGAGCCCGTCGCCTGGACGAGCTGGCGCAAAGGCATGGCAATCTGGGTCTTGAGGGCGGAACTGAGAATGAAAAGTTCAATCAGCAGAGCCAAGGCTCCCATGATGAGAACGATCCTTGCCGCCTCCCACGCGCTGGTGGCCGTAAGCGAGAGCGGGAACACAGTCGCCAGAACCCAGCCTGGGCCACTCAGTTTCGTGAGGGCGAGAATCTCGTCATAGGGATTGTTGCGGATGACGATCTGATCGGATTTCTGCTCAAGCGCAAGCTGATGGATCTGCGCGATATGGGGATCGCCTGTTTCGACGATCGGCAGAGAGCCGCTGCGCGCCTGAATGGCGTCCATGAAGCGTGGATGGGCAATCAACTCTCCCTTGTCGGAGAAGAGGAGGTTATAGGTGCCCTTCAGATCCTCGCCGAGCGCACGCCCGAGCAGATCGTGCATGAGGATGTCTTGGCCGACCCGTATCTGCAGGCTGCCGTTGACTGTCGCAGGACGGACGGTGGAGACCAGCCAGTCGTTGATGCCGTAGTCATAATAGAGTTCAGACCACCGTTCCTTCTCGACCGCGACAGGGGCGCCGGCTCCTGCGACAACGACCGTATCCCTGTTGTCCGAAAGCAGATTCAACTTCCCGGCAATCTCCCAATCGTTTGCCCGCAATCCCCATGGCTGCCCAGGCCAGAACATGACGACTGCCCCTTCCGGCGTCACCACATAGAGATTGGAAAACTGGCTGGCCCAAGCGGGTCCGAATTGCCTGATCAGGTCGAAGGCCACGACAAGACGGCGCTTCAGATCCCGCTCCGGTACGACGTGTTTCCCGATGAAGCCGGTGACGCCGTAGGTCCTGAAGACCGCTTCGGTGAGCCTCGTCGTGCCATCTGGACGGGCCTCGAAAAGGGTCGAGAAGCGCTGTTCCGCCTCACGCGGGTCTGCGTTTCGGATCTCCCTGAGATAAGCGTCGGAGAACGTTCTGAGATTTCCACTCGCCAGATCGAAGATCGCGCTCTCACGGATCCGCCGCTGCTCGACGTAACGTTCCAGAATCTGGAATGCCTGTCTCTCGAAGCCGCTTCGCACATGCCAGTAGCTGAGGATCGTCGCGGCAGCGACGACGAGACTTATCCTTATGGCAATCCTGCGAAGCGTCAGCCGGGTAATCGACCGACCCGTCCTGGCCCGCAAGGCTGGCCTGGAGGAAGGGGACGTCATGGCACTGGCCTTGCCAGGGAGGGAGCCTCCGTGATCCCGAGCTGCCTGGCAATCCGAGCGTTGAAGAAGAGCTCTCCATCTCGGTTGTAGGTGAGTGGAATCGTGCTTGGATCAACCCCGTCGAGAATGCGCAGGGCCGCCTGGGCGGTCCAGCGCCCCTGTTCCTCGGGGCGTTTCGCGACCGCGATCAGGCTGAATGGCGTCAACCATTCGAAGTCGGTTCCGCTTGGGATTTCACTGCGCTCTTCCGCGAGGCGCCGCGCCTCGGTCGGGTTCCAGTCAGCGATCGCTCCGACTCCGAGGATAAGGAGCATGTCGACTTCCTTCTGGGCCTGCAGAAACGCCTCTTTCCAAGCCTTCTGCGTGCTCACGAAATAAGTCTTTTCATAGGTGATGCCGAAGAGGCGCTCGTGAAAGGCAAGTTCCTTTCGTTTGACATCCGTGTCTTCCGCGAGGAAACCGAGGCGTTGGCCGCGTGCATATCGGCGAAGAAGACGAAGAATCTGCGGGATCGGCGAAACTTCGATCATGCCTGTCGTGTTGCGATAGGGCAGGCCATAGACCGATGCGTCCCAGTTCAGACCGCAGAACACAACCGGCGTCATTGCGTCTCGGAAATAGGGCATCAACAGGTATTGTGCGGCTGGATCATCGCTCACCGTCACCACATCCGGTCTGAAATCGTCGATTTCATGAAGGGCGTTGAGCGCTGACGAACGAACTTCGTCTTCGGACGGATGCCTCTTCGCATCCAGGTGAATGACGCGCAGTTCGACGTTCTTGCCCGTAAGGGTATCGCGGAGAGCCGCAACGATGCGGTCATTCCACTCATTGCCCTGATGGTAGGAGTCGACGTGGAGGATCCTCCGCGTGCCGTCGGTCGCATTGGCGGCCACAGCGAGAGCCATGATGGCGAGGGCAACGGAAAGGAGCCGATCTACGATTGTCGCAAAATCGAAGAATGGCCGCGAGCGCACTTCGCCAGTCAGCTTTCGGGATGCGTGCGGGTTCCCACTCCGGCCACGTAGTAGCGGCAGGACAACCGAAGACAGAACATATACGAAACGTTCCAACATGGCATTGACCACTCACACGAACGTTCGGCTGTCTCTTGCGGGGATCTCGATTTATCTGATCGGCTTACAGGCTCTCCGCTCCAGGCGGGTGATTGTATGTGTTCGCGCTTCATCCCTCAACCCTGCGGCATCCTGCAAACTTCATGCAAAGCCCAAGGTCGGGCGCAGCGACCGGAAGATCCCCATCCCGGAAGTGCTGAAAATAGATCATCGTACCAAATTATCATATATACATGCCCGAAAAGGAAAGGGAGGGTGCTATCAGAGGCGAGGGGAGGGCCGAAGCGAAATAGGAAAGCCATCCGGTTTCCGGCTGGTGGGTGTTCCCTAAATGTTGGGGGCAGCGGTGAGGAGGATCCGGCTTCGCGCCAGAACCTCCGACAAGCTGGGAGAGCCTAGCCGCCCTCCGAAATGCTCGCATTTCATCGCAGCTGCAACATTGGCCATGAGGGCTGATCGCGTCAGATCCCAGCCGCTGGCGATTCCGTAGACATAAGCCCCATGCCAGACATCACCGGCATTCAAGGTATCGACAGCGCGGACGGGCAATGTCGGAAATTCATAAATGGTGCCCTCCGACGCCTGACGCTGCCATATCAGAGCCCCGGCAGCGCCAAGGGTGACACCGACGACGTCCGCCTCAATGTTCCTTGCTATCTCCAGCAATGCCTCGCGGGGCGTTCCACTCGTCGCGAGGGAGAGCAGCGCAGGTTCCGAAAAGAGAACATGATCCGCGAGGGCGATCATCTCGCGGAGCGCAGCGGGTGGAGCAATGTCCGCGTCCAAAATGGTCGGCACACCATGACGGCGTGCCTCCATCAGGACGGCCTTTGCGCCTTCGATCCATCGCATGTCGACCAGAACTGCGCTGGCTTCCGCGACTTCTCGAAGAGGCAGCCAGCTCGGATCCGCGTCGAGGGAGGGATCGGTGTAGGGCACAACGAGCCTCTCGCCGTCGCGATCAACGAGAATCGTAGAGAATGCCGTGCGAGCGCCTTGAATCCGGCGAATATGGGCGATTCCGACAGCCTCGCGCGACAGATCGAGCAGGAAGCTGTTCCCGGTGGGATCATCCCCAATCCGGGCCCAGAGTTCGACCCGACCACCGAGCCGTGCGATCGTAATGGCAGCGGCCGTTGCCATACCTGATGCCGCCTGAACTGCCATCTCCGGCAGCACCTTGGTGCCACGTCCAGGGATTTCATCCACCTTGAAGATGGTATCCCAGAAAGCGCATCCGAGGCAGATCACGGGCTTGTCGTTCATCAAGGCCATCCGGGTGTGTTTCAAGCCGCTGTCGTGCCGATGATCATTCGAGCCTGAGAGCCCTGGAGCGAGCGTTCATGATGTGCGACACGGCGGCGTCCACGGCGGCAGTCACGTCGCGCCGCTTCATGGCCGAGATGATGGCAAGATGCTCGCGCATCACCGGGATCACCAGATCCTCGTCAAGGCTTGTTTCGTTCTGGCGAATAAGGCGAACCTTGATCCAGTTCACCCGATAAGCCTTTGAGATGATGTCGTTGTTGAGTTCGTCCACGATCGTCTCGTGAAACCTCCGATCAATGTGCTGCGCTTCGGCGACAAGCCCGTCCGTCACGCCACCCTGGGCCGACGCGACAATCGACTGATGCGCGGCTTCGATCTGATCGATCATGACGTCACTGGCCGCATGGGTGAAGGACGCGACCGCCTCGCGCTCAAGGATAATCCGGAACTGAAAGGCGTTGCGGATCAAGCCGATATCGAGCGGCAGGATCTGCAACCCGCGTTGCGGAACCGTGACGATGAGCCCTTCGGCCTCGAGTCGTGGGATCAGTTCCCGGATGGCCCCGAGCGGCTGACCCGTGAGGGCCATGAGCTCGCGCTGGGTGACGAACTGGCCAGGCTTGATTTCGCTCCGCAGCAGTTGCTCCGTGAAGGCGTCATAGGCTCGCTCGCGGAGTTTGAGTTCGGAACGGTGCGCCTGTCGGCCTGGGTTCATATGGTTGACCTGAACTTCAGCCCAAACGGCAACTTCAGCCCAAACGGCTCGAGCAATGCAACGGCGCGGGCGATGCTCTGCTGATCCAATGTGGGAAGAGGCGGCCGCGCGGCTGCCCAGACGGGATCCCGGAGGACATGCGCCACGAGTGCCTTCACCATCGGAACCACGGGGTGGTTGGTGATCTCCTGAACGAGTTCGACGACGCGAGGGTCGTCGCGTCCGTTCTCGGCCAAGGCGATGACGGCCTCCGGCAGGATATTCGCCATGCCGCAGATCGAGCCTGCGGCCCCAGCCGCACAGGCACGGCCGAGATACGTTTCGTCGCCGACCAGGATATCAAGATCGGGGAAGGCCTTGATCAGCGCGAAGGTCGCCTCGGCATTGCAGGCGCTGTCCTTCACCCCTCTGATGACACCGGGATAGCGCTCGACGAGACGGCCGATGACCGTGTGGGACAGGGGAACGCCGGTCATGCCAGGGATGTGATAGAGGATTACGTCCCTGAGATTGCTGCCGACCGCGTCGAACACCGCGGAATACCAGTCGAATACAGCATCGTCGGGAGCCGGTCGGAAATAGAAGGGCGGCGCCAGAAGGACCGCATGAGCGCCACGTCCCAACGCTTGTCTCGTGCTGTAGGCTGCCTCCTCCAGCGAGCAGGCAATGACGCCCTCCACCAGTTGGCCAGGTGAAATGCCAAGACCGATGAGTTCCTCGGCAGCGCGCTCGCGCTCGGTGACGCCGACGGAGGGGCCTTCGCCCGTCGTTCCAAAAATCGTGGCCGTGCGACACCCTCGAGCAAGGCAATCCTTCGTGTGGCCAGCCAGACGTTGAACGTCCACTTTGCCCTCCGAGAAGGGTGTCACGAGCGCGGGACTGATGCCGAAGCTGAGCGCCAAGGGAGCCTCCAGTAACAGGCTGGACCGAGCCAGATAAACTGGCGTGTTGACACTAACATGTTACATGGTGCTTAATCTCTTGCAAGCAAAGAAAAGAGCCCGAAGAGGCCATCACGTTGGAGCAGGGAGGAAGCTGACAATGGCCGAAACACTAGGCTCACTCACACGTCGCACGTTTCTTGCAAGCACCGCAGCCGCAGTCGCATACGGCGTTGGAGGTACTGCGCCTGCCTTTGCGCAGGTGAACTGGAAAAAGTACGCCGGCGCCAAGATTGGCGTGAATCTCGTCAAGAGTCCGCGCGGAGACGTCCTGCAGCAATACGAGAAGGAGTTCACCGATCTCACGGGAATTCAGGTCTCATCCGAGCAGACGCCGGAACAGCAGCAGCGGCAGAAAGCAGTGATCGAGCTGAATTCCGGAAGCCCGAGCTTCGACGTCATTCACATCAGCTATCACGTTCAGAAGCGTCAGTTCGAAAAGGCCAATTGGCTGGCGGATCTCAGCGCGTTCATGAAGAATCCGGAGCTGACCGATCCCAGTCTCACCGAAAGCGACTTCTCTCAGGCCGGCTTGCTTTATGCCAAGAACCCGCAGGGTCAGATGCTGTCGCTTCCGTTCTCCGTCGATTATTGGATGGTGTACTGGAACAAGGATCTCTTCGCGAAGAAGGGGCTTTCCTATCCGCAGACGTTCGACGAGATGGTGAAGACGGCAGAAGCCCTGACCGATCCGAAGGCAGGGATTTACGGCTTTGTCGCCCGTGGGCTGAAAAATGCCAACGTTCCCGTCTGGACGAGTTTCCTGCTCGGCTACGGCGTCGATCCGGTCGATGCCAACGGAAATCTGATGACCGACTCGCCGGAGGCCATCGAGGCTGCACGGCTCTATCAGCGCCTTCTCACCAAATCCGCCCCGCAAGGCGTTGCCGGATTCAACTGGTCAGAGTGCCAGTCGGCCTTTCTGCAGGGAAAGGTCGGCATGTGGCTGGATGGTGTCGGTTTCGCGCCTCCGCTGGAGGATCCGGAAAAATCGCGCGTCGTCGGGAAGGTCGGCTACGGCGTCATGCCTCGCGGTCCGAAGGCACAGGCCTCGGCAACCTTCGGCGATGGCATCGGCGTAACCGCTGCCAGCAAGAACAAGGAGGCTGCCTATCTCTATTGCCAGTGGGCGATCTCCAAGCTGATGGGGGCGCGGCTGCTGCAGGCCGGAGGCGGCGTTCCGTTCCGCCCGTCCATCCTGAACGACCCAGAGGTCCGCAAGGGCGTAAAGATGCCGCCGGAATGGATCGACGCCGTGGTCGAATCGGGCAAGATCAGCAAGCTGGGTCTTCCGGTCGTTCAGCCGGTGACCGAGTTCCGCGATATCATCGGTATCGGGTTGACCAATCTGCTGGGAGGCGAGGATCCGGCCGCCGAGATGAAGAAAGCGACAGAGCAATTCAAGCCGATCCTCGAGCGCAGCGAGAAGGCTTGATGATCTCCTGCATCGGTCCGGCCAGCAAGGTGGAGCCCGTCGATGGCCACCATTGTTGAACGGCACCCCGTGGATGCGATTGAGGCAGCGCCCGCCGAGGGCGCTCGCCCGCGCAGCTCATACTGGCCATTCGTCGTTCCCGCCGTCGCCGTGGTGGGCTCGGTCATCGTCTTTCCGTGGGTCTTCACGGTCTGGATGAGCTTGCATGAATGGACGGTCGGAGGAGCGCGTCGCTTCGCCGGACTGTCCAATTACGCGCGTCTCGTGTCCGATGAGCGTTTCCTGACCTCCGTCGGGCACACCCTTGTCTATACCTTCCTGGCTGTTGTCCTGCCTTTGATCTTCGGAACACTGGCCGCCTTGATTTTCAATTCCCGCCTGCCGTTCCGGGGGATCCTGCGCGGGATATTCGTCATGCCTATGATGGCCACGCCCGTCGCTGTCGCGCTGGTGTGGACGATGATGTTTCATCCCCAATTGGGTGTGCTGAACTATCTTCTGTCGCTGGTCGGTATCGGTCCTTCCGCCTGGGTCTTCAATCCCTCGACCGTGATCCCCTCGCTCGTGCTCGTCGAAACCTGGCAGTGGACGCCCCTCGTCATGCTGATCGTGCTTGGAGGCCTCGCGGCCATTCCATCCGAGCCTTATGAGAGCGCTGCCATCGACGGGGCCAATCCGATCCAGCGATTCCGCTACATCACCCTGCCCATGATCGCGCCGTTTCTCATGGTGGCCGTAATCATCCGGACGATCGACGCTCTGAAGAGTTTCGACATCATCTATGCCATCACTCAGGGCGGGCCTGGAACGGCGTCCGAGACGATCAATCTTTACCTCTACAGCGTCGCGTTTGCTTACTACGACGTCGGCTATGGGTCTGCGATTGCCGTGGTCTTCTTCGCCCTAGTCATTGCTCTCAGCCTTCTGATGCTCCACCTTCGGCAGCGGACGAAGTGGACCGAGGCGCAGGGTGGGGCATGACGATGCGAAGGGTCCTGAACTCCCTCGGGATGTTGTTCGCCGCCCTGGTGCTGGTGTCGCCAGCCATTCTGTTTTTTCTCTGGATGCTCTCGCTGTCGCTGAAGTTCGAGGTCGACAACGCGGCCTATCCGCCCATTCTGATCCCCGAACGTTTTGCCTGGAAGAACTATGCCGGGGTGTTCGAATCGAACCGTTTCGGTCTCTACTTTCTCAACAGCGTGATCGTGACCGGCGCGGCGACCGGACTTGCTCTCCTGATCGGTGTCCCGGCCGGTTACGGCATCGCCCGCATGCGTGCGACCAAGGCCGCGGTCGTCGTCCTGATCGCGCGCATGACACCCGGCCTGTCGTATCTCATCCCGCTCTTTCTGCTGTTTCAATGGCTGGGGCTTATGGGCACACTCGTGCCGCAAATCATTGCCCATCTCGTCATTACCGTTCCGATCGTCATCTGGATTATGATCGGCTATTTCGAGACGACACCCCTCGAACTCGAAGAAGCGGCGGTCATCGACGGGGCCAACCGGTGGCATGTTTTCCGGTACGTGGCATTGCCTATCGCAAAGCCTGGCATCACTGTCGCGTTCATTCTCGCGGTGATCTTCTCCTGGAACAATTTCGTCTTCGGAGTCGTGCTGGCAGGCCGGGAGACGCGTACGTTGCCGGTTGCCGTCTATAACATGCTGTCCTTCGAGCAGTTGAGCTGGGGGCCTCTGGCCGCTGCGGCGCTGATTGTTACCTTGCCGGTTCTCGTTCTGACCGTGTTTGCACAACGTCAGATCGTGGCCGGCCTGACCGCTGGCGCCGTGAAAGGCGGCTGATCCGAAGCACGCTGCCCGACGAAATACTGGACGGGCGGCCGCCATCTCAACCGTTCCGGCAGGCGCGGCCTCCAGGGCTGGAGCTTCTTGGATATGGCAATTTGCCCGATCCGGGACGCTCGTCGCCGAGGCCGGCGCATGGCATAAGGCCGCCAAATTCCTTCAGGCCGGTCATGATTCGCATCGAGAACGTCAGTAAACAGAACAGCCACCGCATCCTCTTCATTGAGGCCTCCGCGACCCTCCAGAAAGCGGAGAAGGTCGGTCTGGTCGGTCCCAATGGGGCGGGCAAGACGACTCTCTTCCGCATGATCAACAAGGAGGAGCAGCCCGACGAAGGTCAGGTTTCCGTCGATCGAGGGGTCACGATCGGCTATTTCAGCCAGGATGTCGGCGAAATGACCGGCCGCAGTTCCGTTGCCGAGGTCATGGACGGAGCCGGTCCGGTGAGCGCAGTGGCCGCCGAATTGCGGGATCTGGAAGCTGCGATGGTGGATCCGGACCAAGCGGACGATCTCGACAGGATCGTCGAGCGCTATGGCGAGGTGCAGGCGCGCTACGAGGAGCTGGACGGCTACTCTCTCGAAGGGCGGGCGCGCGAAGTCCTCGCAGGCTTGGGCTTCAGCCAGGAGATGATGGATGGCGATGTCGGAGCCCTGTCCGGAGGCTGGAAGATGCGTGTTGCGCTCGCCCGCATCCTCCTGATGCGCCCGGATGTGATGCTCCTGGACGAACCGAGCAACCATCTGGACCTTGAAAGCCTTATCTGGCTGGAGAGCTTCCTGAAGGGTTATGATGGCGCGCTGCTCATGACTTCGCATGATCGCGCGTTCATGAACCGCATCGTTAACAAGATTATCGAAATCGATGGCGGGACACTGACGACGTATTCCGGCGATTACGAGTTCTATGAGCAACAGCGAGCGCTGAACGAGCAGCAGCAGCAGGCGCAGTACGAGCGGCAGCAGGCGATGCTCGCCAAGGAAATCAAGTTCATCGAGCGCTTCAAGGCGCGTGCCTCGCACGCCGCCCAGGTGCAGAGCCGGGTCAAGAAGCTGGAGAAGATCGAGAGGGTGGAGCCTCCCAAGCGCCGGCAATCCGTTGCGTTCGATTTCCAGCCGGCGCCGCGTTCGGGCGATGATGTCGTCAGCCTGAAGAAAGTTCACAAACGCTATGGCGGCCGGAACATCTATGAGGGGTTCGACTTCATGGTGCGGCGGAAGGAGCGCTGGTGCGTCATGGGCGTCAACGGAGCAGGCAAGTCGACGTTGCTCAAGCTCGTGGCAGGCACCACGTCTCCCGACGAGGGAGCGGTTGCGCTCGGCGCCAGCGTAAAGATGGGCTATTTCGCTCAGCACGCCATGGAGGTGCTGGACGGCGACCGTACCGTATTCCAGTTTCTGGAGGACTCGTTTCCGCAGGCTGGGCAGGGCTCTTTGCGGACGCTCGCCGGGTGCTTCGGTTTCTCGGGTGATGATGCGGAAAAGAAGTGCCGTGTGCTGTCGGGTGGCGAGAAAGCCCGGCTGGTGATGGCCAAGATGCTCTACGACCCGCCGAACTTCCTGGTGCTCGACGAGCCGACGAACCATCTGGACATGGCGACGAAGGAGATGCTGATCGCCGCGCTTTCACGCTATGAAGGCACCATGCTCTTCGTCTCCCACGACCGCCACTTCCTGGGGGCATTGTCCAACAGGGTGCTGGAACTCACGCCGGAGGGCGTCCGCCAGTATGGTGGGGGGTACAGCGAGTATGTGGCTCATACCGGCCATGAGGCCCCGGGCTTGCGTAGCTGAATAACCGGTTAGGCCACAGCTTCAATGGGGCAGGGGCTTTATCGCCATCTCGCCTCCTGAGCGGGAGAAATCTCAGTTCGCGGCAATTCCGATACGGCGCGGTTCACCTGTGGGCCGTGCCGACTGCATTGTGTCGAAGCGGGCCTCCTCGGCCTTGCTCACATACTGGCTTGCGACGAGCACGCCCTTGAAGGGGCGGATTGGCGGAACGCAGCTCAGCAGCATGAACGGAAGCGTCGTGACGAGATGTACCCAGAAGGAGGGCTCATAAGCCAACTCGACCCACACGCCGAAGGCCGTCGCCGGGACAGCCATCGTCATCATGACGAAGAAGGCCGGGCCGTCAGCCGGATCGGCGAAGGAGAAATCGAGGCCGCAGACTTCGCAGCGCGGGGCTAATGTCAGGAATCCGTTGAACAGCCGGCCCTTGCCGCATTCGGGGCAGCGGCATTTGAGGCCATATTTGAGAACAGAATTTTTCTCGGAAAGCTTAGCGGTCATGTCAGATCCTTCGGACATCATCCCAGGTTCTCGATATCTGCATTGTATGGATTGTCTATCCATACAATATGCGATATCAACTTACATCACGATGAGACACATGGCTGCCCTTTAATGCTTCCGGGCGCGTTGTCTCAGGCGCAATGTATGTTGGATGCAATCCATACAACTGCAAGACAATGAGGTCAATGAAACGTGATGTCCTGGATGCCGCAGATCGATAATGCGAGCGGGCCAAAGTACCTGGCTATCGCGGGAGCCCTGTTGGCCGATATCCGGTCCGGGCGCCTCAAGCCTGGGTACCGCCTACCCTCCCAGCGTTTGCTGGCGAAAGAGCTCGGACTCGATCTGACGACAGTGACCCGCGCGTTCAACGAGGCGCGCCGGTTGGGGTTGATCGAGGCCAACACGGGGAGGGGGAGCTTCGTCAGCGCCAGGGCGAGGGAGGCCGACAATGGCGGGGCCGGCGGAGCGCCGGTCATCGACCTGAGCATGAATATGCCTCCGCAACCGCCTGAGGCGGGGCTGCGGGAGCGTATCCAGGAGGGCATCGGCAGCGTCCTGAACTCACCTGATGGTCTGATGCACCTGCACTACCAGGAGAGTGCAGGTGCCGGGCCGGACCGCGCCGCCGCAGCGCATTGGCTCGGGGGACGCCTCGGCCCTGTTCCGGTCGACCGGATCGTCGTGACCGGCGGAGCCCAAATGGCGCTTTATGCAATCGTGCGGATCCTGGCCCGGCCGGGCGATGCCATTTGCGTGCCGGATATCACCTATCCGGGCCTAAGGACCATTGCCGAGCAGCTCAAGGTTCGGTTGGCCCCGGTAGCGATGGACGAGGAGGGGCTCGATCCGGCCGCGCTCGAGGAGATGTGCGAGCGTGAGACCCCGAAGGCGATCTACTGCGTTCCCACCATCCACAATCCGACGACCGCGACGATGTCGCTCAAGCGGCGCGAGGCGATTGCCGCTGTCGCGCGCCGCTACGGACTCTCGATCATTGAGGATGACGCCTATGGGGCTTTGCCCCAACAGGCGCCGACCCCCATCGCGAGCTTGGCGCCTGAGATCACCTGGCATGTCGCCACCCTGTCGAAATGCGTAACTCCCGCCTTGAGGATGGCCTATGTCGTCACGCCCGGGCTCGCGGACACCCTGCGGCTCGCAGCCGAAATCCGAGCCATGTCCCTCATGGCGCCTCCTCTCATGGCTGCTGTGGCGTCGAAGTGGATTCTGGACGGTACGCTGGACGTGATCACGGCGGCCATCCGGCAGGAGAGCGCCGCCCGTCAGGCCATTGCGCAAAGAGCCTTGCGCGGACTGGAATTCCACGCCCATCCGGAGGGACATCACCTCTGGCTGATCCTGCCGGAACGGTGGCGTCAGGCCGACCTGAACCTCTATGCGCGACAGTCGGGGCTGGCGCTGGTGCCGAGCGAGGCTTTCGCTGTCGGGTCCGCCCCGGACGCCATCCGGGTATCCCTCGGCGCAGCCCAGAACCAAGCCATGCTGGAACGCGGCCTGAACTGGCTGGCGACAGTCCTGTCTCACGGCCCGACCACTCTGTCCTCGATCGTGTGAGGCTCCGGGGAGCCTCCCATCGGCATTGATGGGAAAGGCCCCGGATACCGGCCGATATCCGGGGCCTCAGCGTTGCCGAAGGCAGTTTTACTCCGCTGCTGCCGCAGGAGCTTTCAGAACGCCTCGACGGATCTGATCTTCCTCGATCGACTCGAACAGGGCCCTGAAATTGCCCTCGCCGAAACCATCGTCACCCTTGCGCTGGATGAACTCGAAGAAAATCGGCCCAATGGCATTGGCCGAGAAGAGCTGTAACAGTACCTTCGTGTAGCCGCCCTCCACGACTCCCTCACCATCGATCAGGATGCCGTTGCGCTCCAGCCGCTCCAGATCCTCGCCATGACCCGGAACCCGCTTGTCGACACGCTTGTAGTAGACGCTGGGCGGGGAGGGCATGAAGGCCAGGCCATCGGCTCGCAGCTTCTCGATCGCGCTGTAGATATCCTTGCACCCGCACGCAATGTGCTGAATGCCCTCGCCTTTGTATTCCTTCAGATATTCCTCGATCTGGCCGGATTCTCCCGCATCCTCGTTGATCGGGATCCGGATTTTTCCATCCGGGCTCGTCATGGCTTTCGAGTATAGGCCAGTCATCTTGCCTTCGATGTCGAAGTAGCGGATCTGGCGGAAATTGAAGATCCGCTCGTAGAACCCGGCCCACACGTCCATGCGTCCCCGGTGAACGTTGTGGGTCAAATGGTCGAGGTAGAACAGGCCGACGCCTTCGGGCCGCGGATCCCGCTCGCCCGTCCATTCGAATTCGGTGTCATAGGCGGAACCCTTCGAGCCATACTGGTCGACGAAATAAAGGAGGCTCCCGCCGATCCCCTCGATCACGGGGGTATTCAGGGTCAGAGACCCCCTCAAGGTGCCTGCGGGCTTCGCTCCGAGGGAGACGGCGCGCTCGTAGGCCGCTTTGGCATCGACCACACGGAACGCCATCGACGGAGCGCAGGGGCCGTGTTCTCTGACGAAGTTTGCAGCGTAGGATCCAGGCTCTTCATTCACGAGATAGTTCACGTCGCCCTGGCGATAGAGGCTGATCTTCTTCGTGCGGTGGCGCGCCACGAGCTGAAAGCCCATGGTCCTGAAGAGCTTGTGGAGTTCGGCAGGGGCGGGGTGGGCATATTCGACGAACTCGAATCCGTCTGTTCCCATCGGATTGGCGGCATTGATTTGCGGCGCAGGGGCGCCGTGGGGGTAGGGGCCCATAGTTTCCTCCTCTTGGGGAGGTACAAGCGAAGCACATCGCCCGTGCAAAGTGCGTGCGAAATCAACTATATTCCGCCGCGTTCACGCACGTCTTGCGCAGGAAAACCACCCTATATGCTCGATTCCGTCACTCTGGATGCGTTCGATCTCAAAATCCTCGCCGCTCTCCAGCAGGAGGGCAGGCTCACCAACCAAGAATTGGCAGGCCGGGTCGGGCTTTCAGCCAGCCAATGTTCCCGCCGGCGAAATTCTTTGGAGGAGCGGGGGGTCGTAAGAGGATACCGGGCCGATCTTGCTCCCGGAAGGCTCGGCCTTGGTGTCACGGTGTTCACCCACGTCACGCTCGCAAGGCACAATCCCGACAACGCCCGCAGATTTGGAGAACTCGTACGGCGCATGGAGTTCGTGATGGAGGCGCATTCCCTCACGGGCGATGCGGACTACCTGGTGAAATTGATCGTTCCCGATCTCAAGACTTTGTCGATGGTGGTCAACGAGGAGCTCCTACCCCATGAGAGCGTTGCAAATGTACGCTCCGCAGTTGTTCTCGAGACCCTGAAGGATGATGCGAGGCTGCCCCTTTCCTGGATCAGGCCCACGCCGGCAGAGGGGCGCTGAACGTCGGCCCCTCTTGGAGGGACGCTTTACCCCTCTTCCGACTTCGAGCCATTCACCATCACGAAGAGGCGTGTGCCTTCGACCCGGACCGGATAGGTGCGCAAGTCGAAGGTCACGGGAGCGCCCTGGGCCTTGCCCGTGCGGATGTCGAACAGCCCGTAATGAGCCGGACACTCGATGTAACACTCGACAACCTCGCCCTGAGAAAGGCGGGCAGCCTGATGCGTGCATATGTCGGATGTCGCGTAGTACCGATCCTTGAGCCTGTAGATCGCAAGCTTGAGGTCTCCATGTTCGATACCGAGAACATCCCTGTCTTCCAAGTCTCCGATATCGGCCACATGGATCCAGGCCATTGTGCGTTCCCCCATTTGAAGCGGTCGCTCTTTTGAGCTTGTGATCATAGATACGCCGCCCGGCCCGTTCCAAGCCGGATGGGGACGATCCGCGCAAAGCCGAAAACCGCCCCCTTGTTTTCCTCGACGGCCCTGCGATGAAGCCGTGCCCGCCGGACCATTATCAGCGGGTTGCATGCAGGTGATTGCCGCCGCGGTGATACTGGCAGGTAACGCTCGGGTTGAACGGCGCAAATACTCCGGTGGGGTTCTCCCGGTAGATCCAGACGTGCCGGTCATAGTGCGGTTCGAACATGTGGGCCTCGTCAACGGCCGTGTCGGGATCGTCCGCCATGGTGTCATAGGCAACGCCCTGAAACGATGGGAGGTCTCTGTTGCCGGCGGCGTGCCAAGCCTTGCGGAAGACCAGATTCTCAACCGCCACGAGTTCGAGCGTCCCGTCAGCCTGGGGCTCATAGATGAGGATTGCAGGATTCCTGAAGTCGGTGTGGGTCCCATTCCCATCCACTCGCGGGTTCGGCGGAGCGGTTATGCCCAGTAGGTCCGGACGGAAGAAATGGATGCCCATGGCGCCCAGGGAAGCGGCCTTGCCCATCATCTCCGCCGTATCGCAGACGTCACCCGGGTCCCGGATATATCCCTCCGCGAGCGCCACATTGACGTCCCTGAAGCGCTCGGTCGCCGCGCGGACCTCGGTCAGGCTCGGTTCTGCCTGTGCGACGCCCGTCGCGCTGCTGTTGGCTGGTGCGCCCGCACCCTTGCGGGCATGGCCTTCATGGCCCGCCGAGGGGAGGGGCGAAGCCATCATGGAGGCAAATATGGTGATGGCACAGGCTGCACGGCCAAGATGATACCGGTTCATGAAAACAATCCTTCCATTAGTGTCGAAGACGGAGGCCCCCCCGATGTCCGGAGGCGTCCGAAGACCCGGACCGGCGGGGCTAATCCCTCAGCGGTGGCCTCTCGGGTCCGATCCGTTGGGAGTGTCAGGACGGTAGCGGAGCGAATTTTCCGGAGCTCTCGCCGGAAGTTGCCTTTATTTTCCGGGAAAGGGCCCGCATCATTCCGGCGCCGCCACGGAACAGGTCATGAAATGATGGTGGAGGACAGGAAGCGGGTTGCAGCCGTGATCCGGGACTACATCGCCCGCGAGCGCATGTCGCGGGAGCAGTTCGCGTTCAAGGCGAAGCTCGGAAAGTCGACGGTAGACAAGCTGCTTATCGGGCTCTTCTCCGACAAGACGCTCTCGATCGTCGAGAGCCACACGAACCTCACGCTGCGCGCGATGCTCGACAGGAGCGCCCGTCCTGAGAGCCAGAGGTCACCGCTTCCATCGTTCGAGAAGCCCTCCATCGCCGTTCTGCCGTTCGCAAATTTGAGCGGAGACCCGGAGCAGGAGTTTGTCGCGGACGGTATCACAGAAGACATCATCACGGCTCTCGCGCGCCTGCGCTGGCTCTACGTTATCGCCCGCAACTCGACCTTCGTTTACAAGGGAAAGGCCGTCGGCATAAGGCAGGTCGCCCAGGATCTCGGGGTCCGGTATGTGCTGGAGGGCAGCGTCCGCACGGCCGGTCGGCGCATCCGCGTCACCGGTCAGCTGATCGATGCCGAAACCGGCAAGCATATCTGGGCGCAGAAGTACGATCGGGATCTCCAGGACATCTTCGCCGTTCAGGACGAGATCACGGAGCGGGTCGTCGCGGCGGCGGAGCCGCACCTCTATGAGGAGGAGGGATTCCGGGCCGCCAGCAAGCCTCCGGACAGCATCGATGCCTGGGGGCTGGTCGTGCGGGCGATGAGCCTGATCAACAAAGTGGAACGCAGGCAGAATGCGGAAGCTCAATCTCACCTTACCCGTGCCATCGTCATGGAGCCCAGCTTCGCGAGGGCCCATGCACTTTTGAGCTGGGCGGTCTGGTGGGCGGCGATGTGCTTGTGGAGCGCCGACACGCAGGCCGGCTACCGGCGGGCGGCGATGCACGCCCAGGATGCTCTCTCCATCGACCCGGGAGAGCCATGGGCCAGGATGGTGTCCGGCCTCGGGCACAGCACGGCTGGCCAGCACGAGCGGGCATTGGTGGAGTTGAGGACGGCGCTGGACCTCAACCCGAGCTTTGCGCTGGGGCATACCGCCTTTGGATGGGCCCTCCTGCGTGCTGGCCGGTTCAGTGAGGCTATCGAGGAGACGGGCTGGGCCCTGCGCATGAGCCCCCTGGACAGCTTCTCCGGGTTCTATACCTCGACCCATGGCCTTGCGCTTCTGGCCGCTCAGCGTTTCGAAGACGCGCTTCCTTTCCTCAGGGCGTCCATTGCCGGCGTTACCGATTATCCCGGCCCCTTCAACACCCTGATCAGCTGCTGCGGCCATCTGGGCCTGATTGAAGAGGCTCGGACGTTGATCACAACCCGCGAACGGATGGGGCCGCCGCTGCGCCTGAGCATGGTCCACGAGATCCTCGACAAGTTCGCCCACCGTGACGTGTTCGTCGAGGGGCTCAGGAAGGCAGGCGTGCCGGAATGAGATCGCGAACGAAGATGGTATCCGGCTGAAGCGGAATTCGCTCAGTCGGGAGCTGAACCGCCGGGCAGTATTCGTCAGCCTGTAGCGGTAAAGGAACCAAAGCGAGCCGGGGAGGCGGCTTCGCAACGCTGATCCATTATTGGCTTTCGCGAATTCAACACGCGGATGCAGCTGCAAACCGTGCACTCGCTTCTATCGGGCCACATACAAAATTCGCATAAGATATATTATGGAACTAAACTGTTCGCAGTTCGAGAAAACCCTGTAGGAGCGCTCACCTGCGGATATCGGCACCTGCTCGCGGCTTAATCCGCCTCGATCTGCAGTCCGTCATAGGCGGGTTCGACATTCGGCGGCAGTTCACGCCGGAAGGTCTCGTAATCCAGATCGGTATGGAGGTTCGTCAGGATTGCGCGTTTGGGTTTGACTTGCTCGATCAGGTCCAGCGCTTCCGCCACGGAGAAATGAGTTGGATGCGGCGCATAGCGCAAGGCGTCGAGGATCAGGACATCCAGCCCTTCGAGATGGACGAAACTCTCGTCCGGCATCCGGCTCACGTCCGGCGCATAGGCGATTTTGCCGAACCGGAAGCCAAAGGCTTCGATATCCCCGTGGATCATCCTGAACGGCAAAGCCTCAACAGGACCGCCCGGCCCCGAAATGGTCGTTGTGACGCCGTGGCTGAGATGATGCATGGCCAGAATGGGCGGATACCCGCTTCCGGCCGGGGTTTCGAAGCAATAGCCGAACCGCATCTGCAGCACTTCGCCCGTGAAGCGGTCAGCGTAGACCGGGATGCGCCGTTTCATGACGATGGCCAGCGGACGCAGGTCGTCAATCCCGTGGATATGGTCGGCATGCTCATGCGTGTAGAGAACGGCATCGAGCCGGCCCACATTGGTCCCGAGAAGCTGATCGCGCAGATCCGGAGACGTATCGACCAGAACGGTCGTCGCGGGGCCATGGACAGCAGCCCGCTCAACAAGGACGGAGCAGCGGCGGCGCCGGTTTTTCGGGTTTGAGGGATCGCACGCCCCCCAGCCGACGCCAACTCGCGGCACACCAGCGGAGGATCCGCAGCCCAATATGGTTAATTTCAAGGTCATGAGATCGATACAGGCCCGTGCGCGGCGTCCGCCAAGGCGGCCTTTGAGAACAACCCGTAGAAGTTGGCCGTCGTGATCTCCGCGATCTTCTCGTTCGTCACGCCGATGACATCAGCAAGCATCTTGGCCGTGTGGGCCACGTATGCTGGCTCATTGGTCTTTCCCCTGTAAGGCACGGGCGCCAGGTAGGGCGCATCCGTCTCGACGAGCAGGCGATCATGCGGGACGGAGGCCGCGATACGCCGGATATCTTCCGAGTTCTTGAACGTGAGGATGCCTGAAAAAGAGACGTAAAGCCCGAGTTCGATCCCTGTCATGGCCAGTTCCTCTCCGGACGAGAAGCAGTGGAGAACCGCGCTAAAGCGCCCTCTCCTCATCTCCTCGGACAGGATCTGGATCATGTCCTCGTCGGCATTGCGGGCATGGATGACGAGCGGCAGTCCTGTCTCCCGTGCGGCGTCGATATGCGTACGGAAGACGCGCCGCTGCACGTCGCGCGGGCTCTTGTCATAGTGGTAGTCGAGACCGGCTTCGCCGATCCCGATGCACCGTGGATGGGCGGAGAGCTCTATCAGGCGTTCGGCCGGAACGTCGGGCTCGGCGCCCGCATTGTGAGGATGGGTTCCGACCGTGAAGAAGATGCTCTCATAAGCCTCCGCGAGAGCCCGGTAGGTATCGAAGCGCGCCACATGGGTTGAGATGGTCACCATCCGCCCGACGCCGGCGGCCGAAGCGGCGGCCAGAACCTCGGGAAGGCGGGTTTGAAAATCCGGAAAATCCAAGTGGCAGTGACTGTCGATCAGCATCTTTGAAGGCGCCCTCCTCCGGCCCTTAGAGTGGCATCGGTTGCATAAATCGGATCGGCCTTCTCGTCTACTGACGCGCTTCCCGGGTCGGCGTCTCTTCAGGCTCGTCGTCCTCCGCCCACTCCTTGCTCCTCATGCGACGAAGTCTCTCCTGATGGTTGCGCACAGACGCTTCCTCATGCTCGTGCGGCCAGATGATGGGAACCGTCAGGCATACGCTCTGGGCCGGAAGGACATCGCACCAATCCTTGATCAATTGTTGGTAGCATCGGCCGACCGGCCGGATGTTGCGATCCAGGTCGTACAATCCGACAGGGGTCACGCGATTGTTTTCCTCTCGGAGCCCGACATCCCAGTCAACCTGATCGGTCAGGGAGTACCACGTGAAGCCGACGATCGGGACGCCGGTATTGCGGACCCGCAGGACGTTGGCCCATTGCTTCCAAAGCCAGTTCACGGCCTCGTCCCCGTTGGGTCCTTCCATCAGGTTGGTTTCGGTATGCATGACCGGCAACCTGTAGCGGTCGTAGTACTGCCGGGTGATTTCGTCGTATCCGAAGACATCGCCGGCAGCGCTCGTCCCGCCGTCGGGCCGTACGCGATGCTCGTTGGTGATGTAGTAGTCGTTGCCCATGATGCTGTGGTGGCGCAGCGACGAGCGGTTGAGGAAGAAGTGGTATTCCGCCCGCGTCATGCCGTTGTCCAAAAGGTATTCGTACATCTCCGAGTCCACGCGGCGGCCATAATTCAGGTCAAGCGACAGGAACCGCCTGGAATTCTTGATTTCGGCGGGTTTAATCGCGGCAGGGTTCTCCGCATGAAAATATTCCGATGACTCGCTCTGAACAAAGAGCGCATCCGGCCTGACCTTAAGGATCCGCTCCATGGCGAGAACATTAGCCTTGGCGATATGCTTGAGTGCGGTCACGAAACCCTGATCGCTCCGCATCTGCTCGTTCCACCAGCCGAAGGCCGCCGAGAAAAGAGCACAGATATACATCTCATTGATGGGCGTATAGAGCTGGACCCAGGGGAAGCGGCAGGCGAAGGCTTCCGCATAGACGGCGAAAAGCTCAGGAAAGTCAGGATTCTGGAAGTTTCCGATCCAGTCCGGGACGCCGAAATGGCACAGGTCGACGATGGGAATGACGTTGCGGTGTTTAAGTTCGCCGAATGTCATATCCGCGAATGACCAGTCGTACCGCTCTGCCCCGAGATAGGTCGTGTGCAGCGGCGGCCCGTAGCGCAGGACATTGATATCGAGTTCTCTCAGGAGCTCGAAATCCGTCCTCCAGTGCTTGTAATGGCCGCACTTCTCCATTTCGTCGATGCGGGTGCGGCCATTGTTGATCGTCGGGATGCTGTTCTCGATCCCGGTCGCGAATATAAAGGTGGTGTACATCTCCCGCTTCCGCTGAAGGCCCTGGAACGGCCACTCGAAGCGGACGCGTCAGGACGCCTCCGCCTCGATATAACGCGGGAAAATCGGCTGAGGTTGCGGCAGGGCCGTTCCGGCCGCCAGTCTCCTGGACGGGCCGACGGCTTCCAGCTGCCGATCCTCGGGAGCGATCGCCAGGAGATCGAGCAGCTTGGCGGCGGCCGTTGGGACGAAGGGCTGGGCCAGGATGCCGACCGCACGAAGGACTTCCGCCGTCACGTAGAGAACCGTGTTCATCCGAGCGGGATCGCTCTTGCGCAGGACCCAAGGCTCCTGGGATGCGAAGTAACGGTTCGCTTCCGCCACAACGGCCCAGATCTCGGCCAGCGCCGTGTGCAGGGCGAAGTCCTCCATGGCTCCCCTCGCCTTCTCGGGCAAGGCATCGGCAAGCCAGAGCATATCCTGATCGGCCTGCGTGAACTCTCCCGGCTGAGGCACGGAAGCGTTGCAATTCTTGGCGATCATGGACAGCGAGCGCTGCGCCAGATTGCCGAGATCGTTCGCCAGATCCGCATTGATGCGGTTGATGATGGCCTCATGGGAATAATTGCCGTCCTGGCCGAACGGCACCTCGCGCATGAAGAAGTAGCGAAGCTGGTCCACCCCATACGTATCGGCCAGCTCGAACGGATCGATCACGTTGCCGACCGATTTCGACATCTTCTCGCCGCGGTTGAACAGGAAGCCGTGGCCGAAGACACGCTTGGGCAGCGGCAGGCCCGCCGCCATGAGGAAGGCCGGCCAGTAGACCGTGTGGAAGCGGACGATGTCCTTTCCGATGATATGCACGTCGGCCGGCCAGTAGTGCCAGCGCGGGTTGCTCTCATCCGGAAAACCGCAGCCGGTCAGATAGTTGTTCAGCGCGTCGATCCACACATACATGACGTGCTTCGGATCGCCCGGGACGGGCAGACCCCAGTTGAAGGTCGTGCGGCTGATCGAGAGATCCTGTAGGCCCGAACGGACGAAGCTCACGATCTCGTTGCGCCGGGTTTCCGGGCCGATGAAGTCCGGGTTGGCCTTGTAATGGTCGAGCAACCGCTCCTGATAGGCGGAGAGGCGGAAGAAATAGCTCTCCTCCTCGATCCATTCGACGGGAGTGCCCGTCGGGGCGCGCCAGCTGCCATCGGGCTGCTTCGTCAGCTCGCTCTCGTCGTAGTAGGCCTCGTCGCGAACCGAGTACCAGCCGGAATACTTCGAGAGATAGATGTCTCCCCTCTCTTGCATCCGGCGCCAGAGCTCATGAGTGGAGGGCAGGTGGTCAGCATCGGTAGTCCGGATGAATCGGTCATAGGAGCAGTCCAGCCGGTCGGCCATGGCCTTGAACTTCGCCGCCATCACGTCGACGAATGCCTTGGGCGTGGTCCCGTTCCGGTCCGCGGTCTGCTGGATCTTGAGACCGTGCTCGTCCGTCCCCGTCATGAAGAACACGTCATAGCCGTCGATACGCTTGAAACGCGCGATCGCATCGGATGCTACGATCTCGTAGGCATGGCCGATATGAGGAGCTCCATTCGGATACGAGATAGCCGTGGTGATATAGAATTTCTGTTTGTCGGCCATGTCGAATCCCTGGTTCTTGGACCCTTGTTGTCGGTCAAACCGCGCGGGCAGCAGCGATTTCATGCCGTTCGCCGGACCGCATCGGCCAAGTCGTCGAACAGCGTCAGAATGAAGGGCCGGCGGTCGAGGTTGAACACGTCGATCTCGCGCGCCGAGCGGGTGATCTTCTCACATACCTCCACCAAAGGTGCAAGGGATGACGGGCCAAGCTTCGCCCCCTGGTGGAGCCTGTCGGAGACCCAGCGCAGCACCGTATCCAGGGCCAGTTCGTAACTCTCGTCCGCGTCACGTTTCGAGAGAGCTTCCGCAAGGGCGTAGATTTGCCTGGGATCGGTTCGAGGCAGCCCGTCGAGAAGCTTCGTAACCTGCTCGATGAAGGAAACCTTCTCCGCGTCCAGCAATTCGAGAGTCCGCCTGACCGAGCCCTCCCCATACTGGAGGGCCTGATCGACGACATCTCCGGGGATCTCGGACCAGGGCGAACCGAGCGATGCGATTGCCGCCCTGATGTCCTGGTCGTCCAAGGGCCGCAGCAGGAGGCGTCGGCAACGCGAGCGAATGGTCGGGAGAACCCGCTGCGGCGCATGGCTGACAATTAGGAAAAGCGAACGCGGCGGCGGCTCCTCGATCACCTTGAGGAGAGCGTTAGCGCTCGAGATCGTCAGGTCTTCCGCACTGTCGACGATGCAGACCCTGTAGCCGCCGTCGGCAGCCGTAGAGCCGAACATGTTCAGCGCCTTTCGGACCGCCTCCACGGGGATTGTGGTCGAAGCGGCCTTCTTGTCCGTGGCGGGAGCCCGCCTCAGGACCGCGAGGTTAGGATGGGACAGGACCGAGACCTGCCGCGCCACAGGGGCGTCCGGGGCAACATCCAAGCTGGGGTGCGCCGGATCGGCAATACGGCGCGGGTCCAGGACGGCGCGGGCCACACGATAGGCCAGCGTCGCCTTGCCGATGCCTTGGGGACCGCCGATCAGCCACGCATGATGGAGGCGGCCGCTACGGAGCCCTTCGAGGAAAGCCCCCTCGCCTTCACGGTGGCCGAAGAAGGAGAACTGCTCCCTCGGATGCAGGGCGCCCTCGAACTGGTCTGGCTCGACCGCGTCTTGACCGTCACGCGACATCGAGAGGTCTCTCGGTTTTCTTCGTCAGCTGAGGGAGCCGTTCGCCGACCGCCGCCCAGATATCGGCCTCGACGTCATCGGGCTGCTGATCCGCATTGATGACCACGCACCGTTCGGGAGCGGAGCGAGCAATGTCGAGAAATGCCTGCCGAAGGGATCTGTGGAATGCAAGACCCTCCTCCTCGAACCGGTCGACCCCCTCCCCCTTCCTGGCTCGTCTCTCTCCGGCACGCGCGACGCCAATTTCTGCGGGCAGATCCAGGATGAAGGTCAGGTCGGGCTTCACGCCCTTGAGGGTAATCCTTTCCAGGCTGTCGATCAGCCCGGTGTCCAGGTTGCCCAACGAGCCCTGATAGGCCCTGAGGGAATCCGCGAACCGGTCGCAGAGCACATGTGTGCCGCTTCTCAGGGCGGGTATGATCGTACGGTCCAGATGATCGATGCGGGCGGCCGCGAACAGCAAAGCCTCGGCAAACGGGCCGAGGTGCTTGGCCCTGCCGGCCAGGAGGAAGGATCGGATCTCTTCCGCGCGAGGAGAACCACCGGGCTCCCGGGTGACCAGGACCGGGTGAGAGAATTGCTCCAGCCGCTTCCGGAGCCTGTCGATCTGGGTCGACTTGCCTGCCCCCTCCCCGCCCTCAAAGGTAATGAAACAACCTGCCATCAAATTCTGTCGGCAAGACTCGAGAACGCCCGGCGGACCCAGCCGGTGCTGAACTCCAGAAGACCATCCAAGGCTTTCTGGCTCAGGGAGCCTTCCTGAATGTCCTCGTTGGCGTAAAGGGGCATCTCGAGAGCCTGCATATCACCACGGTTGACCTGTATCCGGGCAACCTCGGCTCCCTTTTCGATGGGAGCCTTCAGCGGACCCGTGTAGACGATGCGAGCGGTGATCCGTTCGCCTTCCCCACGAGGCACCAGTACACGAATTGGCTTCCTGGAGACAAGCGGCAGAGACCGCTTGCTGCCGCCATAGACCTGAGCCTCGCCCACGATCTGCCCTTCTGCGAAGAGCTGGTGGCTCTCGAAGGCCCGGAATCCCCAATCCAGAAGCTTGCGAGCCTCGTTGGCCCTGTCCTTCGCTGTCTTGAGCCCATTGACCACGACAATGAGGCGCTGGTCGTTCTGAACGGCAGACCCGATCAGGCCATAGCCGGACTCGTCGATGTTGCCCGTCTTCAGGCCGTCGGCTCCGATATCCATGAACAACAAGGGATTCCGGTTCTGCTGGCGGATCTTGTTCCAGGTGAATTCGCGCTCGCCGAACATCTTGTAGAGATCGGGATAGGTTTCGATGATGTAGAGGGCGAGCTTCGCCAAGTCCCGGACCGTGACCTTCTGCTCCGGGTGGCCATAACCCGTGGCGTTGCGGAAGGTGGATTTCGTCAAGCCGATCTGACGCGCCCGCTCGTTCATGAGACGGGCGAAATTCTCTTCGGTGCCGGCCACGCCCTCGGCGATGGCAATGGCCGCGTCATTGCCGGATTGAACGATCAGGCCCCGCAGCAGATCTTCCAGCCTGATGCTGGTGTTCACCTTGGCGAACATCGACGATCCGCCCGAGCCGGCTCCTCCCTTCTTCCATGCGTTCTCCGAGATGTGAAACTCGCTGTCCATGGACAGGCGGCCGTTCTTCAATTCGTTGAAGACGACTTCGGCCGTCATGGTCTTGGTCATGCTGGCGGGAGCCGTCAGCTCGTCGGCATTTTTCTCGAAGAGGATCGCGCGGCTATTGGCATCCATGAGGATGGCCGTCGGAGCCGTCGTTTGAAAGCCTTGCGCCCGCGCCTGCTGCGGCGAGGCAAGCAGCAATGAGATTCCCAAAAAAAGAACGGTTGCCGCCAGTATCCGGGCGACCTTGAATTGACGCATGGTGAGCATTCCAGGTTCTTCCCTTAGGAGAGCCTGAATCTGTAGCGCGTCAATAACAAATCAACGTGAAGTTCCGATCCCCTGTGCGTTCCGTCAGGAGTCAGGAGAGGCGAACCCAGGAGGGGCGACCAACGTCCCGCCCCAGGGCATAGAACCCTCAAAGGAAGTTTGTGTGGTCTATCCGTTAGCGAAGAACGAACTTGGACTGATCGAGCGTGTTGAAGGAAGTGCTCTTCTGAAAGCCTCCCTGAGAGGCTTGCGGCGCCGCATAGTATAGACCGGCAACGATAGGCCGGGACGGCGGAAGAACATTCGGGACCGGCGAGTTGGCAGCGGCCATCGGGGTTGCTGCCCCTGGAATCGTGCCGAGGTCGAACGGCCGCTCTGGCGGAAGCGGAATGTTGTTCCTGGCGGAAGCCATCCCCAGCCCCGCCGCGGACGATGTCGGCGAGCCGGCCATGGAGGCTTCGGCCTCCGGAGCCTCGTCCTCTGGCTCATAACTACGCAGGGCGATGGCCTGACGAGGTTCGTTCGGTCGCGGCGTAGCCTGGGCCACCATGGTCGGCGCTGCGCCGCCCAGGCTCGCGGGCTGTCCATCCGTCCGAAGGCTCGCCAGAAGAATCCGGTCATCGCTGCCGTTGGTGGAGGCACGGCCGACATACTCCACCCGGACCTTCGCGGTTCCCTGCGCCCGGAAACCGAGTGCGGAGGCAGCCCGCTCGGATACGTCGATGACGCGGTTGCCGTGGAACGGACCGCGATCATTGACGCGGACGATCATGGAATACCCGTTTTGAAGATTCGTCACGCGAGCATAGCTCGGCAGAGGCATGGTGGTGTGAGCCGCCGCAACCGAGTCGCGGTCGAAGATCTCGCCATTGGCCGTCATGCGTCCGTGGAAATTGGAGCCGTACCAGGACGCCAGCCCCTCGCTTGCGCGAGGCGATTCATTGGGAACGTAGGTCCGCCCGGCAACCGTATAGGCGCCACCGACCATCCGGCGCCCGCCACCCTTGGGAACAGGCTGCCCATCGGCAATAACCTTCGGGCTCGGGGCAACGCCATATTTCGGGTCGATGCCGCCCCTTACGTTCGAGGAGCAATTCGCGGTGGTCAGGGCAACGGCCGCAACACCTGCAATGCGAAGCAGAGTCAGAGGGCTGAAGAAGCCAGTATCGTCCTTCAGCTCGGTTTTTGCCTCAGCGCAATTACAACGCATATTGCTTCGCATCCCCTTATCCGCACCTTGCTCATGGCGGATGTCAGAACCTGCCCCAGACATCCCGCCAAAGTGCTTTTCGAGACGTTAAAAGGAAGTTAAACGGTCGCGCTTGTCAATGGCAAAGCTTGAGCGAAACGTATCGATATTTCATGATCGTAAATTATGGATATTTTCCAATATATTGGGCTGATTTCTTAAATTGCGGAGAGCTCCCCGCTTGAAGGCCTTTCGCCGGGTTGGTTAATGAGAACTCATTCCGGCCGCACGACACCATCTCCGGATGGCCTTGCCCCAGGGCTCGGCCAGAGAGCCGCTCCGACCGCAGAGCGGCTTTCCTGCTTCGTAAAAATTGGTTTAGGTTGACGACCGCGCGGTTGCAGCCTTAGAGAAGCCAAGACCGCAGGTCACTGGTCAAGGCAGCCTTTCCGGAGGGGTGGCCGAGTGGTTTAAGGCACTGGTCTTGAAAACCAGCGTGGGTGCAAGCCCACCGTGGGTTCGAATCCCACCCCCTCCGCCATATCTTCAATTAAGCTATTAATATAAAGAGATAATTTTTCTGATTTTGGTTTTTACCCCACAAGCCAGCCCACATTTTCGCGGCGCAATGTGTGACGCCATCTATGGCGCACAGCGGCATCCATGCCGGGTCTGGATTAGGCGACCAAGAGTTCCGATTCGGATGCTCATTCCGGGTATTTCGATCTTGTGACTGAGGGCCACGCGAAGGCGGCCCCACGCTGAACACCGAATTATCGATCGAAGGTCCGGCAAGCTGCAGAAAACGGAAGTTCGGCTAATGTCCGCTCGGTGCCAGAACCGGCCATTCGCGTCCGGGGAAGCCAAGCTCCTAACGATGATGCTCAAGAGAGCATGAGGGTATATGGGGCCCCGTCGCCCACGGTGCCGCATCCCTTTAGGTGTTGCCGATCAGGCATTGTGGCGGCCATCCAGACCAGATAGCCACCAACTGTCCTACGAAGTCGTATGCTACCCTATGACGGTCTGCTCGCCACCTGAGATCTGCCCCCGCCCGGACGGCGTGTCAGCTCTCAGAAGTTGGCGGCGTTAGCTCACGCAGCGGTTCGGGCGGCCAGAGATAAACGAGCTTGCCCCGGGTCTGGCCCAGCCAGAACGGGCCCGCCCCGACCGGGCCGATCTCGATACAGATCTCGTCCGCCTCGGGCGATCGGGCGATCACTTCCGCAAGGCGCAGAAGCCAGTTGGCGGCACGGCTACGCGGCTCGAACCGGATGTAGGTGGGAAACTTGGAGACATTCAGCGTGTCAAGCTGCGGGTTGCGCGGGTCGTTGAACTTGGGCTCACGCACCGAGGCACCCTCGCCGAAGATGTAGGTTCGGTCGTTCCTGCGCTCGGTGTCATCCAGGTCGGCATCGACAGAAAACTCCCGCCCGCCGATCCCCAGGAACACATCCCCGTCGGGTCCTCCGGCCTCAGGGTCGGAGGCGGTCACGAGCCGGAGCTGGATTTGCGTGATGGTGGCCATGGCGGCTCCTCCTCGTCGGGTTGAGCTGACGGCGTCGGAGACCCCGCCCTGCCTTGATGACGGCTTCAGTAGCAATGCACGTGGGCCCAGACGTAGCCGCACTGACCGCCGCCTCTCCCGTAGCGGATGAAGGTCTCGCAGGATCCGGTCTGGTTCGGTTTCTTGCACAAGGTCTGACAAACAAACTCGGAACTGTAACCCTGATGCCCCTCTGTGTCGCAGGCGAAGAACGCCTGGTCGGGGACGCTCCGATCCGCGCATTGTTTCTCGTCCTGCCCCCAGCAGACGTTGTACTGCTCCACTTGCGCCAGCGTCTGATGCGGGACCATCGCTCCGAAAGCGGCACAGAGACCTGTCGCGATTTGCCGAGTCAGCATGGTCCACCTCCATGATACTGCCCCCACAACGCAGCGCTGCTCTTTCGAAGGTCCTGTCCCTGCCGCCGCTGACCTGACGCCCGGCCGAGACGAGTTCAGCAGCGCTCCTAATGTCCACACGCGTCGGTGGTTGCCGGTCCCTCTGCGTGACCGCCGCCTTTCGCCGCCCGATAGATCGCCTCCACATAGCCGATGAAGCCGAGTTCCTCTCGGACATGCTCGCGGGCGGCGGGCACCTCTGCCGCATCCGTCGGCTCCTTGGGCTTGTCACCGGCCGCTTGGGCGAAGCGCTCGCGCACACCATGTTCGATCTCGCGCGACAGGAACTCCAGGAGAGGTTCTACCTTGCCGCTGGTCAGCGCCTGCTCAGCAGCAGGAATGGCGGGGCCGAGGTCGGTTCCGGCCGGCTTGAGGCCGGTGTAGGGTGCGCCCTCCCCGGCGCGGTGCAGCCGGACGGCCGTCTCCATGAAGGAGCGGTCCGCCAGTGCCTTGGCGTCAGGCCCGCCCGCACGCGCGGACTTGGCTTGGGTGAAGGCGGCTGTCAGCTCTGGCTCGGCGGAGGCCGGGACATAGGGCAGGACGGCATTAACGTTGTTGGTGTCGAGTGCCCGTAGGGCTGCCGTCGTGACGGGTCCGCCGATGGTGTCGCAATGGGCGTGGACTGCTGCCGTCATCATCAGGCTTGCTCCAACGACAGCTGCGAGCAAAGAGGGCTTTGGCATGGGGCACCTTCAGTCAGGTTCCGGAGATAGCCTACCCGAGCCCTCGCCCGGTGGATTGTGATTAATCAAAACAGGCAGTCTCTGCCGTCAGACCTGCCAAGCGGCGTTACGACCGATTGTGGAGGGTCCGTTCAGGGCCAGGAACCGAGATTTCCTGCGTTTTCGGAACGTCCGGTTCGATAAGGATTGCTGCCTTCGAGCTTAGGTCTCACGCGTGCCGATAGTGTTGATAAAGCCCAAAATGTGGCGCGGGTGGTCTATTACTAGCGGCACTCCGGCAGGCCCGACCCAGCATCCAGTATGCCGAACACGCAAAGAACAGCAGTTGCAGACTTTTTCAACACTATCTGCCATTTGGAGACGTTCCATTGCAGGGGCATTGGGTAAAGGGCGGGTCGCAGGTTCCCGGGTAAGTGTCTTCGAGCAGACGGATGGCCGGTCGCCGGCTCGGCGCCAAGTTCATGAAGGAGCAAGCCTCCTAGCGTGCCGTCGACGGCAGCACTGCAAAGCCATGTGGACATGTGGCGGACGGTCACTGACGACGGGAACGGAGCTGCCCCATGTGCCGTTCCCTTGAAGAAGTCCAACCGCCGTCAGTAGAGTCTTCGGTATGCCTCATTCCGAGTTCCGCATGGTCATCCTCGTGGCCGACTTCCTCGACGAGGCCGGGTTCAAGGTCTTCGAGGCGGTCAACGCAGACGAGGCCATCGCTATGCTCCAAGCGTGGCCCGACGTGCAGGCGGTCGTCACAGACATCGAGATGCCTGGATCCATGAACGGGCTCGGGCTTGCGCGCGTGGTTCGGGAGCGCTGGCCGGGCGTAGGAGTGGTCGTGACATCGGGTCGGTCCCAACCCGGACCTGACAACGTCACCGACCAAGTGGCCTTCCTGCGCAAACCCTACCTTCCGAAGACCGTCACCCAGGCGATCCGGAAGATGGCTGGGCCGCAGGTGGCGGACGCCATGACGCCCGCAGATGAGTGATCCGCCGCCCGTCGCGGGTTCGCCGCGGCGTCGGTTCTCCATCGCCAGAGACGCCTGTGGTGGTCGGAAGCACATGGCTTGACCTTGCTACCATGGGAAGGCCCAGACGGATCAGGATCAGGGCGAATCAAGGATCCCGGCCATGCATCTCTTCCACGTTCCCGACTTGGCTTGCGGCGGCTGCCTCGGCTTCGTGGTCCGGGCCCTGCGGGACGTTGACGACGCGATCCGCATCGAGGCGAACTTCGCCGCCCGTACGATCCGGATCGTCTCTAACCGCTTCGAGTCGGTCCTCCTGCGCGCCTTCCGCGAGGCCGGCTACCCGGCCGATCCTGTTCTCCTGCCACTTGGATGAAACCCCAATGTCGCCCAACTTGTCCGCGACACGTTTCCGTGGGACACACCCGATTCTGACGACCAGGAGTGATTCACCCTTGCGGCTGATGGGCACCATCATCGTTGCTCTGCTTGCGTTCACCATGGCGATCTTCCCGGTCTCCATGCCGCGCGCGGCCGCGTCGGCGGGGCAGGTTCGTACCGCCCTGGCGGCCGGGCACGCTCACGACGCCTCTGCCCACTCCCATCACGGCAAGGACGCCTGGCTCACGGCGGCGTGCCATCATGGACTCGAGGCCGCCCTTGGTTGCGACCGGCATGACGGCGCATCCCACGGCCACGACGACTCGAACTGCTGCGGTGGCCTGAGCTGCCACTCCTTCCAGGTGAGCGCGGCCCCCATCGTCTCCTTGACGGTCGCATCGCCGACCCCGCTCGCCATTGCGGGCGACGAGCAGGTTGCTGGCATCGTCGCGGGCCGCCTCGACAGGCCCCCAAGAACTGTCTGAGCCAAGCGCGGGCGGCTTTCGCCCGCACGAACCGGCGTGTCCGCCCAAAACGCGCGGTCCCGCCCGACCAAGCTCAAACGGCCACCGTTTTCCGCATCCAAGCCCCGAACCCTTCCTGGACGCCCGGACTCCGGGCTGTCCGAAGTTCCGCCGGGTTCAAGCTCGCTGCGACGACGGTCGGCCCGAGATCGATACCATGCTCCAACCCATAAGCCTCGCCGCCGTGGTCCTGAGCCTCGGGGCCTGCGTGCCCGCCACGCCAATCTACCTCGCGGCCCCGGCGAACCCGACGATGGGCACCCGCACTCCGCGATACTCGGCCGTGACCGCGGGGGTCCGCGGCTACGACGTCGTCGAACCCGCCGACTGGCGCGAGCTCAACCGACGCGTCGCCCCGGGGGCAAACCCGGAGCGGGGCGACAGCAATGATGCCGCCCGACGGGGCCGCTGACCCATGCCCAAGGACCACCCAACGATGAACGACAATGAACATGCGCGAGGGGCGCGCGGACGGCGGCTGGCCGGGAGCGTCGCCCTCACGCTGCTCCTCGGGGCCTGCGTCTCGTTCTCGCCCGATGCTGGGCTCACTCCGGCGCAGACGGTCGCCTACACGGATCTTGGCAAGGACGTCGTCAAGATCACCAGCGAGGCCGAGGCCGTCGGCATCCAGCAGCGGGTCGAGGACCTGCTGAAGCGCCCACTCACGCCGGATAGTGCCGTGCAGATCGCGCTGCTGAAGAACCGCGGCCTGCAAGCTGCGTTCAACGAGCTCGGCGTCTCCGAGGCCGAGTTCGTCCAGACGAGCCTGCCGCCGAGCCCGACCGTTTCCCTGTCGCGGCTGGGCGGCAGCCTGGAGCTGGAGGTCGAGCACCAGATCCTGATCGGTCTGTTCGAGCTCGCCACCCTGCCCGCCCGCACCGCGGTCGCCGAGCAGCGCTTCCGCGCCGCCCAGTTCCGGACCGCCGAGGCCGTCCTGCGGCTCGCCGCCGAGACCCGCCGGGAATACTACCGGGCGATTGCTGCCAACCAGCAGGTCGCCTTCATGCAGCAGGCGCTCGGGACCGCCGAGACCGCCTCGGAGCTCGCCACCCAGCTCGGCGAGAGCGGTGCCCTGAACAAGCTGGAGCAGGCGCGCGAGCATGCCTTCTACCAGGAACTCGGCGCCCAGCTTGCCCGTGCGCGGATCGAGCAGAGGGTCGCGCGCGAGCGCCTGATCCGGCAGCTCGGCCTATGGGGCCGAGACATCGACTTCCGCCTGCCGGGTTCCCTGCCGCCGCTGCCCACCCGCATTGCCTCGGCCCAGGACATCGAGCGCCGGGCACTCGAGCGACGGGTCGATCTCCAGGCGCTGCGCCACGACCTGAACGCGACCGCGCAGCAGTTCGGCCTGACCAGCGCCACACGCTTCGTCTCGGACATCGAGCTCGCGGGAACGTCCAATTACGAGCGGGTGAAGACCGTCTCGGCGGACAGTGGCGAGCTTGAAAAGGAAAAGATCAACCGCCGTGGCCTGGAGGTCGCGTTCACGATCCCGATCTTCGACTTCGGCGCGGTGGGCGTCCGCAATGCGCAGGAGACCTACATGGCCGCGGCCAACCGCCTGGCGGAGCGGGCCGTCAACGTCCGCTCGGAGGCCCGCGAGGCCTACCTGCGCTACCGCGGCAACTACGATCTCGCCCGCCAGTACCAGGGCCGCGTCCTGCCCTTGCAGAAGCGGATCCAGGATGAGGCGACCCTGCAATACAGCGGCATGCTCGTCGACGTGAGCCAGCTCATCATCGATGCCCGCACCCGCATCCTCAGCAACGTCGATGCCATCAACGCCCGCCGCGACTTCTGGATCGCCGCCACGGACCTCAAGGCTGCCCTGATCGGTGGCGGGGTCGGCGGTGGAGAGGGCGGCGGTGGGGAGACCGTGGCTGCCGCCGCTGGCGGTGTGGCGGCGGACACTGACAAGGAGACATCCGAATGCCTGATCTCTCACGCAGAGGTTTCCTCGGTACCGGAGGCTTGGCCCTCGCGGGAGCCACCATGATCAGTGGACGCACGCAGGCCGCGAGCCTGCCCGAGGCACCTAGCATGGCAGAAGCCACCATGCAGCCGCCGCTCTACCCGACGAGCGGACCGGACTACCAGCCCGTCGTCACCCTGAACGGTTGGACCCTGCCCTGGCGCCAGAACGGCGACTGGAAGGAGTTCCACCTGGTCGCCGAACCCGTGGTGCGCGAACTCGCGCCGGGGATGAAGGCGCACCTGTGGGGCTACAACGGCCAGTCGCCAGGGCCGACCATCGAAGCCGTGCAGGGCGACAAGGTGCGCATCTTCGTCACCAACAGGCTGCCGGAGAACACGGCGGTGCATTGGCACGGCCAGCTCCTGCCGAACGGCATGGACGGGGTCGGCGGCCTCACCCAGCCGCATATCCCGCCGGGCAAGACCTTCGTGTACGAGTTCATCTGCCAGAAGTCCGGCACCTTCATGTACCACCCGCATTCAGACGAGATGGTCCAGATGGCGATGGGCATGATGGGCTTCTTCGTCGTGCACCCGCGCGATCCGGCCGAGCGCCGCGTCGACCGCGACTTCGTGTTCCTGCTCAACGCCTTCGACATCGAGGCCGGGTCTTATGTGCCGAAGGTCAACACGATGCTCGACTTCAATCTCTGGTGCTGGAACTCGCGCGTCTTCCCCGGCATCGACCCTTTCGTGGTGCGTCAGGGCGACAAGGTGCGGATCCGCTTCGGCAACCTGACCATGACCAACCACCCGATCCACATGCACGGCTACGACTTCAAGGTGACCGGCACGGACGGTGGCTGGGTGCCGGAATCGGCGCAATGGCCGGAGGTCTCCGTGGATGTGGCGGTCGGGCAGATGCGCGCCTTCGAGTTCGTGGCCGACGCGCCGGGTGACTGGGCGATCCATTGCCACAAGTCGCACCACACCATGAACGCCATGGGCCATGACGTGAAAACCTACATCGGCGTGAACATGAAGAAGACCGCGCCCGCCATGAAGAAGATCGCTCCGGGCTACATGCCGATGGGCTCGAACGGCATGGGCGAAATGGGCGCGATGGAGATGCCGCTGCCCGACAACACCCTGCCGATGATGACGGGCTTCGCCCAGTTCGGCCCGGTCGAGATGGGCGGTATGTTCTCGGTCGTGAAGGTTCGGCCGGGACTTGCCCATGACGATTACAAGGATCCGGGTTGGTACAAGCACCCGGAGGGGACGGTCGCCTACGAGTGGACGGGCGAGAAGCTCGCCGAACCCGTTCGCGCGACATCACCCGACAGCGGTATCGAGGCGGCGGAGTTCCATGCCGTCGATCCCCGCAAGCGCCCCGTCCGCACCGCGGGCGGCCATGACAATCACTGATCGAGACAAGAAACGGACGAAGGAGACATCGATGACGTTTCGCCTACCCATCCTTGCCGGCGCCGCCGCGGCGTTAGCCCTCTCGGCGGGTCTGGCCCTCGCCAGCCCCGGTCCGGCCGGGCACAGCCACCGGACCTTCGCGGCCGGCGACCCGGGCGACTCGAAGAAGCCCGTCGCGAAAACCATCGAGGTCACCATGAAGGAGACCGACGACGCGAAGATGGTGTTCGAGCCCAATCAGGTCGAGATCAAGCGCGGCGAGCAGGTGAAGTTCGTGCTCAGGAATCACGGCAAGACCGACCACGAGTTCATGCTCGACACGATCGAGCACAACGCCAGGCACAAGATCGCCATGGAGCAGAACCCCGACATGGAGCACGACGACCCGAACGGGAAGCGGCTTGCGCCGACGGGCTCCAACGAGATCGTCTGGCGCTTCACCAAGCCCGGCACCTTCGAGTTCGCCTGCCTGATCCCGGGCCACTACGAGTCCGGCATGCACGGCACCGTCGTCGTCAAGTGATGGCGCATTCTCCCCACCACGATCCGAAACAGGAGTTTTCCATGAAGCGCATTGCCATCAGCCTGATCGCCGCCCTGAGCCTGTCCGGTGCGGCCCTCGCGCAGGGCCTGCCAACGGTCTCCGGCACGGTCGAGAAGGTCGACACCGCCCAGAGCAAGATCACGATCGACCACGGTGCCATCCCGAACCTCAACATGGACGCCATGACCATGGTGTTCCGTGCCCAGGACCCGGCCCTGCTCAAGGGCATCAAGGCGGGCGACAAAGTGCAGTTCACCGCCGACCGGGTGAACGGCCAGCTCTCCGTCACGTCGATCAAGAAGGGAAAATAGCGCACGGGAACGCTTGTTGATCCCAATCAAGGGCTTTCCGGGGGCAGGTCGGCTAGCGCTTCGATGAGAGGAGAGCGCCATGGCATCCACCCAACCGAGATCGCCCTCGCCCACGCGGATGCGCCGGGCACCGCTTCAGGTCGTGAGCAGTCTCCGCTCAGGGGCAGACCAGGTTTCGGGCTGGTTCGTGCCCGCCGTGATCGGGGTAGCGCTCCTGGCCTTTGCCGCATGGGGAATCTGGGGTCCGGAACCCCGCCTCGCGTTCGGGCTCGTGGCGGCCGTCTCCGTTCTCATCATCGCCTGTCCGTGTGCGCTGGGCTTGGCCACACCGATGTCGATCATGGCCGGCGTCGGCCGTGGCGCCCAGGCTGGGGTGCTGATCAAGAACGCCGAGGCGCTCGAGCACATGGAGAAGGTCGACACCCTCGTGGTCGACAAAACCGGAACCCTTACCGAGGGCAAGCCAGCCGGGACGTCCATCGTCCCGGCGCCGGGCTTCACCGAGGCCGAGGTGCTGCGCCTGTCTGCCAGCGTGGAGCGGGCGAGCGAGCATCCGCTGGCCATGGCCATCGTGGCGGCCGCCGAGAAGCAGGGCACCGCTACCGCTCCCGGCAACGACTTCGACTCGCCCACCGGCAAGGGCGCACTCGGCACCGTCGAGGGACGGTACGTCGTCCTTGGCAACACGGCGTTCCTGGCCGAGCACGGCATCGACCTCGCTCCCCTGGGGTAGCAGGCCGATCGGCTGCGCGAAGACGGCGCGACGGCGATCTTCGCCGGTGTTGACGGAAAGGCGGCGGGCGCCATCGCCATTGCTGACCCGGTGAAGGCCTCGACCCCGGAAGCACTCGCCAGCCTCAAGGAAGACGGCGTGCGGGTGGTGATGCTCACCGGCGACAACTGGACGACGGCCAAGGCGGTCGCCCGCCGCCTCGGGATCGACGAGGTGGAGGCCGAGGTCCTGCCGGACCAGAAGAGCGCGGTGGTCCAGCGGTACAAGACGGCCGGGCGCGTGGTGGCCATGGCGGGTGACGGTGTCAACGACGCGCCCGCACTCGCGGCCGCGGACGTCGGCATTGCCATGGGCACGGGCACCGACGTGGCGATGGAGAGCGCGGGCGTGACCCTGCTCAAGGGCGACCTGACGAGCATCGTGCGGGCCCGGCGGCTGTCACGGGCCACGATGGGCAACATCCGCCAGAACCTGTTCTTCGCCTTCATCTACAATGCGCTCGGCGTGCCGGTGGCGGCGGGCGTGCTGTACCCGTTCTTCGGCATCCTGCTCTCGCCGATCATCGCGGCGGCGGCGATGGCCCTGTCCTCGGTGAGCGTGATCAGCAATGCCATCCGCCTGCGGACGGTCGAACTCTGACTTGCGGCGGGGTGGACCCGTTCGGTTCGCCCTGCCAACCCCGCGGGTCAATGCCTGATCAAGCGGTTGTAAACCGGCACGAACAGAAGCGTCGCTACCCACGCGGCGACCGCGCTGCCGATCACCCCTTCCGCGAACGTGCGGACGAGATTGTTGGGTTGGGTCGCGAACAGCCCGATCCAGCCATGGGCAAGTCCCAGCGAGGGCGCCACCAGCGCCGCCACATAGCAGAGAACGAACAGGCCGACGAGCGTCGTGGTCAGGGCCCACCCCGTGGCCAGGAAGTTCATCGGCGAGGCTCGCTGCGCGTCGACGGCCGGAACGGCGTTGTGAAGCGTTGAGGCCGACATGGTCGCCTCCTCGAAATCCAGCCCCAAAACCAATTATACACCCATCCGAGCCCCTGGGACGAGACGGGTTTGCGCAAGGTCAAAGATGCGTTTCGGAGCTGGCGTAAAGTTGCAGAACGTACTGAGGGTTCTCGCCATGAACGCCACACCCAACACTCCGCCGACGGCACCTGCGAGCTGGCGGACCGCCCTGGTCGGCACCCCTCTGGGATGGGCTGCCACGCTCGTGCTAGCCGCGCTCGGCGTCTACCTGTTCGTGAACCACACGGGCCACGTCATCGCCGCTCTGCCCTACCTGCTGCTGATGGCCTGTCCGCTGATGCACCTGTTCATGCACGGAGGCCACGGCCACCACCATGGACCGCGTGAGTGACTGTCACCAGACCCGATCGCCTCGGCCGCAGGGACGTGATCCGATCAACTCAACTGCGTCCGAAAAGCGGTCCCACCCGTTTCCCGATCCCTGGAGTCGGGCCCAACAAGGAGAGCCTGCCATGAAGACGTCCCTTCTCGCCGCTGCCCTGATCACCCTTGCCGGCCCTGTCCTGGCCCAGGCCCCCGCCGATCACGAGCAGCACCATCCTGGCGGCACGACCGCGGCGCAGGCCCAGTCCGCGCCCCCGGCGCAGCCTCAGACGGCGCCGGCCCAACCCGGGACGCAAATGCCCATGGGTCAAATGATGCAGGGTCAGATGATGGGCCGAGGCATGATGCAGGGCCAGGGCATGCCCGGCGGCATGATGGGCGGCGGCCGGGGCATGATGGGCCGGCTCTCTCCCGAGGACCTGAACGCCATTGCGGATGCCCACATCGCCGCGATCCATGCCGGACTGAAACTGTCAGCCGAGCAGGAGAAGCTGTGGCCCCCGGTGGAGGCCGCCATGCACAACACCGCCCGCCTGTATCTTTCCCACATGCAGGCGATGCGCGAAACCCAGGGCATGATGGCGACGGACCCGGTTGGCCTGCTCCGCGCCATGGCTGACCGGATGGGCCAGGGATCGGACACCCTGCGGAAGCTCGCGGACGCCGCCTCGCCTCTGTACGCCACGCTTGACGAGGCTCAGAAGCGCCGGCTTCAGGTGCTCGTCCGCATGGGCGGCCCCGGAATGACAGGTGGCATGCGAGGGATGATGGGACCCGGCATGATGGGTTCTGGCGGCGCCATGATGCCCGGCAGGTCCGGCGACGATGATGACGACAACGGCGACAACCAGGATAGCCACTGACAGTCGAATCCAAGCGGAGGGTTCGCTCGGGACGTGCCTTAACGCGTCCCGAGCCGTGTGCCCGTGATGCCGGTGGGGCGGGCAATGGCCCGTCCGCCCTGCGACGTCACTTCAGCAGATATTTCACGAGCGCGGCAATCGCCAGGACGATGAGGATGAGGACGAGAAGCCAGATCAGGCTCATCCCACCCATGCCCCAGCCTATGCTGCCCATGTCGTGCATCATCGGAGTTTTCCCACCCTTGGACGGCTCCGCCGACCGGATGCCGGCACTTTGGTTGCGGCGGCTAATGCCGCGATGACGACCCTCCGACGACGAGCCTGGCAAGCTCCGTTGCGGTCTTGCGGACCACGTCGTCGCCGTAATCGGTGGCATTCACCTGGGCAGGCGACACGGAGGGCTCCGAGAGCCGATTCCCGTCGATCGCGAAGGTGTAGACGCGTCCGTCGGGCGTGAAGGTCAGCACGAGACTGTCGCCTTCGCGCTCGAGGCGGAAATCGTCGGTCCTTGGGGACTGCGTCGGGTTATTCATCGCATCTCTCTATGTGTCTAAGAGGCATCATGTGTCTAAGAGGCATCGGCTGATGTCTTGCGGCTTCCGTTTTCCAGCTCTTGGATGAGGGTCTTCATCTCGTCGATCTCGCGGCGCTGGGCGCTGATGATGTCGTCGGCAAGCTTCCTGACCCGCGGGTCGGAGATGTTGGCCCGCTCGCTCGTCAGGATCGCGATCGAGTGGTGCGGGATCATGGCTTCCATCCAGGCGACGTCGCCGACGGTGGCCTGGCTGCGCACGAGATAGAGAGCCAGTGCGAAGACGACTACGCTTCCGATCAGGATGCCGAGGTTGGCCTTCGCGTTCGAGTACATGCCGAGCATGAAGGCCAGCATGACGACCGCCATCGCCGCGCCCATGATCAGGGCCATGTAGGCTCTCGTCTGGCTCCAGTAGATGTGATCGATGCTGTAGACGTTCAGGTACATCAAACCGAACATCACAATCGTGGAGGTGGCGATCATCGCCGCGAAACGCAGGTACTTGGACATCCGTGGGTCCTTCCGGTCAGCTTACGGGAGCCGTTCCCGGCCACAGAGCTGGGAACGGGCGCGATGGTTCGGGAACGGATCAGGCTGCCATCCTGCGGCAGCTCTCGGCGCAGCGGCGGCACTGGTCGACGCACTCCTGCATGTCACCGACCTGCTCGCAGGACTTCGCGCACTCCTCGCAGATCTCCGCACACTCCCGGCAGGTATGCTTGTGGTGCTCAGTGCCGATCAGCATGAAATGGGCCGAGGTCCGGCAGATCTCGGCGCAGGCCATCATGATGCGGAAATGGCTTGGCTCGACGTGCTTGCCGCCCTGCTCCAGGCAGTGGCTCATCGCCATGCCAAGGCAGGTCTGGTAGCAGCGCAGGCACTCGTCGATGCACGACTGCATCTCCTTGGACATCTGGTGCATGGGGTCTCTCCTGAATTCCAGGCGCAGTGAGTTGTCGGCCCGCAAGGGCACGGCGCCTGACGCGCCGACGGGCCAGGTCTCATGGCGGACGGGGACCCGCGCTGTGGCGTGCCTGCCCCGTCCCTGGCTCAGGCGAACTTTGGCGGCCGGTCGAGTCCCGGAGGCGTGACAGGGATGCCGCCTCGATCACGGGGGATCGCGAGCGTGGTCCATGGCATCATGGCGGTCGCCAAGTTGGCGAAGCCGGGCACGACCGCCATGATGCACCCCGGATGGCAGCAGGTCTGGCCCATCGCATGGGTCTTCGCCGGCGATAGGCGGTCGTGTTCGGGGCTAATTTGGATGACCTTGGCCATTTGGCCATGATGGCTCTGCACCCCTGCCGGAACATCCCCTGCCTGTGCGACCGCGTACAGCGGGGCGCTCGCGATGCCGAGCACAAGCATCGCGATTGTCAGGCAGTGAATCATAAAGCGTGTCCAGGCCACGGCACCGTCCTAGGGTCATGGCGGCAACGGATGCCCATCGGTTCGGTTCCCCGGGCCGCCCGATGCCCTGCGGCAGAAGTCGCGAAAGAGGCGCTTGACCTTGCCATCATGGGAAGGTGCAGGGTGTGCCCATCGTCATCTCGAATTGGAGAGCACATCATGTGCGGATGCAGCACCCACCAGACCCAATCCACCCAAGCCGTCGGCCGTGACCCGTCCGCCCTCACCCTGCGGGTCGAGGACATGACCTGCGGCCACTGCGCTGGCACGATCAAGAAGGCCATCGAGACGGGCCTGCCGGGCACGAGCGTCGAAGCTGATCCCGCTTCCAAACTTGTCTCGGTGCGCGGCAGCACCGATCTGATCTCGATCAAGGCCCTCGTAACCGAGGCGGGCTACACCCCAACCGCAGCCTGAAGGAGTTTCCCATGCTCGACCGCCGCCGTTTCCTGACCATCCTCGGCACAGCAGGGGCGGTCGCCGCCATGCGCCCTGCTTTCGCCGAAGCGGGTCTGCCGAAGGTGATCGTGAGCAAGGACCCATCCTGCGGATGCTGCTCCGGCTGGGTCGACCACATGAAGTCCGCTGGCTTTCCCGTCGAGGTTCGGGAGACGCCCGAGATCAACCGGATCAAGGTCCGGCTCGGCGTGCCGAAGGATCTCGCCTCCTGCCACACGGCGGAGGTCGGCGGGTATGTTATCGAGGGGCATGTGCCCGCGGACGCCATCAAGCGCCTCCTTGCCGAGAAGCCGCAGGCCAAGGGGCTGGCCGTTCCCGGCATGCCGGTCGGTTCGCCGGGCATGGAAGTCGCGGGGGTCGAGGACGATACCTACGAGGTCGTGCTGTTCGGGCCATCGGGCCGGACGGCCTACGCCCGTTATCAGGGTTCCCGTCCGGCTTGAGCGCCTGCCTCAATCGGTCCCGGTTCGTCCCAGGACCCTGCCGCAACGGGCGCGCAATCGCCAGAACGCCCTCGAGGCCGCTGCCGAAGCGGGCGATCGCCTCGCGGTGGGCTCGCAGCTCGCTGTACGGCAGGTAGCGGAGATCGAGCTCGCCGACCCGGGAGAAGGCCGGTCGCGCGAACTGCGCACGGACGTCTGCCTCGCGGTCGTCCGGCGCCACCAGGAAGAAGTTGCGCGCGGCTGCGTCCTCGATCCCGAGCGCCAGGTCGAGCATACGCACGATGCCCGAGTAGATGCTCATCGTGTGTTCGACCTCGAAAGCCGCAATGACCGCGTCGCTCGACGGGTCGACCCAGAGCACGTCGATGAGCAGGATCGCGTCCGTCGCGGGTTCCCTTCCCAGGGCATTGGGCAGCCGCGTCAGGCACCCGTCGCCCAGCCGTCCGGAGCCGTAGGGGCGTAAGGCCGTCACCGCCCCGCGATCGTTCGACAGCAGCGAGCGGTGGGCGGCGTTCAGCTCCAGCCGGCAAGATGGTGAGCGGATCGCCGATAATCGGCACCCACGACAGCAGCAGGGACCAGCGCCCGTAGCGATGATACCACCTCTCCGCTTTCGCGACCTGTTCCTTGGTGATCGGGAACCAGCGCCGCCCCTCGAAGCGGGCGATGAAGCGGCCCAGGAGCCAGTTCACGCATGATCCCAGGATGTTGCCGAGGCTCGCGGCCAGCACCAGCAGCCAGACCTGGTAGTGTTCAGCCAGCAGCATGCCGAGCAGGACCAGTTCCGACTGGAATGGGAAGACCGTAGCCGACAGCAAAGCGGCCCCGGCCAGGCCGAGGTATTCGGTCAGGTGCTCCATTTCGGATCCATCAGATCGCCGGGAAGATGGGGAATCCTCGACCGGAGACTTTCGGCTAGCGTGCCGTCCCCCGCACGGGCCAGCGCCGGTGCAGGTCGTCGATCGTGAATGCATGGGCATGCCTATGGCCCTCATGCTCCCGCAGATGCGGATGATCCGGCGACAGCTCCGGGTGGCTGTGCTCAATCTCCTCCGGATCGGGCGCGGGCCAGAGCCGGGCCGCCAGCACGAAGCCGAGCAGGGTCACCACCCCGAGTGCTCCCAGGGTCATGGGAATGCCAACCTCGCGTCCGAGCCAGCCCGCCAGGGGATAGGTCAGGAGCCAGCAGGCATGCGAGAGCGCGAACTGGGCGGCGAACAAGGCCGGACGATCGTGCTCCTGGGACGAACGCCGCAGCAGCCGCCCCGTCGGGGTTTGCACCGCCGAATAGCCGTTTCCGAGCAGGGCCCATGTGATCAGCAACGCCGTCCAACCGATGGTCCCGCTCCAGGTGGCGGCCGCAAAGGCGAGCAGGACCACGCCCAGCAGCGCCGCGGCGGGCAGCATCACCGCCCGGTCGGGCAGCCTGTCGAGCACCTTGGGCAGCAGGAGCGCCGCAGCCATCGAGCCGCCGCCGAAGCAGCCGAGCGCCACCGCGACATCGTCCTCCGGCAAGCCCAGAACGCCCCGGACGATCACGACGGTGTTGACGATAACCATGGCCCCGGCCGCGGCGACCGATAGGTTAAGGGCGAGAAGGCCCCGCAGGCGCGGGGTCCTGAGGTAGATGCGAAGACCCCGCGTGGTCTTGTCGTAGATCCCGTCCTGCCGTTCGGAACGTGGTGCCTGCGGCAATCGGACGGAAAGTACGAGGGCGGCCGAGCAGAGGAAGCCGATCACCGTGCCGCCGAACAACCAGTGGAAGCTGATGACGGTCAGGAGGGACGCCGCCAAGGCCGGGCTGAGCAGGCTCTCCATGTCATAGGCCAGTCGTGAAAGGGAGAGCGCCCGGTTGTAGTCCTTCTCGTCCGGTAACACGTCGGGGATGGTCGCCTGGAAGGTGGGCGTGAACGCCGCCGAAGCCGATTGCAGCAGGAAGATCAGCACGTAGATCTGCCAGACCTCGGTGATGAACGGCAGTAGCAGGGCGATTGCGGCGCGCACGAGGTCCATCGACACTAGGAAGGCCCGGCGGGGAAGCTGGTTGACGAGGGCGCCGGCGATGGGCGCCACGCCGACGTAGGCCACCATCTTGATGGCCAGGGCGGTGCCGAGGACCACGCCCGCGTCCGCCCCGGCGAGTTCGTAGGCCAATAGGCCGAGCGCCACGGTCAGCAGGCCGGTTCCAGCAAGTGCGATTACTTGGGCCGCGAACAGGTGGCGGTAGGTGCGATCGGCAAGAACGTCGAGCATGGCGGCACCTCAGGCTGTTGGGGATGATCACGGGACGTGGAGAAAGTTCCGCCGCTTTCCAACCTTCGGGGACGGCTGCTGGCCTTCCGTCTGGAGCTGTTTCACGCGCCGGGGCAGCTCGCGCAGGAGGGCTGTGCGCCGATACGGCGTCAGCTTCCGCCAGTCGCGGGTTTCCGGGATCGTCCGGCCGCAGCCGATGCACCAGCCGGTCCGGCCGTCGAACTCGCACACGGAGACACAGGGATTGTCCTTCTTCATGCTTCTGCCTCGAGCTGCGACAAACATCGCGGTGGACGGCACATAGGGTAGCCCCCTATATCACGCAAGCCGTCACTGAGGAGGCCGCATGTCCCACACCATTAAGGAGAAGACGAAGCTCCTGGCCCGGGTCCGTCGGATCAAGGGGCAGGTCGAGGCCATCGAGCGGGCGCTCGAGGCCGAACTCGGTTGTGCCGACGTGCTGATGCTGGTCGCGTCGGTGCGCGGGGCCGTGAACGGTCTGACCGTCGAGCTCATGGAGGACCACATCCGTAACCATGTGGTCGATCCGGCCTACGAGCCCGACCCCGAGCGGGCCAAGGGTGCCGCGGAACTCATCGACGTGGTCCGCACCTACCTGAAATGAACATGTTCCCGGCGGCGGGATGAATGGTTGGCGCCCAAGACATTCCTGGAAAAGCAAGACCAATGCCTGATATTGCTCAACTTCTTCAATCCGGCGGTAACGGCTGGTTGTACCTCCCCATTGCCGTCCTGCTCGGCGCCTTGCACGGGCTGGAGCCCGGCCACTCCAAGACCATGATGGCGGCCTACATCGTGGCGATCCGCGGCACCATCGGGCAGGCGGTGCTGCTCGGTGTCTGCGCCGCTCTCTCGCACTCGTTCATCGTCTGGATCGTCGCCATGCTCGGCCTGTCGTTCGGCCGCGAGATCCTGAACTCGCATTTCGAGGCCTGGCTGCTGATCGCGTCGGGCGTGATCATCCTCGGCATCGCCGCCTGGATGTTCTGGCGCACGGGCCAGAGCATCGGCTGGTTCAGGCGGCATCATGGCCATCATCACCATCATGGCCACGATCATCATCATGATGACCACCATCACAACGAGGTCAGGACCATCGACACCGGACATGGCGTCGTGGAACTCGCGATCTTCGAGCACGGCGTGCCGCCCCGCTGGCGCCTGCGCACCCTGAGCGGCAACGCTTGGCGGGCCGCGGACGTGCTGGTCGAGACCGACCGCGGCGACGGCTCCGGCGAGCGGTTCCGGTTTGTCGAGCGGGACGGCTATCTCGAATCCGCAGGGGAGATCCCGGAGCCGCACGCGTTTACGGCCCGGCTGCGCCTGTCGCACGGCGACCATGCCCGCACCTACAAGGCCACCTTCGCCGAACACGATCACGGGCACCATCATGATCATGCCGAGCATGACGAGGATGCGCACGAGCGCGAGCATGCCGAGCAGATCGCCCGCCAGCTCGCGGCCAATGGTGGCAACGTCACCACAGCTCAGATCGCGCTGTTCGGCATCACGGGCGGCCTGATCCCCTGCCCGGCCTCGATCACCGTGCTGCTGATCTGCCTCCAGCTCGGCCAGTTCACCCTCGGGGCTGCCACCGTCGCGGCGTTCAGCCTGGGGCTGGCGATCACCATGGTGTCGATCGGCGTCGCGGCCGCCTGGGGCGTGCAGCATGCCTCGAAGCGGATCAACTTCTCGGACCGCCTGCTCCGGCGCCTTCCGTTGGCATCGGCCGGCTTGGTGGGTGTCCTTGGTGCCGTCATGCTGGTGCAGGGGTTCGTCGACCTCGCGGCACCAGCGACGGCCCTGTCGTAAGGGAGGCCGCATGGGCACAGACAGCCTGATCGCCACGGCCAGGCAGTGGGCGCGATCCATCAAGCGTGATGTGGTCGCGCTGTGGATTGCCGCCCGTGACCCCCGGGTGCCCTGGTATGCCAAGGCTGCGGCCGGAGCGGTGGCCGCCTATGCGCTCTCCCCCATCGATCTGATCCCGGACTTCGTCCCGGTGCTCGGCTACCTCGACGACCTTCTCATCGTGCCTGTGGGAATCCTGTTTGCCGTCAGGCTCGTCCCGGCGGACCTGATGGCGGAGTTCCGGGCCGAGGCGGCTGCGCGGGAGGGGCGTCCGGTCAGCGGGCTCGGCGCCGCGGCGATCGTCACGCTTTGGATCCTGGCTGCCGCGTTCCTAATCTGGCTGCTCTGGCCCACGTCTTCCAGGTGAGAGCCCGGCCCTGAGCCGCATCAGCGTTCCTCCGGCGGCTTGATGGCGGAGAACTGCCGCAGCAGCGTCAGGTCGTAGGCCGCCTTCAGGGTGCCCGCGAGGACAAGCGGCCAGCCGAACGGCGATACCGTCAGCAGCCAGCCGGACAGGAGCGGCGCGAGCGCCGAGGCGAGGCTGCGGGGGACGGCTGTGACGCTTGCCGCCGCGGGCCGCTCCTCTGGCGTAACCACCGCCATGACGTAGGAGGAACGAGTCGGCACGTCCATCTGGGACAGAAGGCTCCTAAGGATCAGCAGCCCGAACGCGATCCAAATCGTCGACGTGAAGGCGGTCAGGATCAGGAAGACGCTCGACGGCAGGTGCGTGAACACCATCGTGTTGATCAGCCCGAACCGTTTGGCCAGCGGCACCGCCGCGAAGTACGAGGCCGCCGAGCACAGGCTGGTGACAAAGAAGATCGCCCCGATGGTGGCAACGCCGATGCCGAACCGCTCGCCAAGCCAGATCGTCAGCAGCGCGTTGATGACGAGGCCCCCGCCAAAGGCGTCGACCGAGAACAGGGCCGCCAAGCGGTAGACAATTCCGCGCGATGGCCCGAGCGGGGCCGGCGGGCTGTCCGTGCCGGCTTCCACCCGGGGTGACAGATGGCGGTAGAGCAGGACCGTGATCAATCCGAGTGCACCGTAGAGGCCGAACAGGACGGCCGTTGTCGTTCCCGGCGCGACGACCGGGGCGAGCCAGTCCACCACGCCGACCGAGAGCGCCCCGAGGGCGCCGAAGAAGGCCCCGACGAAGCTGTAGCGGGCGAACGCCGCCGTCCGGTCCTCGTTGGCGACGACGTGCGAGAGCACCGTGTGCTCGAGGGGCAGGAAGACGCTGACGTCGCCGCCGGACGGATTGAGCGTGCCGACGAAGGCGATCACGAGCAGCGGCCAGAATGCCTCGACCCCGGCGAATCCCAGCCCGGTCGCGGCCATCAGGAGGCCGGCGGCCAGCAGAGCCGGACGCCGCGGGATGCGGTAAGCAACGAGCCCGAGCACTAGCGTCAGCAGGGCCGAGCCCAGCAGGGAGGCGGTCGAGACGAGGCCTACACCGAGGGCATCGATGCCGAGGCGGGAGAGATGCACCGGCAGCAGGATCGCCACGTAGCCGTCGCCGAAGGCGCGCAGCGACCGCGCCACGAGAACACGCCTCACGTCCCGGGAGAGATGGACGTCGGCGCTGGCTCCCCCGATCCTGTGCTGACGCTCCGTGCCCTGTGCAGCGCTGGTCATTGGCCCCTGACCTCTCAGGGTTCCGGCCTGTAGACCCAGATCGCTGCCGGCTCGTGAGCGCTTGCGCGCACGGCGAGGAACAGGCGGTCGAGCTCGGGAACAAACAGCGCCGTCCGCGCTCCGGGAGCGGTGGGGATATGGGCCAGCCGGCGGAAGCTGCCTTCGTTCTGATCGAGGACGTCTAGATAGCCTTCGCCACAGCTCACGTAGACTCGACGCCGCTTCGCATCCACGAACACGTCGTCGGCGTCCCCGCATGTCCTTGCGCTCGCGACGGGAACCCCATCCTGCATCGAATACGCCGTCAGCATCGCCGGACCCCGGAACACCACGAGAACCTGCCGTGAGGCCTCGTCGAGCGTCATCGGGAAGTTCGCGCTCGACTGCCCCGTTGGCCACTTGGCAGTCACCTTTCCACTCTGGCGATCCGCGACCTCGATGGCATGCGCATCGGGGACGTTCACGAAAACCCGTCTCCCGCCGCTCTCAAGTCGGAAGCTCTCGGGGTGGCCGTCCAGGCCGATCCCAGCGACCGATCGGTTTTCTTTGGCGTCGATGATGGCCAGGGCGCCTTCACCATAGCCGACGATCACCCGGTTGCCAGCGCTGTCGACGCTAACGTTGTCCGCGTCGTCGCCGAGTGCGAGGCGCCCTGCCTCCTTGAGATCCTGTCCTCGGAACAGCCGCACCGATCCATCGCCCGCGTTGGCGACGTAGAGGGTATCGGTCGAAGGGACGTAGCCGACGCCTTGCGGCTGCTTGAGGCCTCGAAGCCGACCCGACACCTTCGAGGCGCCCAGATCGACAATCCCGACGCTGTCGTTGCCGAGCTCCGCCACGAAGAGGCGCTGGCTGGCAGGGTCAATGGCCATGTGATCGATCCGGCCTTTGACGTCGCCGAGCGGGATCTTCGCCTCAAGTTGCAGGGGCATGGACTCGGCCGCATGGGCAGCCGGTAGCATGACCGCGGCCGAGAATGCGATCCCGATGAGCGTGCCGACGACGTGAAGGAAGATCCCTCTCATCGTTCCCTCCTAGTCCTTCGCGGTCTTTATCTGATCAAGGGCGGCCCGCAGTCCCTTGGCGACTTTCGCGGTGTCGTCATTGGCCCAGAAGTGCATGAAGAACAGGCGCGGCTCGTCGGTGAGCATGTGGTTGTGCACCGCCGTCACCTCGATCCCATTCGATAGCAGGGCCTTGATCACCGGGTTCACCTCATCCGCGGTGAGCACGAAGTCGCCTGTGGTCGCCGCTTTGCCCGGTTCCGTCGGCTGGATGTTGATGGCGATGGCCGAGCCCATGGCCGCCGGCACCTCCATGCCGCCATCCTTCACCGTCTCGGCCCGGGGCACGCTGACTTGGTACACGCCGCCGGTTACCTTGCCCTTGTGTCCGAGCGTCTGGTCAAGCGCGGCCGTGTCGAGGTCGACCTTAGGCGCTGTTGATCCCGTGGTCGAAGCCTGCTCGGCCGCCTGCGGCGAGATCCCGGCGGTCTCCGCCCCGAACGGTGTCTTGCTTGCGTTGAGGGCATCCCGCAGCGTCGTGGCGAGCTTGGCGGGATCGCCCTGGCCGTGCACATGCATGTACATCGTGGCGGGCGAGGCGCGCAGGAGGTGGTTGTGGAGGCCCGTGATCTCCACTCCGCCCTGCTCCAGTCGCGTCAACACCGGATTGATCTCCTCTTGCGTCAGGACGAGGTCGCCCATCACCATCACCTCGTTGCCCATCGGCTTGAACGCGAGCCAGGAGCCGAGAGCCAGCGCTGGCTTGATCGTCACCCCGTCGAGGGTGACCTCGAGATCGGTCCGGGGCAGGCCAACGCGATAGACCCCGCCGGGCATTTCGGCGCCCTGCTTGCCGAGACCGCTGGCAATCTGCTGTTGCCATTCCTCGGCCCCCAAGGCCGGCGTGCCAAAAACCAGTCCGAGAACGGCAACCGTGGTCAGGATCCGCATCGTGCTCTCCTCGTGATGCCCCCGGCTTGTCCTGCGCCCCGGCAGGATCTCGCTTTCGTTTCGTTGGTTTCGGCAGGTCTCTTCCCGGGAATGGCTTGCCCACTCATGTGATTGCTCCCGCAAGGTGGAGCGCAATGCCCGCGGCGGAGGTCGCCGTCAGCGTCGGCACCATCCCGACTTTGAACCGGAACATCGCGATCACCGCTGCGACCGAGAGCAGGAGCGCCCACGCGTTGACGCTTCCGGGGACCGGGGCGTCGAACCGGAGCGGTCCCCACGCGATGGGATGCACCTGCGCGAAGATCGTATGGATGGCGAACCAGATCGCCAGGTTGAGGATCACGCCGACCACCGCCGCGGTGATCGCCGACAGGGCGCCGCTGAGCGCCCTGTTGTCGCGCATCACCTCGATGAACGGCGCACCGACGAAGATCCAGAGGAAGCACGGCGTGAACGTCACCCAGGTCGCGAGCAATCCGCCGAGCGTGCCGACCACCAGGGGCGACAGTGCCCCAGGATCCCGGAACGCAGCCATGAAGCCCACGAACTGCAACACCATGATCAGCGGCCCGGGCGTGGTCTCGGCCATGCCGAGCCCATCGAGCATCTCGCCGGGCCTGAGCCAGCCGTAGTGCTCCACGGCCTGCTGGGCGACGTAGGCCAGCACCGCATAGGCGCCGCCGAAGGTGACCATCGCCATCTTCGAGAAGAAGATCGCGATCTGGCTGAAAACGTCCCCCGGGCCGAGGGCGAGCCGGATCGCGATCACCGGCCCGAGCCACAGCGCCAGCCAGATTGCGGCCGCCCGCACGACGCCCCTGACACTCGGGCGGGCATGCGCCGGCACGCCCCCGCCGAGCACGCTCTCGGCGTCGGTCAGGCCCTGACCCGCGGCCCCATGCCCTCCCCCGACTTGGAACCAGGGCAGCCCCGCCCGGCCGCCGGTATAGCCGATCAGGCTGGCGGCCAGAACGATGATCGGGAACGGCACCTGTAGGAAGAAGATCGCCACGAACGCCGCCGCGGCGAGGCCGAGCATGACGCGGTTCTTGAGCGACCGCCTGCCGATGCGCACCAGCGCCTCGAAGACGATGGCGAGGACCGCCGCTTTGAGTCCGAAGAACAGGGCCGAGATGATCCCGACCTTGCCGAACAGGGCGTAGGTCCAGCTCAGGGCCATGATGGCCACGATCCCAGGCAGGATGAACAGCCCGCCCGCGATGAGGCCGCCGCGCGTCCGGTGCATGAGCCAGCCGACATAGGTGGCGAGCTGCTGGGCCTCGGGGCCGGGCAGTAGCATGCAGTAGTTCAGAGCATGCAGGAAGCGAGGCTCGCCGATCCAGCGCTTCTCCTCGACCAGGATGCGGTGCATGACGGCGATCTGGCCCGCCGGCCCGCCGAAGCTCAGCAGGGCGACGCGGATCCAGACCCGGACGGCCTCCCGCAGGGAGATGCCGTGCGGAGAGACGTCAGCCCGTTCCTGGGGTACCGCCATGGCAGATGCATCCGTCATGCGTGCCTCCCTACTTCCGGACGGGCCAGTTGTGGGTCTCGTCGGTCGCATCGCGGCACCAGCGGTAGAAGGCATCGTACAGCGCCATCCCAGCCTCGAGCTGTTCGAGATCGTCGGCATACATCCGCGACAGCCCGAGCGAGGCCGCGAGCAGGCCTGCCGCCTCGGGCTCCAAGTCCGGTCGGGCCGTGTCGGCGCCGCGCACGATCCTCGCCAGATGCAGAAGCGGCTCCGTCGCGAGGCCGAACTCCTCGACCATGGTGTCGAAGGTGCACTTCTCGCCACGATGGCTCCAGAACACGTCCATACCCTCGATATCGAAGGCCGCCGCCCCGAAGCGCTGGGCAACGCCGGGAACCTCGGACGAGGGCACGAACAGGAAGACGGCCCGCGGGTCGACGAAGCGGCGGATGAGCCAGGGACAGGCGATCCGATCGACCTTGGGGCGGGCCCGCGTCACCCAGACGGTGCGGCCCTGGGCATCGCGAGGCGGCAGCACGGCCTCCGGCACCATCGGGAGGCTGGCCTGCGCCCACGCGAGGGCGCCGCCGTCGAGGGAATCGGCCGGAATGCCCTCGTGCCGGAGCCAGGCGGCCACGCCCTCGCTGAGCTTCTGGCCCTTCTGGCAGATGACGATGGCCGATCGGCCGCTGAACTCATGCGCCCAGTCGACCACGGCCCGCCACGGGCGGCGGACGGCGCCGGGGATCAGGCGCGGGTCGGCGGCGAAGTCCTCCTCGGTCTGGACGTCGATGAGGACCGGGCACCGGGGCGTGCCGATCAGGCGGACGAGCTTGTCGATGGAGATGGTGTTGATTGACGGCATGACGACGCGTCCTCGCTGAAGGTGAGAAGGACGCGATGCTTGGGCTGTCGCCTCATGAGGGGATCGCAGCCCCCATGAGTTCAGTAGATGTCCGCGGACGGCATTTTGTCAACAACCTCGGTCCGGCGCGACAGCGAGTAGCCTGCGACCCAAGCACCTCTTGATTCCGACCATCGTTCTCGTTGTTCGACGACCAGAAGGCCAAGAGTCCGCAACGGGTCAACAACGGCCTATCAGCGTGGCCATGTAGAGATCCGCTCGCCGCACAACTGCGGACGTTCGGTCTCCGTAGAGAACGTGCCTGGGCAGGGGATGCGCAGCTGTCCCCTAGCTGTCCCCGATTGCGCGCAATAATCGCGCAGTAGGTGTCCCAAAGGCGTTTAAGGCGGATCGGGGTGACTTCTGAAGGCGTAATTCATGAGCTCCGCCAAAGCGATAGGTGCGGTCAGTCCCGTGTTTAACGGCCTTCGGTCCTCCTGGGATGAGCAGTGCGGCATAATCCAGGGTGATGATGGCGTGTAGGTGGAGGGCCGGGCGCGACGTCCGCGGCCCTGCCGGGGGGCCGCTCCCATCCCGCCCTACTTGGAGCGTGTGCAGTTTGTTTATCGCTGTCCTCACTGCCCCTTTAGGAGGGCTCGATGCGAAGTCGGCAACTCAGGGCTTCAGCCGTTTGCTGCGCCTCTTCACGCGTGAGGCCTCGAGCAATCACTTGGGAAACAGCATGGTGCCGCTTTTCCAAGGGTACCTGCCGCCCCCCCTCGAAACAGCGGTCGAGATGGTATGCTACACCGTCTTCCGGCAGGCCCGCCCCTATGGAGATCGCAACAGACTGTTCAAGCGTCCATTCCGCTTTCTTGAGCCACAAGTCACGCTCGAGCTCCGTGTATGCCTCTGTGAAGAGCCGATCACCTCTTAGCGCTTCCTTCCTATAGTTGGAGGTGCCAAACTTATATGGAAACGGGCCTAGTTTCATTCGGGAGCTCCAGCTTCTTGCTCAATGAACGCGGCCCAGAGCTCCATGAGTTCACGACGGCGCTCAAATAGGTCGCCACGGCGGTATGCAGCTTCCACCTTGTTCGAGACCACATGCGCGAGGGCCATCTCACAGACCTCGCGCGAAACATTCGTCTGCTCGGCTGCCCAGTCCCGAAATGAGGAACGGAAGCCGTAGGCCGTGACCAGCAGTTGCATGCGCCGCAGGGCCATCAGGAAGACCATGTTCGATAGAGGCTTCGTGCTAGACCTGCCGGGGAACACATGCTCGCTTTCTGGCGACAGTTCGCGGGTGCGCTTCAGGATCTCGACGCAGCGGTCTGACAAGGGCACCCGGTGTGCCCGGCCGGCCTTCATACGGTCTGTTGGAACCGGCCAGACCCGCTGGACGAAATCCACCTCTGACCAGGTCGCACCAAGCACCTCCGCGGTCCGGCAGGCCGTCAGGATAAGGAACTCGAAGGCGAGGCGAGCCGTCTCGCTCGCCCCGCTAGAGCGCAGCTTGGCCACAAAGGTTGGGACCTCGGTGTAGGGCAGCACCGCATGGTGATCATCCCGGCCATTTTGCTTTGGGAGTCCTTTGGCGACGCCATGGACTGGGTTCTCGCCGTTGCGGTACCCTGCCTTGGCGAACGTCGGGATGCGAGCCTGCGCCCCCCGCTCGGCCAGAGGATCGCCGCCATCACGAGCCATTTTGCGGTAGGCCGAGGCCTTTTCGCGCGCTTCGGCCAGGGAGATCAGCGCGAGGCCTCCAAGGCCTCACGCGCTTTACGCAAGAGCTACAGGATGAGGCTGTACGAGTTGCCTTGACCAGTAGTCGCAGCCGATGGGCGATTGCCGTGGATCTCGGGCTTAGTCTATCGACCCTGCGCCACGGGATCGACCGCCGTCGGACTGCTCGGCTGATGCGCGAGAACGGGCTCACGGCTCGGTAGAACGCCGGTCCACGCGCCCCGCCGACAGCCCCATGCCTCTCCAATCGTGCCCAATCTCCTCGAGCAGGATATCTCGTGCGCATGGACGGGCGAGGGCTCGCTCTCTCGGGCCGTGATCCTCGATCTCTTCGCCCGGAGGGTGGCCGGCCGGGCGGTGAGCGACCAAACCGCTCTCCACTAAACCGAAGCAAGTCCCGAATGCCTTGGATCAGATGGCCGACGCCCTGGGCTATTCCAAGGCCAGCGCCTTCACGCGGGTCTTCCGCCGCTGGTCGGGCCAAGCACCGACCGTCTGGCGTGCGGAACTTCGCCCGGGTCAAGCCAACGCGGGATCCGCTGTCCTGCCTGTCGAAAACTGTCAAGAGGACGTCCGGATGGGTCAAGCAGGCGCCCACAGACGCAATAGAGTGAGTTAATTTGGCAGAGCTACACGCGGGAGCGGAAACGTGGAGCACGCCTTGCTCGTTCTTGGCCTTCTCGCAGGCAGCCTCGCCCTGCTTCCCACCGAAGCCTGTGCGGTCACCTGTGCCCGCGGGGTTTACTGGGCGAGTTGCGCCGGCCCACGCGGAGCCGTGGTCGGGGATCGTCCCGTCGTCGCGCCTCATGCCACCGTGGCCCGTCGTGGAGTCTACGTTCGGCTGAGATACGACATCAAGCGAATGGCTTCGTCGAGGCAGCGGATGGCGTCGCTACGACCAAAGTGAGAGGAGACAGCTCCATGAACAGATCACGGTTGTCATGGGCCACCGCAGTGGCATCTATGGTGGCGGCCTTCATGCCGGCTCCCGCCCGCGCCGGGCCGTGCTCGGCCGAGATCGACCGCCTTCAGGCCGTGATCGATGCCCGGATCGACACCACCGCCGGCACCGGGCGGATGGGACGTGAAAGCACCGCGGCGACGGCGCACCATGAACCGACCCCAGGCTCCATCGCCCGGGCCGAGGAAAGCCTCGGGGAGGGCTCCACCTACGGGCAGACTATCGCGGCTCTGGCGCAGGCGCGGCAGGCCGACCAAGCCGGCGACGCGGCCGCGTGCGAGCGGGCCCTGGGGCAAGCTCGCAACGCACTGGGCCGCTAGCCCGGATGCCTCCCGATCTTCCTCCCTCGCGGGGCGTCCGACCTTGCCCCGTCCGGCTGGTGCTGGACGGGGTCTCTTTCCGCCCTGCGCATTCCCGGCCCCTCTTGCGGAGTGTCCGTCATGAAAGCGCATGATCGGTCCTCACTCGCGGGGCCATTACGGTTGCGGAAAGGTCTGGGCGCCGTCGTCGCCCTCCTCGTGGCCTACGCGCTCCTGGCCTATATGGTGCTGCCGTCCGCATGGACCCACTACGAACACCAGCACGGCCTCGAAGGCCGGCCGATGGTGACGCACACGGCGCAAGACATTCCCGGGGATCCGCTGAATGTCGGCCTTGTCGGATCGAGAGAAGATGTCGTTCTGGCCATGCATGCGGCGGGCTGGGACCCGGCCGATCCGATCACGTTGCGGAGCAGTCTCGAGATCGTCGGCAGCGTACTGCTTGACCGGCCCTATCATGACGCACCGGTGAGCCCTCTCTTCTATCAGGGCCGACGGGAGGATCTTGCCTACGAGAAACCCGCCGGATCGAGCGCCGACCAGCGCCATCATGTGCGTTTCTGGAAGGTCCTGGAGAACGGCCAGGAGGGCCGGCCCGTCTGGCTCGGATCGGCAACGTTCGACCGCGGTGTCGGCCTGAGCCGCTACACCGGTCAGGTGACGCATCACATCGCATCCGATATCGATGCCGAACGCGATGGGCTGATCAACGATCTGGTACAGGCGGGAATGGTGACGACACGGTACCAGGTGTCCGGCATTGGCCCTACGCTGAACGGGCGCAATGGAGAAGGCGATCCCTATCACACCGATGGTGAGATCTGGATGGCCGTCCTCGTCGCGGCAGGGGAAAAACGTCCGCAGCCGCCCGTTGTGCTCTCGAAGCCCGCCCTTGTGGCCGTGAAGGATGGCGTCTGGAACACCGTCGCGGAAACAGTGAGAAAATAACCGAAACCCGATCCTGGCATGCCGATTGTTCAGATCTGTCCGGCGATTGTCGTCAACGGTCAAGCCAGACGCTGCCGATCAGGCATGATCTTCTTTCAGAGGCTTCGTTTCCCGTACCCTTTGCAGAGGTCGTCATGAACTCGGCCCCGTTTGGGTGTGCTTGGATGGGCCTTCTCCGCAATCCAGGAGATCTAAGGAAAACCATGTCGCCGGATGTCTCAGTAGAGAATGTCGGATCTCCGTCACTCACAGGATGTGAGGGCTTGCAGTCCGACGAGTTCGGGCAAGATTTCATTGTAAGTGTGATCAGCGCTGCTGCGTGCGACCACGTCAGACAGGCGTTGATGATGCAGAAACCCGCAACGGGGGCGCCCGCGAGACTGTGCTCGCATACAGGAGGACTGCTGATGCGTTACTCATTCGTCATGATCGCGATGGCTGCCGTTGCAGTCCTGGCAACATCTTTCCAGGCGGAGGCTCAATCCCAACGGCAACAGACGCTCGGGCAAGGTCGTCCGCTCGTCCTGCGCGTGACACCTCGCAGCTTCCTTGACCCGGGGACGGCGGTGCCGGTCGGTTCGGTCAATCCCGGCTACACAGGCTATGGGCAGACGCAGTCCTACCTGGCGAGTCCTCCCTATGCGCCCAGCGGCGACCGTTTTGGATTGAGCCTTCTTCCTGACCCGATCACCAACGGCCCCTACGTCGGTGCCCGCAATCCCTTCGGGCCGGTCGACTACGTCGCCCCGCCCGGTCTGGCACGCTGAGGCGCGTCCCTGTCCCTGTCACTCGAGGCATATGGGAAGGTCCCGGAGCACTGCCCCGGGACCTGAATGCGCTTGAGATCGTAGAGAGCCGGCAGCGCTGCTTGCCCTCATGCGAAGGGTCGGTGCCCGTTACCGGGCACACGCCACCGGAACCCGGACGTTGCCGCTGCCCCCGACGAGGACCGTGCGGCAGGGCACGCCGTTGATGATGTGGACTTCGTTGGGAGCCGCATCCGGGAAGAGTGCGTTGGGCGTGCCTGAAATCGGCCGGCCCGAAACCATGCGACCGCCCCCCTCTTCCACACGGATGCTCCCGGTGGCACTCGGCTCGAAGGTGCCGGTTGCGACGGAACCGGCGCATTTCACCGGAACCCGAACATTGCTGCCCCCGATGAGGACCGTGCGGCAGGGCACGCCGTTGATGATCTGGACCTCGTTGGGAGCCGCGTCTGGAAAGAGCGAGCCGGGTGTGCCCTGAATGGGATTGGGCTGCTGCGCTTGTGCAGCGGCGAACCCCACGAAAGTCAGTAGTCCAGTTGCGATAACAGTTGTCAGCATTCTCATGGAAGCCTCCTCTTGATGACGCTCGCTGAAGCGACAGGGCTTCTGCCCTAATCCTGGGTCGGCACCATCGTTTGGCGCTCGGTCAGGTCCGGCCTCTCACGGAGAGATCGCAGGAAGGAGCCCAGGCGTACCCTGCCTCTTGGGCGAGCATGCCGTAGACATCCTAGAAGTAAGGAAAATCCTTGCTTGACCGGAAACGACAGTTGTTTGACAGATCTAGACAATGTCGCGCGGATGCGCTGGTCGCTATGGCTGAAAGCAAGCGCGGTTTTCCTTGCCTCTACCTAAAAAGTACACTCTCGGGATGGCAGGCCAGAATCATGGAGTCTCCTCGATTTCACATTGACCGGCCGCGCGGCCTCCGCTGCTATAGAGCCTCGGCTATTCCAAGGTCGACCGGATTGCGAGGGGCCATCATCCATGCACCTTCCGCCGCATGCGCTGTTCTGTAGCGCCCTTACGTCGCTCGGCCTTCTGGCCGCAATTGCCAGCGTCTCCCATGCGGCGGATCTGGGGCCGGCTTCCCCTCCGGTTGTCGAAGCGCCCGCCGTGCCCGGTTGGACGTTCAACGTCGTCCCCTATGGCTGGTTCACGGGCCTGAACGGCAGCCAGACGGTGCGTGGGCGGACAATGAAGGTCAATGCGAGCTTCATCGACATCGTTGACAACACCATCGGACGGGGCGGCACCCTCATTGGCCTGATGGGAGACTTCGAGGCCCGCAAGGGGCCTTTCGCGCTCTACGGCGATCTGGTCTGGACCAAGCTCGGGGTCGAGGGCAGCAACGTCAGGACCCGTTCCGTGGTCCCCGGCGTCACCGGAACGGTGGGCCGTTCCCTGAGCCTGGACATCGAGATGGCGATCCTCGAGGTCGGGGCCGCCTACGAGGTGGCCCGCTCCGGTCCCCTGGCCTTCGATGTCCTGGCTGGCGCCCGCTACTGGCATCAGGAGGCCGACCTCTCTTTCGAGCGCGCCCAGACCGTTGACATCGGCGACCTGGAGCTGAGAGGTGCCCGCGCCATAGCGGCTTCCCCTTCGGTTGACTGGCTCGACCCCATCATCGGGGCCCGGGTGCGCTACACCGTGGCCCCAGGCCACGAGTTGTTCCTGCGTGGCGACATCGGCGGATTCGGTGTCGGAAGCGACTTCTCTTGGCAAGCGATCGGCGGCTACGGCTTCGACTTCGGCTCCTACCACGGAGTCACGTTCTCGGGTGTGATCGGTTATCGGGCTCTGTCCGTGGACTACACGCAGGGTGATGGCCGGCGGCGCTATGAATTCGACATGCTCCAGCACGGCCCGGTGCTCGGCATCAGCGCCCGGTTCTGACCAACGGCGGGGAACGGCCTCTCGGGGGTGAGCCATGCCATGCAAAGGATCTCTCGTCGCGAGCTCGGTTCTGGCTCTCGTAGTCGGGCTCGGCGGGTGCATGTCGCTGACGGGAGATGGCGGCATGGCGCCGGTGCGGGAGATTGCGTCCTCAGAGCTTCAGGCCGACGCGGTGCGGATTTCCACTGCCCCGGAAGCGGCCGCCGCGGAGGCCCGGGTCGCCACGCTGCTGAAACGACCATTGACCCCCACGAGCGCCATGCAGGTGGCCCTGCTCAACAACCGCGGGCTCCAGGCCGCCTACAACGAGCTCGGCATCGCCGAGGCCCAGGCCGTGCAGGCGAGCCTGCCAGCCCTGCCACTCAGGATCCGTTCCCTGCGCGAGGTCGAGGCGCAGGCGCTGGACCGGCGGCTGGACCTCCAGGTCGCGAGGCTCGAGCTGGATGCCTTGGCCAAGTCCCTTGGCCTGACTCAGGCGACCCGCTTCGTTACCGATCTCGATCTGGCGGCCCAGGACCGGTACAAGAGCACGGACAAGTACTCGACGGACTCCGTCAGCAAGACGAAGACCATCACCGACGGCTTCGTCGCCGGCATCGAGATCCCACTGTTCGATTTCGGCGGCGCCCGGGTGGCGGAGGCGGAACAGCGCTACCTTCGCGCCGCGAACCGGCTCGCAGAAATGGCCGTGAACGCCCACTCGGAAGCGCGTGAGGCCTATCATGCCTATCGCGGCGCCTATGCGGTGGCGCGTGCGACGCAGGACAAATCGGCATTACAGGCATTGCCTGGACCGCAGGCTGCTCTCCAGTTCGTCTCCCTGTCCTCGGAAGGATCGAACACGGGTGACGGGGCCGATGCCATCGCGGCCCGGCGTGATTTCTGGATCGCGAGCGCCACGCTCGACGCAGTGCTTGTCGGCGACGGTTCCGGTCCTGGCGCGGCTTCCCCGGCACCGCCCGACTGAGACACCCGCGGATAGGGGCGGATCCTCCCGAGTACGCGCAGGGTAGGTAACCGTGCGATTATTCGGTCCGGCACCGGAAGCCGACCTCGCATTCCTGCGTGTTTCTGGTCGGCACGAAGGCGGGCTTCACGTACTGGCCCGAAGCGCAATACCGATCATTGCTCACGTAGCGGTCGAAGGTGTCCGGGCCGGTGTTCAGGACGACGGAGCCTTGGGACGCGACGATCTGGCGTGCCTCCTCGCACGTCATCGTTGTCGTCGTCCCGGCCGACTGGGCCAGGGCACCGGTCGCGCATACGGTTAGGGCTATGGCGACAGACAGAACTCTCATGGTCATCTCCCTTGGTTGGAGTGGGACACAATGGTGCCAGCCGCCCATGCGGCGAGATCGGGGGTCTGTCGCCATGCTGACCGGGCGCGGTTCCTCACTATCCCGAGCGAACGCCCTTCATGGCCTTGCGGTCGGCCCTCTTGGTCCATTCATTCGACAACGCGACCCCGGTCAGTGCGCCGATCCCGGCCGAGAGGCCCGCCGCCAAGTAGGCTCGCGATAGGCTGTCCGGCGCGATGGGTGCATGCGCCAGCAAGCGAACGGGGCCTGAAAGCCGTTATCCCTTGGGGCCGGCTCCACCGTTGACGGATCTGGTGCAGATGGTCATCAGCTTGGCCATCTCGGCATTGTAGTCGCCCAGGGTTTCCTCGATCCAGCGGGACTGGATGGTCACCACATCGGCGAGGTTCTTGCAGCCCATTATTTCGCGGGCCGCCTCGCCGTCCTTTTCAAGCCGCATGGAGACGAAGCCGATCATCTCGCGCTGGCATTCGGCGGTCGCGGCGAACCAGGCTTCCGCGGCGTTCGCCAGCGCCTGATTGTTGCCGCTCGACAGGCCAAATTTCTGTGCACTGCGCAGCGTATCCGACAGTCCCGATGTCTTCGGCATGGTGGGCATGGATCGATCTCCTTGAACGGTCTTCGTCGTCAGAATGAAAGGGTCGTCTTCACCTGCTCCAGGCGGCTGATGGCGAAGTCCGCCTCCCGAAGCGCTCTGTCATCCCGCATGACCTCGCGCATGGTCTCCAGGCGCACGATCTCCTCGTCGAGCCGGTCGCGGGTGAGCTCTTCCGGCGGCAGGGCCCGCTCGGCCAGGACCGAGACACTGGTCCCGGTGATCTCCACGAACCCGCCCCGGACAAAAGCCCGATGGCCGTGCCCCTGCGTGTCGGTCACCGCGACGACGCCGGGGTTGAGCGTCACCATGGTCGGCTCGTGGCCTGGCATGACGGTCATGTCGCCTTCGGTCGCCGGCAGCATCACCGCCCGCACCTCGCCGGAGAACAGGATCCGCTCCGGCGAGATCAGCTCGAAAAGCAGAGTGGCCACAATATTCCTCCTTGATGTTGATGTCAGTGTCCGCCACCGAGCACGAGGGTCTGGATGGGGTATAGCAGCGTCTGGATGCGCAGGATGAGGGCATGCACGAGCCCGACCCCATCCACTACATGGAGAACGACCCGCCGCATCATACCAGTCTCGGGGGAGATGATTTCCTCGTGATGGCTCGTATACGCATTGACGACGCAGCTGCTGCCGGGCGTGACGTCGTCGAGCCCGCCTTCGTAGAGGGGCTCAAGAAAGGCAAAGACGGTTCCTGGCCGCGTCACCTGCTGAGCCTCGATCAACTGCTCGCCGCTCCGGACTTGGCCGGCGGCGATATAGTCCTGCACCCCGGTCACCACCATTGGGATGA
>JBOZRS010000046.1:0-4400 GCA_050789065.1 Microvirga sp.
CCGTGCGGGTGGGCGACGTCATCGGCATCCTGTCGGCGACCGATCCGGATGGCGATCCCATCGTCTCCTATGCGCTAGAGGCGAACGAGTTCTTCACGGTCGAGAAGAACGGCGCCACCGGCAATTACGAGGTGAGGCTCAAGGCAGGGGTGGATTACGAGACGCTGGCCCAGCGCCAGCATGTTCTGAAGGTTACGGCCTCCGACGGGCTGAACACCTCGGCGGTGCAGGACATCACGATCAATGTCACCAACGTCAACGAGGCTCCGAAGAACATCGTGCTGAGCGGTCAGACGGTCAAGGAGGTGGCCCCCAAGGGCACGGTGGTCGGGACGCTTTCGGCAACCGACGACGAGGGCGATACGTTCACCTTCTCGACGAGCGACGACCGCTTCGAGGTCGTCACGGAGAACGGCGTCGCCAAGCTCGTGGTCAAGGACGGCACGAGGATCGACTTCGAGACGGATCGCTCTCCGACCATCAAGGTGCAGGTGAAGGACGCGGCCGGCATGACCGCCGAGAGGGATTTCACCCTCGACGTCACCGACACCTTCTCGGTGATGGCGGGCACCAAGAAGAAGGACGTGCTGAAGGGCACCGCCGGCGACGAGCGCTTCTATGGCGGATTGAGCAACGACACCCTGTTCGGAGGCACCGGCCAGGATGTGTTCGTGTTCAACAAGAAGCCGGGCCCGAAGAATGTCGACAAGATTCTCGACTATAATGTGAAGGATGACTCGATCTGGCTCGAGAACAAGATCTTCAAGAAATTGGGCAAGGCAGGGTCCGAAGCGGCGCCCGCGCTCCTGAAGAAGGCCTTCTTCGTCGTCGGCACCAAGGCCAAGGACAAGAACGACTACCTGATCTACAATAAAAAGACAGGCGTCCTGTCCTACGATGCCGATGGGTCGGGCAGCCATTACCAGGCGGTGCAGGTCGCCAAGCTGTCCAAGAAGCTCGCGCTGACTTCGGACGATTTCTTCGTGATCTAGCGCATCGAACGCAAAAGCGGGAACCGCTTTTGCGTGAAAGGATGTACTGCATCAGAAATTGAAGGCATCGGACGTGAATGCGAAGCCGCGTCCGATGCTTCAGCGCGGGCTGCCTTTTCGGCGGACCTGAAATCCCGCCCTTCAGACGGCACTCGACGACGGCGATCCAGCGGCCGCCGTCTCGTCCGCAAATCCGAGCCGCCTCCCGGCGCCTTGATGGATCGCCGTTCCGGCCCAGAGCTGCTTCCCCTCACGTGAAATCAGCTCACTTCTTTGATGCACCGCAATTTTTGACGGCAAACCGGATCCACTTCGCCGATAAATGCTCTAGTTGCTCCTGCAACGAATTCCGGCATATTGGCTGCCCTGGCAACGATAACGGTCGACGATGGGATCATCCTCTGCAGAAGGGAAGGAGGCGCTCAGCCCTCATGTGGTGCTGGAACGCTTCCTGCCCTACCGACTCAACGTGCTGGCGAGCCTGACGTCCAATGCGCTGGCCCAGATCTATGCCGAGCGGTTCGGCCTCTCGATTCCCGCGTGGCGGGTCGTCGCGACCCTCGGGCAGTACGATTTCCGGACTGCGCGGGACATCGCGGCCCATGGCGTCATGCACAAGTCGACGGTGTCCCGGGCCGTGTCGGCCCTGGAGCAGCGGGGACTGATCGTCCGCCGTCTGAACGAGGATGACCGACGCGAGGAATTGCTGGCGCTGACCCCCGAGGGGCGGGAGATCTATGAGGCCCTGGCTCCCCAGGCGCTGGCCTTCGAGGAGCGCTTCGTCTCCGTTCTCACGTCCGAGGAGCAGGAGTTGCTCGCCTCGCTCATCGATAGGCTCAGCGGCCATGCCCGGACGATGGCTCCGGAAGAACAGGAGGGTGAAGAGTGAAGCTCTATACGTATTTCAGGTCGTCCGCGGCCTACCGCATCAGGATCGCGCTCAACCTGAAGGGGGTGGCCTACGAGTCCGTTCCGATCAATCTGCTGAAAGGTGAGCAGCGCGGGGAGGCGTACCGGTCCGTCAACCCCCAGGGTCGCGTGCCTTCCCTGGATATCGGCGGCACGACACTCATCCAGTCGCCCGCCATCCTCGAATATCTCGACGAGGTCTATCCGGAGCCGCCCCTGCTCCCAATAGGGGCGATCAACCGCGCCAAGGTCCGGGCGGTCGCCAGCATCGTCGGCTGCGATATCCACCCGCTCAACAATTCCGGCACGCTGGCCTACCTCAAGACCAAGCTGGGGCATGACCAGGCCGCGGCCGACGAATGGTACGCCCATTGGGTGCGCGAAGGGTTCGACGCCATCGAGGCCCTGCTCGAGCCGGGTCCCTATGCGTTCGGCTCCCGGGTTTCCCTGGCCGATCTCTATCTCGTGCCGCAGGTCTTCAATGCGCGGCGCTTCAACATTCCGCTCGAGGCCTATCCGAAGATCGCGGCGGTCGATGCCGCCTGCGCGGCGCTCAAGGCCTTCCAGGATGCCGCTCCGGCCAATCAGCCGGACGCTGCCTGAGGCGAACAACGCATCCGTCGCGGGGGCGGATGCGTTGTTCTTGCGTGAAGGCCCGCGATGGGCCCGGCCGCGACAGGAGGAGAGCCATGGGACCGTTCCCGCACGATGCACCGCCCCCCGCCATCACCGACGAGAACCCCATGGGAACCGACGGCTTCGAGTTCGTCGAATTCTGCCATCCCGATCCACAGGCTCTCGACAGTCTCTTCAAGACGATGGGTTTTGGCGCCGTCGCCAGGCACCGCTCGAAGAACGTCACCCTGTATCGCCAGGGCGACATCAACTTCGTCGTGAATGCCCAGCCGGGTTCCTTCGCCGAGCGGTTCGCGAGCCGGCATGGCCCATCCGCCCCCGCCATGGCGTTCCGGGTGGTGGACGCCAAACATGCCTACGAGCGCGCCCTTCGGCTCGGCGCGAAACCGGCCCAGACCCAGGTCGGTCCCAACGAACTTGAAATCCCGGCTATCGAAGGCATCGGCGGCCTGCAAATCTATTTCGTCGATCGTTATGGCCGGAACGGGTCGATCTACGATGTAGACTTCGAATGGCTCGGCGAGCGCGACCCCAGGCCTCGGGGCGTCGGGCTCTACTACATCGACCACCTGACCCATAACGTCTATCGCGGGCGGCTGAACGAGTGGGCAGGCTTCTACGAGCGCCTCTTCAACTTCCGCCAGATCCGCTATTTCGACATCGAGGGAAAGCTCACGGGGCTCCACTCCCGCGCCATGACGAGCCCGGACGGGAAGATCCGCATTCCCATCAACGAGGATGCGGGCGAGACCGGGCAGATCGAGGAATATCTTCAGGAGTACAAGGGCGAGGGCATCCAGCACGTGGCGCTGGGCTCCCACGACCTCTACGAAACCATCGAGTCGCTGCTCGATGCCGGGCTCGCGTTCATGCCGGCGCCCAACGACATCTACTATTCGCGGATCGATAAGCGTCTGCCGAACCACGGCGAACCCCTCGACCGTCTCCGGAAGAATGGCATCCTGATCGACGGGGAGGGGGTGGTCGAGGGCGGCTTCACCAAGGTCCTGCTCCAGCGCTTCGGCAAGACCGCCATCGGGCCGATCTTCTTCGAGTTCATCCAGCGCAAGGGCGACGAGGGATTCGGCGAGGGCAACTTCAAGGCGCTCTTCGAATCCATCGAGGAGGACCAGATCCGCCGCGGCGTCCTGAAGCCGGATGTCGCCTAGAACCCTGTGACGCGACGATTCGACCGAAAGGCCGGCTCGACCGGCCTCTTTTCGTCCCTTTGCGGCAAAAACCTGTCCGAGCCGGCAACGGGTTATTCACAGGCTCCCCGTCCTGTCAGGGTGGTCGAAGGCATGGATTCCGTACCGTCACGGGTGAACTGCTCAGGCCCGGAAACGCCTTTATTTTAAGGGTTTATTAAAAAACGGGGCCAAATCTTTACGAAGAGTAAATGGACGGGCGAGGAAACGTTGCGTTTGTGCAACATGGCTTTGAAAAGCCCTGTGGGCCGCCCATTTTGCGCCTTCATTCGGTTGCTTGCACGGCTGCGCTAGCTAATGTGGCTTCAGCGACGGGGGCACCCCGGTCGTGATTTGGTGATCACCAGCCAGGACGGCTGGAGGCGCTAAGTCCTAGGGGAAAAGGGACGTGTTTGAGGCTTCGCTGAAGCTGCCGAAGCACAAAAACCCGACCCCCCAAGGGTCTCGAAACTTTGGAGGTCAACCATGAAGCTCGCTAAGAGCCTCTTCCTCGGATCGGTCGCAGGTCTCGCTGCCGTTGCCGGGGCTCAAGCTGCCGATCTTCCCGTGAAGAAGGCTGCTCCTGTTGAATACGTTCGCGTCTGCTCGACCTACGGTGCAGGCTTCTTCTACATCCCGGGCACGGAAACCTGCCTGCGCATCGGTGGCCGCGTCC